>CAVGKH010000038.1:0-15409 GCA_963629755.1 Gemmiger sp.
GAGCGAGGGCATTGTGCGCGGTTTCCGCACGCTCATCGACTGGGAAAAGGCAGATGTTGCCTGTGTAGAGGCTGTGATCGAGCTGCATGTAAGCCCCAAAAAAGACCGCGGCTTTGACGAGATCGCCAGCGCCGTAGCTGCCTTTGACGAGGTGGAAAGCGTGCTGTTGATGAGCGGCGGCTATGATCTGCAGGTGGTGGTGCAGGGCAAAAACTTCCAGGAGATCGCGCTGTTCGTGGCCAAGCGCCTCAGCCCGCTGGACGATGTGCTTTCTACAGCCACACACTTTGTTCTGCGCACCTATAAGCGCGACGGCGTGATGTATCAGGACGAAGAAGTTGACGAAAGAGAGTGTACGGTACTTTAATGAAAAACGAACTGAATTACGATAAGATCATTTCACCGCGCGCAGCCGCTATGCGCCCCTCGGGCATCCGCAAGTTTTTTGACCTGGCCGCTGAAATGCCCGACTGCATCAGCCTGGGCGTGGGCGAGCCGGATTTTAAAACCCCGTGGGCCATTCGTGATGCGGGTATTCGCAGCCTGGAACGCGGCAAAACCAAATATACGGCTAACGCGGGCATGATCGAGCTGCGCGATGAAATCTGCAAATATATGAAACGCCGCTTCGATCTGGAATATAACGACCGCTCTGAGGTGCTGGTCACGGTGGGCGGCAGCGAGGCCATTGATATTGCCATTCGCGCGCTGGTGCAGCCGGGCGATGAGGTAATCATCGTAGAGCCCTGCTTTGTATGCTACGAGCCCATCACGGTGCTTACCGGCGGTGTGCCCGTGCACCTGGTCACCAAAGAAGAAGACGATTTCCGCCTGACAGCTGAAGAGCTGCGCGCGGCCATCACGCCCAAAACCAAGCTGCTGGTGTTGCCGTTCCCCAATAACCCCACGGGCGCGATCATGGAAAAAGAGCATCTCGAAGAGATCGCCGAGGTGCTGCGCGGCACGGATATCATGGTGGTGTCAGACGAGATCTACGCCGAGCTGAATTACGGCAAAAACCGCCATGTTTCCATTGCCAGCCTGCCCGGCATGCAGGAGCGTACCATTGTGGTAAACGGCTTCTCCAAGGCCTATGCCATGACGGGCTGGCGCCTTGGCTATGCCTGCGGCCCCGCACCTGTTATCAAGGTGATGACCAAGATCCACCAGAGCTGCATTATGTCGGCCCCCACTACCAGCCAGTATGCGGCTACAGTGGCCATGCGCGAATGCGATGCCGAAATTGAAAAAATGCGCCTGGAATATGACCAGCGCCGCCGTTTGTTGGTAAAAAGCTTTAACGATATGGGTCTGCACTGCTTTGAGCCCAAGGGTGCGTTTTATGTGTTCCCGTGCATCAAATCTACCGGCATGACCAGCCAGGAGTTCTGCCAGGAGCTGCTGGTAAATAAAAAAGTGGCGGTCGTGCCCGGCGATGCGTTCGGCGACTGCGGCGAGGGCTATATTCGCATAAGCTATGCCTACAGCGTAGACCACCTGACCACTGCTTTAAAACGGATCCGTGAGTTTTTAAAAGAGCGGGGCCTTTTGTAAAAAGCCAGGATTAAAGAAAAAGGGGAGAATGCTTATGGCAAGACCCGTGATCCTGCAGAGCGTCAAAAGCTACGACCAGGCACAGATCGATATGGCGGTAGAGGGCATTTTTGCCGCGCTGCCGGCGGCTGATGAGCTGGGGCCGAAAAGCCATGTGCTTTTAAAGCCCAACCTTTTGGCAAAGCATCCGCCCGAGCATGCCGTTACCACCCACCCGGCCGTTATCACAGCCGTGATCCGCGCGGTGCGCCGCCGCGGCGTGTCTGCCGGGCAGATCGTGCTGGCCGATTCCATGGGCGGTGTGTACAGCCCGGCTTTGATGAAAGCAGCCTACCGCGCCAGCGGCATGGAGCAGGCCTGCGAGGCCGAGGGCATCGAGTGCTATACCGCCTGCAAATGGCAGAGCCGCAAAACAGGCGGCGGGCTGGTGCAGGAATTCAGCCTCATCGAGCCTGTGCTGCAGGCCGATTTCATCATTGATCTGCCTAAGCTCAAAACCCATGTGATGACCGGCTATACCGGTGCGGTAAAAAATCTGTTCGGCTGTATTCCCGGCCTGCAAAAGGCCGAATGGCATACCCGCTTCAGCGACCGTGAGCGCTTTGGCGGCATGCTGGTAGAGCTGCTGGAGACCGTAAGGCCCAATATGGCCATTATGGATGCCGTGGTAGGCATGGAGGGTGACGGCCCTGCCGGGGGCGAACCCCGCCAGGTGGGCCTGGTTTTGGGCAGTGAAGACCTTTTGAACCTCGACCTTGCTGCCTGTCATCTGATTGGCATGCCGCCCATGCGGGTGCCCTATTTAGAGGCTGCTCATACGCGCGGCCTCTGTGCCGCCGCTTTTGATACGGCTGACCTGCGCGGCGATACCGCCGAGTTTGCGCCTATCGCCGACTATAAGCTGCCCGGCAGCTACCAGCAAAACAAACTGGGCAGCACCGATTTTGCCGATTACCGTGCCTGGCTGCGCCCGTTTGTAAAGGTGGCCGAAAAGTTTGCCGCGCCCCGGCCTATGGTAAAAAGGGCGGAATGCATCGGCTGCGGCAAATGCGCCGAGATCTGCCCGCGCCACACCATTCATCTTTTGGGCGAGGGCAAAAAGCGCAAGGCAAAAATCGCGGCTGCCGAGTGCATCCGCTGCTTCTGCTGCCACGAAATGTGCCCGGTAAAAGCCATTGAAGTGCGGAAGTTCTCGCTGTTCCGCCTGTAAAATGCTCTGTAAAGCAAACTGCGTTTACAGATAAAAGGAGAGGATTTTGTGAAGCAGGTAACGGTATTGGCCCCCGCAAAGCTGAACCTGGCTTTGGATATCGTGGGCACTTTCCCCAATGGATACCACGATTTGGATATGTTGATGCAGGCCATTACGCTGTATGAGCGCATTACTTTAAAAAAAGCGCCGGATATCCGGCTCGAGCTGCCGGGCAGCTTTGTGGCTGCCAACGAAAAAAACACTGCCTATAAGGCGGCGAAGCTCTTTTTAGAGTATACGGGCCTGAAAGGCGGCGTGAAGATCAGCGTGCAGAAGCGCGTACCGGTGCGCGCCGGTATGGCGGGCGGCAGCGCCGATGCCGCTGGTGTGCTGGTGGGCATGAATGAGCTGTATCACGCGCGGCTTTCCATGAGTGAGCTGTGCGCGCTGGGGGCAAAGATCGGTGCCGATGTGCCATTTGCACTGATGGGCGGCACCTGCCGCGTGCAGGGCGTGGGTGATCTGATCCGTGCGCTGCCGCCCTGCCCGCAGTGCTGGTTTGTGGTGGTAATGCCCAGCGTGGGCATCTCCACGCCGGAGGCCTTTCAAAAATATGACCAGGTGGGCAGCCCTGTGCACCCCGACTGCGCCGCGCAGGAAAATGCCGTGCGTGAGGGAAGCCTGGCCGGTATCTGCGCCGCATGCGGCAACGCGCTGGAATATTGCAGCGGTGCCGTGGAAACCCCGCATATCCGCGAGCTGATGGCGCAAAACGGTGCGGCTGCCAGCATGATGACCGGCAGCGGCGCAGCGGTGTTCGGCATTTTCACCACCGAGCAGGCAGCCCAGCAGGCCCGTGCGGCACTGCACAAAGAATACCGGCATATATATCTTGCCCAGCCCGACCGCGGCGGTGCCCGTGTGCTGCCAGAGCGTGCGGCGGCTAAAAAGCTGGTAAAGCGCCCGCAGGCCAAAAAAGAAAAATAATTTTTGGTACTGGTATAAATTTCCAAAAGCCTCCCATACTGCAAAGCAGATAAGATTTACAGTGTAGGGAGGCTTTTGTTGTGAAAAAATCAGGCCTGCTGGTGTGCTTTGCCAGCAAAGCACAGGTGCTATTGCGGCAAAAAAGGGTGTGCCTTGAACTGGCAGTGCTCACAGCTTTTGTGCTGAGCGGTGCGGCAGGGGTGAGCCTTGCTAAAACCAGCGCCGTATGCAGCCAGGTGCACGCCGATACCCTGCGCTTACATGTAGTCGCCAACAGTGATTCGGCAGAGGACCAGGCATTGAAGCTGCATGTGTGTGATTCCATGCTGGGCGAAGTGGAAGAGCTGTTTGAAAATGCGGCGGATAAAAGCGAAGCACTGCAAACAGCCCGGCAGCAGCTGCCGCGCCTGCAGGCGACGGCAGAAAAGGCCATGCGCGAAAACGGCGGCGGGCAGAGCGTGCAGGTAAAGCTGGTGCGCATGCATTTTCCAGTAACACATTACCAGGGCTTTTCGCTGCCGGCCGGGGAATACGATGCCCTGCGCGTAGAGCTGGGCCAGGCCGCCGGGCATAATTGCTTCTGCGTGTTATACCCGGGGCTGTGCCTGCCCAGCGCCGAACCGGCGCTTTACCCGCAGCCGCAGGAAAACGAGCTGATCACCGGCCCGTATGAGCTGCGCTTTGCTCTGCTCGACTGGTTAGAAAGCAGATAAGGAACAAAAAGCCGCCGCGGCGCATAGAGTGAAGAAAAGCGCAAAGGAGGCTTTTTATGGCAGAGATCTATAAGGCACAGCCGCCCTTTTATGCCGACCTGCGGGAGGGCAGCCGAGGACCCGATGTGGCTTTGGCGCAAACCTGGCTGAACGGCCTGCGCACAGAGTGGCCCGCCATGCCGCAGCTGCAGGTAGACGGCCATTTCGGCCGAAAAACCGAGGCCGCCGTGCTGGCCTGACAGGCCAGCAACGGCCTCACGATGGACGGCGTGATCGGCAAGGATACCTGGAACAGCCTGAATAAAAGTTAAAAGATACTTGATAAATCGCTTATACAGAAAATTTTCAAGAAAATTCAAAAAAGAGCATCGGGGCAGAGCCTTTCGCTTTGCGCCGGTGCTCTTTTCTTTGCAGAAAATATGAAGTATACTAAAGAAGCATGTTAAAATAAAGTTTTGTAAAGCGGGGAGAGAGCATATGCTGCAGCTGATTTTGGGCATTTCCGGCAGCGGAAAATCGGCTTATATCATGGCTGAAATCAAAAAACGGGCTGAACAGGGGCAAAAAAGCATTCTGCTGGTGCCTGAGCAGTTTACCTCCAGCACAGAAAAGCGCATTTACAGCGCGCTGGGCGATACACTTTCCGGCTATGCCGAAAGCTATTCCTTCAGCAGTCTGGCCGAGCATATTCTGCAGGTGTATGGCGGTGCAGCAATTCCTACTGTTTCAGATGCAGGCCGCGCCGTGCTGGTGCGCCGCGCGGTAGAAAGCTTGGGCGATGCAGTAAAATACTACCGCCGCCACCGCCGTAATGTGGCCTTTTGCCAGATGGCGGCCGAAACCATCAATGAGCTGAAAAGTGCCGGGCTGGATAGCGCGCAGCTGGCCGAACTGGCTCCGCAGGCAGGCTCCGGCAGCGAAAAGCTGCAGGAACTGGCGCTGATCCTATCGGCCTACGAGGCGCTTTTGCAGGGCACTGCTATGGACCCGGGCGACCGCGTACAGCTGGCAGCTGATCGGTTGATCGCGAAGGATCTGGCCGGAACCGCCATTTTTGTGGATGAATTCGACACCTTTAACGCCCCCAAGCGGCAGTTGCTGCGCCGCCTGATGGAGGCTTGCGATGTGACTGTGGCCCTGTGCGCCGACGGCATAGAAGATTTTGAGCACGGAACGGGGCTTTTCAGCGGCGCAAAGGATGTGGCAGGGGAACTGATGCGTCTGGCCCGCCAGGTGGAGACCTGCGTAAAAAAGCCGATTTTGCTGCAAAGAGACCTGCGCCACGGTGAGGGCAGCCCACTGACTGCGCTGAACGGGATCCTGATGGGCGAAGAATGGGAGCCGATAGAGCAAAGCGGGCAGATCGCACTATATAAAGCGGCCGACCGGGAAAGTGAAGCGCGCGCAGTGGCGGCGGCCATTCGCCGCAAGGCACGCGAGGGGATGCCCTACGCCAAAATGGCGGTGATCTGCCGCACGGCTGATGATTACCTCTCTGCCATTCGTTACCAGTTTACGCTGGCGGATATTCCGCTGTTTTTCGATGAGCCGACAACACCTGAAAATACGGCCCCGGCCAGAGCCATCAAAGCAGCCGTAGAGCTGCTGCGCCGGGGCATGACGACCGATAACATTCTGGGCCTTGTGAAAAGCGGCCTGTGTGACCTGAGCGAGGCCGAGCAGTGCGCACTCGAAAATTATGCCTATACCTGGCCGCTCACAGCAAAGGATTGGCGCAGCGAGTTCAAGCGCCCGCCCTCCGGCTATGACAAAGACCCGGAAGGCGATGATGAACAGAATCTGGCCCTGGCCGAAAGCGCCAGGCAAAAGCTGGTAGGGCCTATTGAAGAATTTATGGAGCAGGGCCGCGGAAAGACTGCCATGGAAATTTCGCGCCAGATTTATTTTCTGCTTGAAAAGCTTGGCGCAGAGCAGGCTATTCAGAGCCTGGCTGCCCGCCTGCGGCAGGAGCAGGGAATCCCCGCCGAAGAAGAAGCCATTCGCGAGTGGAACATTGCGGCCGACCTTTTAAACCAGATCGGCCTTTTGCTCGGGCAGGATAAGATCACGCCCGCCGAATACGGCGAAATGTTCACGCTGCTTTTGCGCTCAGCCGATTTGGGGCACATTCCGGAAACGCTGGATGCCGTGATCTTTACCACGGCGGGCCGTATGCGCCTGGACGATGTAGAAGCCTGCTTTGTAATGGGCCTTTCAGAGGGCGAGTTTCCGCAATCGCCGGGTGAAGTGGGCCTTTTGACCCAAACCGACCGTGATATGCTGATCCACCAGGGCATCAAAATGCCCGATTGCTTTGAAAACCGTCTGATCCGCGAAAAAATTTGCTTTTATAAAGCGCTTACCGTGGGCAAAAGCTATTTGTGGCTGTCCTGGCCGGGCGGCAGCGGCGGGCCGGAGCTTACCAGTGCGCTGGAAGGCGTTCTGGAATGCTTTGATCCGCAGCCGCCTGCGCTTACCCTGCCGGACTTGGCCTCCACCCCGGCTATGGCGCTTGAGGAACTGGGGCAAAGCTGGCATCAGAATGATGAAACCACGGCGGCGCTGTATGCCGCGCTGCAGGCCCAGCCGCAGCAGACAAGGGCGCTGGATACTTTGCGCCGCACCGCACTGGAGCAGCCGTTCCAGGTGGCGGATACCATGTTGCTGGAACATTTGCTGGGCAAAAATATGCGGATAAGCCCCAGCAAGGTAGAAAACTTCTACAGCTGCCGCTTTGCGTATTTTTTGCAGTATGTGCTGCACATCCGCCCGCGCCACAAAGCCGAACTCAGCCCGAACCAGAGTGGCAGCCTGGTACACTGGGTGCTGGAACAGGCAATCCGCCGCATGGGGGATACTTTTAAAACCCTGAGCGCGCCGGAAATGCAGCAGCTGGCCAAGGCTTTGACCGATGAATATGTGCTAAAGAATATGCCCGATCAGTCCAATCGGTTCCAGTATCTTTTAACGCGCTTGGAAAAAAACGTGGCAGAGCTTTTGCTGTTTCTGCAAAAAGACCTGTGCCAGAGCCAGTTTACCCCAGTTGCGTTTGAGCAGCCCATCGGCACAGGGCCGGATGCCGTGCCCCCGGTACGGCTCAAAACCCCCGATGGGCATGAGATCAGCGTGATCGGCACGATCGACCGTGTGGATGCCTTCCGCCGGGGCGATACGACCTGGCTGCGTGTGGTGGATTATAAAACAGGTACCAAAAACTTTAAGCTGGAAGAAGTGTATTGCGGCCTTGACTGCCAGATGCTTTTGTATCTGTTTACTTTGACCAGAAACGGCGGCCGGAATTTTGAAAACCCGGCCCCGGCGGGAGTGATGTATTTGATGGCAGACCCTGCCCCCAAATTGCAAAGCCGGGAGGATGCCGCCAAGGAAAAGATCTTTTCTCTGGACGGAATTCTGATCGAGGATATCTCGATCATACACGGCATGGATAAAGACTGCACGGGAATTTTTGTGCCCGTGAGCTTTAAAAAAGACGGCTCTGTCAATCCCCGCAGCCGCGCAAAACTGGCCGATGCCGCCAAGATGGGGCGCATTTGCAGCCACATTGACAAGCTGGTGGTGGATATGGCTGCGCAGCTGTATGCAGGCAAAATTCAGGCACAGCCCTTGCGCAAATCGAGCAGTTCTTCGCCCTGCGACTACTGCGCCTATGCGCAGGTTTGCCGCCATGAAACAGGCTGGGGCGAGAGCGTGGTTTCCATGCCGAAAAATTACTTTGACCATGACCCAGAGCCAGATGAGGAGGAACAAGGCGAATGAGTAAGACCCAATGGACTCCGGCGCAGGAAATGGCGATCATGCATCGCGGCGGCAGTATGCTGGTCAGTGCAGCGGCGGGCAGCGGCAAAACGGCGGTTCTGGTCGAGCGTGTGACCCGCCTGCTCACAGACGAAGAAAACCCGATCGATGCCGATAAGCTTTTGATCGTGACCTTTACCAATGCGGCCGCGGCCGAGCTGCGTGGGCGAATTTCTAAAAGCATTGACAGCCTGATCCGCGAGGCAGGGCGCACGAATTCCGAGCGGTTGGGCAAGCTGCGGCAGCAAAAAGTGCGCCTGCAGCGCGCCGCCATCTGCACGATGGATGCTTTCTGCCTGTCGCTTTTGCAAAAGAATTTTGCTGCGCTGGATATTCCGCCGGATTTTACTACGGCCGACAGCGGCCAGCTGGCGCGATTGCGGGAAGATTCCCTGGCAAAAGTGCTCGAGGAAAGCTGTCAAGACCCGGATTTCTGCCGATTTTCAGATTTATATGGCCGCAGCCGCAGCGACAGTAAGACCGGAGATTTGATTTTAAAACTGTATGACTTTCTGCGCAGCCTGCCCAGACCCTGGGCTACGCTCGAAGAATTCTGCTGCGCGTGGGAACTGGGCTACCCAATGGAAGATACCCCCTGGAGCCGAGAACTGGCAGCAGGGGCGTTGGAGCGCGTGCGCGCTGCCTGGCTGATGGCAACGGCGGCCAAAAGCTCGGCTGACCTCAGCCCAACTGGGCGGGAAAAGTATGTCCCCACCTTGCAGGAAGATGTAGTTTCTATCGGTTTGCTCCGGCAAAAGCTCGAAGAGGTAAAAGCCGGAAAGCTCAGTGCCTGGGAAGCGGCGGCCGAAATGTTGAAAGACTGGGAGTGGCAGCCGCTCGGCGTGATTCGCGGCGAAAAAGCCGAAAACGAAGCCGTGGCAAAAACGATGCGCGATGCCTATAAAGACATCATTGCCAAATTGCCGGAAGAGTTTTTGATCTGCACGCCGGAACAATTCGAGCAGGACTGCCGGGCGGCGACACCCTTAGTGCGTGCACTTGCAAAGGCCGTGAAGCGCTTTGATGAGGTTTTCTTTGCGGCAAAGCTGGAGGAAAAAATTCTGGAATTTTCGGATTTTGAGCACCTGGCCTTACAGCTTTTGCAGGATGAGGACGGCCAGCCCACCGAAAATGCCGCCCGGCTTGCGCAGGATTATGCGGCCATCATGGTGGATGAATACCAGGACACAAATGCTTTGCAGGATGCCATTTATACGCGCCTGGCTGACCCGCAGGGCAGCAACCGCTTTTTGGTGGGCGACTTAAAGCAGAGCATTTACCGCTTCCGGCAGGCAGACCCGGCGGTGTTTATGGAAAAGATGGAGTGCTGGCCCACCGTTCAGCCGGGGGAGGAGTGCCGGGGGAAAAATGTTTCACTGCAGCTCGATGCCAACTTCCGCTCGGCACCGGGCGTGGTGGATGCGATCAACTTTTTCTTTGCGCAGATCATGAGCCGGGAACTGGGCGGCGTGGATTACGGCCCGGGGCAGGCGCTGGTGGCAGGTGCACCGGGGCAGGTATACCGCAATACCCTCACGGGAAAAGAGAGCGAATACAAAGGCTTCTGTAAATTCGTAGCGCTGGAAACCGACCAGAAATACGGCGATGCCAATGCCATTGCCCGCATGATGTGCGAAATGGTGGAAAGCCGCCAGCTGGTTCGCGACGGCAGCACGCTGCGCCCCTGCGATTGGGGCGATTTCTGCATTCTGCTGCGCGGCCGAAAAGGCTTTTCGGCCTATGCCGCCGCGCTGGAAAAACGGGGGATTCCCGTTTATGCAGATGTGGAGGAAAATCTTTTAGAGGTGCCGCAGGTGCAGCCGCTCGCGGCGCTGCTGCGCGTTTTGGATAACCCGGCGCAGGACATTCCGCTGGCAGCGGTCATGCTCAGCCCGCTATACGGATTTACACCGGACGATCTGGTTGCACTGCGCGCCGAAAACAAAACCGGCAGCTTATACGGCGCGCTGGCGGCCAGCGGCGAAAAAAAAATGCAGCAGTTTTATGCACAGCTGCAAACGCTGCGCCGAGCGGCTCGGGCCATGAGCTGCGCAGAGCTGCTGGAAAAAATTCTGGCCGATACAGGCTATATTGCTGCTGTGGGCGCTATGCCGGGCGGCAGTGTGCGCCGGCAGTCGCTGCAGGGGTTCGTGCGCTGGGCAGGGCAGGCAGGCCAGGCCGGGCTGGGCGCGCTTATTCACAATATGGATGCAGCGGCCAAGAGCGGCGGTGTTTCCGGGCAGGATAACGGCCAGCGCCAGCCCGGGTGCGTTTCGATCATGACGGTCCACCGCAGCAAAGGGCTGGAATTTCCCATCGTGTTTGTGGCGGAAACCGACCATAAGTTCAATTTGCAAGACCTCAACGAACCGGTGCTGTTTCACCGCGATTTAGGCATCGGCATGAACCTGCGCACCCAGGGCGAGGCAGGGCTTTACCGCACTCTGGCGGGCAGCGCGATCCGCTGCCGCCTGCGCAAGGAATCCAGCAGCGAGGAAATGCGTATTCTGTATGTGGCCCTGACCCGCGCCAAGGACGGGCTGATCATTTTGGCCCCCATGAAGGATGTGGCCGGGGAACTGCGAAAAAAGGCGCTTTGGTGCCAGGTGCCCTCCGTGCGGAAAAATATTTTGAACACGGCGCAGAGCTGGTGCGAATGGCTGACTACGGCAACGCTGCTGCACCCGCAGGCGACCCTTTTGCGCATAAAAAGTGGTGTGGGTCTTACCTTGACCGAAGAGGGCAGCAAGCAGGTGGAAACGGACAGTGATCTCGAGGTGGAGATCATGGAAGGCGATGCCCCCGAGGAAGAGGTGCGCGTGGTGCAGACTCTGCCGGATAAAACACCCGCCCCGGAGCTTTTGCAAACGCTGCAAACAAATTTTGCCTGGCAAGACCCGCGGTGCTTTTTGCGCAGCATTCCGGGCAAGGTATCGGTCACGGCGGTGGTGCATGGGCAGCGCGAAGAGCAGCTTTCGCGCCCGGCATTCCTGTATAAAGAGGGGCTTACCGGGGCCGAGCGTGGCACGGCGACCCACGCATTTTTACAGTCGGCCGATTTTGCGCTGGCCGCCGCTGATTTGGAAAAAGAGATCGAGCGCCAGGTGCAGTGCCGCCTGATGCTGCCGGAAATGGCCGAAAAGCTGGACAGACGCGCCTTGCACCGGTTCTTTTCTTCGGCGCTGTTTGCCAGAGTGCAGGAGGCCAAAAGCATTCATCGTGAGTATGCGTTTATCACCAGCCTGCCCGCGCGCTTTGCCATGCAGGACAAAACCGCCGAAACCGGCAGTGCACAAACGCTGGTGCAGGGCGTGGCCGACCTGATCCTTTTGTTTGATGATCACGCCGAGATCGTGGACTATAAGACCGACCGGGGCAAATCTCCCGCGCAGCTGGCCGCCAATTACGCCGAGCAGCTGCGGCTATACTGCTATGCTTTATATAAGCGGCTGCGTGTGCCGGTAACAAAGTGCACGATCTTCAGCTTGCATTTGGGGTGCGAAGTGGATATTCCGCTTCCGGAAGATCCGCAGAAAATTGCCGAAAACTTATAAAAAAACGCTTGACATAACCCTTGCATGGTGGTAATATAATCGAGTAAAGAAAGTAGCTTCCGGCTTGCCGCCCGCTCACCTTGCAGGTTTTGTTGACCTCGGGTTATTGCTTTTCCTTAAAAAGGAAATCGTGCGTTTTATGCGGCTGCTGTTTGGCAGCCGCTTTTTTATTCGAAAAACTGTTTATTCATCTGTTTGGAGGTGTATTCCGATAGCAAACAACAGCAAATCCAAGGAACTGGAAATCAATGAGCAGGTTCGTGATAAGGAAGTTCGCCTGATCGGCGCAGACGGCGCTCAGCTGGGCGTTGTATCTTCCCGCGAGGCTTTGCGTATGGCCGAAGAGGCCAATCTCGATCTGGTCAAAATTGCTCCGCAGGCAGTTCCGCCTGTGTGCAAGATTTTGGACTATGGTAAATATCGCTTTGAGATGCAGAAGCGCGAGAAGGAAGCTAAGAAAAACCAGAAAGTGGTTGAAGTAAAAGAGATCCGCCTTTCGCTCAACATCGATACCAACGATTTTAATACCAAGGTCAACCAGGCTGCTAAGTTCTTGCAGCAGGGCCACAAGATCAAGGTCAGCATCCGGTTCCGCGGCCGCGAAATGGCGCACACCAGCCTTGGTCTGGAAGTGGAAAAGCGCTTTGCTGAGGCATTGCCCAATGCGAATGTGGATAAGCAGCCCAAGCTGGAGGGTCGCAGTATGCTCATGTTCATGTCCCCCAGTCCCAACAAGTAATTCATTTAGGAGGAAAATAAAAATGGCTAAGATGAAACTCAAGACTCTGTCTGGCGCAAAAAAGCGCTTTAAGCTCACCAAGAACGGTAAGATCAAGCGCTCTCGCGCATATCGCCGCCACATCCTGACTAAGAAGACCACCAAGCTCACCCGCGGCCTGCGTATGCCCTGCTATGTTGACAAGACCAACGAGGCTGCCTTGAAGAAGATGTTGCCCTACGGCTGATCAGTCAGATAGAGCCAAGATTTTTTCGAGATAACAAGATTGTAAAAGGAGATAATAACAATGGCACGTATTAAAGGCGCTATGATGACCCATAAACGTCGTAAGAAGACTCTGAAGCTGGCCAAGGGCTTCTACGGCTCTAAGAGCAAGCATTTCAAGATGGCCAAGCAGCAGATCATGAAGAGCGGCAACTACGCTTTCGCTGGCCGTAAGATGAAGAAGCGTCAGTTCCGCAACCTGTGGATCACCCGCATCAACAATGCAGTTCGTCCTCTGGGCATGAACTACAGCAGCTTCATGAACGGCCTGAAGAAGGCTGGCGTAGAGTTGAACCGCAAGATGCTGAGCGAGATGGCTATCAACGATCCCAAGAGCTTCGAGGCTCTGGTCGCAACCGCCAAGGCTGCTCTGTAAAATCAAAGCTTACAAAGGAGGCGCTCGCATATCTTGTGCGGGCGTCGCTTTTGGTTTATGGGGTGAACAAATGGCCGAGTGTATCACAAGCCGCGACAATGCAAAAATCAAATATGCCTGCAAACTGGCGCAAAGTGCAGCTTTCCGCACACAGGAACAGTGTTTTCTGGCGGAGGGCTTAAAGCTGTGCCCAGAGCTTGCCAAAGGGTGCCCTTTAAAGGTAATATATTATACAGAAAAGGCGCTGGTAAAATCGCCCGAGCTTGCAGCCTTGCCCGGTGAGCACTATCTGGTGCAGCCGCATGTGGCCGAAAAGCTGGCTCAGGTAGATTCGAGCCAGGGCGTTTTCGCTGTGTTTGGCATGCCTGCCCTTTCGTGGGAGCTTGTGCCGCAGATCATAAGGCAGAAGCAGAGCGGCGCACGCTTTCTGGCACTTGAACGCATGCAGGACCCCGGCAATGTGGGCACGCTGATCCGCTCGGCGGCGGCCTTCGGCTTTGATGCCGTGCTGCTTTCGGATGGATGTGCTTCGCCTTGGAGTCCCAAAACCCTGCGCAGCAGCATGGGCGCGGCCGCGCGTATTCCGGTTTTAGAGGTGGGCAATATGGCAGAAGCTGTGCAGAAGCTGCGTAAAAAGGGCGTGCTCACGCTGGCAGCTGCGCTTTACAACAGCGTTACGCTGGGCACCGAGCCGCTGGCCCCCAGTAAAGGCGGCCTTTGCGCCGTGATTGGCAGTGAAGGGCAGGGGCTTTGCGAAGAAACTGTGCACGCCTGCGATAGAGCCGTGCGCATTCCCATTTCTGACCGGGTAGAAAGCCTGAATGCCGGTGTGGCAGGCAGCGTGCTGCTGTGGCAGTTCCGTGGGGAGCTTTGATATGCAGCTCGCCGCAGAAAAAGCGCCCGTGCAGGACGAACGCATTTATTGGCTGTGGCTGGCTGCCGTGATGGGCACCGGCTGCGAGCATGCCGGTGAGCTGCTGGATGTATACGGCAGTGCGCAGGAGGTTTACCGCGTGCGCATGCAGGAAGACCTTTCGCCCTACATGCCCGAGGCAGCCCGCCGCCGCTTGCAGCATCTGCAGACGGAGGAATACCAGGCCACGCTGGATTACTGCCGTGCGCATCAGATCCATGTACTGACCCCGGAAAGTAAAAATTACCCGGCAGCGTTTACCTGCCTGCCGGATCTGCCGCTGGTTCTTTATTGCACCGGGCAGCCTGAGGTACTGAACGGTGGGCACTATGTGGGCATCGTGGGCAGCCGCCGCCCCTCGCAGTATGGCGTGGAAGCTTGCCGCAGCCTTGGCGCGGAGCTTGCACGGGCAGGGGCCGTGATCGTATCCGGCCTGGCCGATGGGCTGGACAGTGAGGGCCACCGCGCCGCCGTGCAGGAAAAATGCCCCACCGTTGGTATTATGGGCTGTGCGATCGACCAAACTTATCCCGCGGGCAACCGCAATCTGCGCATGCAGATGGAGCAAAACGGCGCGGTGCTCAGCGAATATGGACCCGGTGCAAAAACAGCGGGGCAGAAATATGTGTTCTTGCAGCGCAACCGGCTGATCGCTGCCTTGGGCGAGGCACTGTGTGTAATGGAGGCGCGCTTAAAAAGCGGCACACTGAACACGGTGCGGCATGCCGAGAGATACGGTCGGCCGGTGTATGCCTTGCCGGGCAGTATTTTCAGCCCCTTGAGCGAGGGCACGAACCAGTTGCTGGCCGAAGGGCGGGCAAAGCCGTTGCTGCATGCGGCAGATGTGCTGGCCGGAATGGGGCTTTCGGCCCCGGCCAGGGCGGGAACAGCGCCCCGGGCCCCAAAGCTGAGCGCGGATGCACAAAAAATATTGGCACAGATCGGGCCCACCCCTAAGGCGCTCGAAACACTGTGCGAAGAAAGCGGCCTTTCAACAGGGCCGATATTGGCGGCGCTCACCGAGTTGGAGCTGGCAGGAAAGATCGTTCCGCTGGCAGGCCGCCGCTACCTGCTAAAGTAATAATATAGCTTTTGTTTGCATGGAAAAGGCAGCGGCCGGGGGCCGTGCAGGGCTGCCAAAAGAATTTAGAGGTGAACATATGGCAAAGTTAGTGATCGTGGAGTCGCCTGCCAAGGCGAAAACCATTCGCAAATATCTGGGCGATGGCTACGAGGTTACCGCCAGCATGGGCCATATCTATGATCAGCCCGCTTCGCAGCTGGGCATCGATGTGGAGCAT
>CAVGKH010000039.1:0-15168 GCA_963629755.1 Gemmiger sp.
CTGGCGTTCTGCCTGCTGAGCCAGTCTGAGTGCCGCCTGTATATCGACACCTCCCGCATGAGCAGTGCCGTGCAGGCCGGGCTGTGTGCCGCTGGGGTAACGCTGCACCCCTACGATGCCTTTTATCAAGACTGCGCCGCACTCAAAAGCGCCACCGTTTTATACGACCCTGCCGCTGCCAATTACGACCTCTGCCGCTGCCTTACCGAGAACAAAGCCATCACCCCGCTCGCAAAACCGGACCCGCTGCTGCCCGTAAAGGGCATTCGCAATGCCGGTGAACTGGCCGCCACCCGGCAGGCGCACTTATACGATGGCGCGGCCATGGTGCGCTTTTGGATGAAGCTTGAGCGCCGCATGGCAGGCGGTGAAAGCCTCACTGAGTTGGATATCGACGCCATGCTGCACCGTCTGCGCAGCGTCCAGCCCGGCTTTATTGTAGAAAGCTTTCCCACCATTGCCGCTTTTGGGGCAAACGCTTCGGTCATTCATTACCAGGCGCACCCCGGGCACTGCAGCTATCTCGAGCCGCGCGGCCTTTTGCTGGTAGACAGCGGCGCCACCTACCGCACCGGCACCACCGATATTACCCGCACCTACGCACTTGGCCCCTTGACCGAAGAAGAAAAGAACTGCTGCACCTGGGTGTTGCAAAGCCACATCGAGCTGGCGCGCGCCGTGTGGCCCAGCCGCTGCACCGGGGGCGAGCTGGATATTATAGCCCGCCAGCCGCTGTGGCAGCACAAGCTTGATTTCCGCCACGGCACCGGCCACGGCGTAGCGCATGTGGGCATGGTGCATGAGGGCCCCGAGAGCATTCGCCCGCGCAACCCCATCGTATTCAAGCCCGGCATGGTGATCACCGATGAACCCGGCCTGTATGAACCGGGGCGCGTGGGTGTGCGCATTGAAAACGAGCTTGAAGTTATGGAAGCCGGGCAAAGCGATTACGGCAGCTTTTTGTGCTTTGCTCCCCTCACCTGGGTGCCGTATGACCTGGCCCCCATTGATGTTTCGCAGCTGACTGCTGCGCAAAAAGCCTGGCTCAACTGGTACCATGCCGAAACGGCCCGCCGCCTGGCCCCTCTGCTGACCGCCGAAGAAAACCGCTGGCTGGCTGAAAAAACAAAGCCTGTTGCCTAACATAGATTACCGCACCGTCGCTTCTGCGGCGGCAGCATGCATTCTGACCTTTCAAAAAACGCCCGTGAGCGCCTAAGCGTTCACGGGCATTTTTCTTTGCTTTTATCCTTTTCGCACACAGTCTTGATGCTTTAAATCCGCGGGGTTACCTTTTTACAAACGAGCAATCCAGCAGCTGGCGGGTATAGGCATTGCGGGGGGGCCTGCAATACAGCCTCGGGCGTACCCCGCTCTATGATCTTTCCATGCAGCATCACGGCAATGCGGTCGGCCATATAATTTACTACGCTGATATCGTGCGAGATAAACAGATACGATACCTGCAGCCACTTCTGCAGATCGTTCAGCAGGTTCAAAATCTGTGCCTGCACCGATACATCCAGCGCCGATACCGCTTCATCGCATACTACGACCTCCGGCTCTGAGATCAGCGCCCGCGCAATGGCTACACGCTGGCACTGCCCGCCCGAGAGCTCACCGGGATACTTGCGCAAAACGGATTCCTCCAGCCCCACAAGGCCGCACATTTCGCGTGCGCGCTCCCTGCGCTTTTGCGCATCCGGCTCGATCTGCAATGTGAGCAAAGGCTCGGCCAGAATACTTTCTATGCGGGCCGAAGCATTCATCGAGCCCTTCGGGTCTTGAAAAATATACTGCACATTGCGGCGGAAGACTCGGTATTCCTGGCGCGAAAGCGTGCGGATATCCTGCCCTTTATACAAAACGCGCCCGCTGGTGGGCTGCTGCAGCCCGCCGAGCATTTCGCCCGTGGTGGATTTGCCGCTGCCGGATTCCCCGGCAATGCCCAAAAGCTCGCCGGGAGCAATATCCAGATCTATTGCCCTTACAAAATTGATACAATCACACGATTGTACTTTGAAACGATAGGCACAGGGTGCATTATGAACGTTACGCACAGTGTGCAAAGTGGGTGCATTATGAACGATAGCTTTTTGTGCGCACATCGGCTGTGCCTCTTTTCATGAATTTCTGTGTTGCACGCCGAAAGTTGTCTCAGCCTTTTGCATGCTTTCCAAAATACTCTTTTAGAATTGAAAGGCTTTCTTCGCGCAAAATCCCTTCTGAAACCTGTGGGTGCCAGAAAGAATTGTCAAACACTACTTTAGAGCAGTTGCACCCTGTATTTCCAAGGATATTCTCCAAATCAATATTACTTGCGCTATAGACTAGCCGGCCCAACTTTACCCAAACCATTGCGCCACTACACATAAAGCATGGCTCACAACTAGAATAAAGCGTATATTCATGCAGATCTGTAATACCGGTCTGTGCACAAAACTCTCGAATTAATCCCGCTTCACCGTGAAATGTTGGATCATGCCTGGTATAAATCTGATTCTCATTGGTAAATACAATCTCACCATTCTTAACAAGCACAGCTCCAAACGGTTCATTACCATGCTCAACTGCCAATTTTGACAATTCAATCGCCTTCTTCATAAACTTTTCATCTTGCATTGCATTTTCTCCTCCGTTTCGATTTATCCCGTATAAGCATCCTCCGCAGTGTTCCTAAAATTCTGCTTCTCTTCTTCCTTCTTTGCCTAGATTTACAGCATTTCACAATCGAGTTTCTCAATCTTTTCTACAAAAATTGATGAACAAATGATTTTGTAAAATCCAACATCAAATGTAAGCAATTCTTTATTGTGGAAGCATGGATAGCAATAAAAATCCAGGATCCAGTTCGTTACTGGATCAGCATCTACATGAATATCAAAAACTCCCTCAAACAGGAAAGTTACAATCGTACTGTCATATCGCAATTTCAACCTGGCATCTTGTTCTGTATGTTCAAACCTCACAGGTTTACTGTCATGAAAGCCAAAATCATCCAACTGCTCATAGCCTCTAATCAGCTTAATTTGCTCTTCATATGGTGCATTCTCACTATTAAGTACATATGCCAATGAATCTGCATAAAAGCGGATTTTTTCAAGTTCCTTCTCCGTTGGGTGCTGTCCGGCTTTTTCTGCAAGATCATAGGATTCGGCTGATGGTTTTACATACTTGTGGTAACAATCATAGTCAGATATAGAAAATCGATGCTCGTCTGCCATCATCGCAAGAATGCGTGCAAACAGAAGGTGATTCTTTGGTTCCGTCTTGCAAGCTTTGTAATACGCATTCCACATATGATAACGGCCGATTTCTTCTTCACGATGCCAGTTTCCTTTTCCTTTTGGACACCATAGAGCATCTTTTGCCTTGTTATAATCTGACAGAATCTCTTCCCAGGCCAAGACTCATGCCTCCTCTTTCTTTACGTAATGCAGTTCTATGTCATATGCATTTATTTTTCGTAAATCCAGCACAAACCCACAGGCTAATGCCGCAGCCGCGGCCGGGGCATCTTTTCACAGCGCCGTGCCCTTCTTTGGCACAAACAGCCCGCTCATATCGGCCTTTTCCAGCTGCAAAAGCTTCACCTTGCGCTCTATGCCGCCTGCATAGCCGGTAAGGTTGCCGTCTGCTCCCACCACCCGGTGGCATGGAATAATAATCGAAAGCCTGTTGTGCCCCACAGCACAGCCCACAGCCTGTGCCGAAACATGTACCCGGCCCTGCTGCGTCGCCAACTGCTGTGCCAGCTCGCCATAGGTAACGGTTTGCCCGTAGGGAATTTTTTGCAGCAGCGCCCACACGCTTTTTTGAAACTCGCTCCCCTCGGGGGCCAGCGCAAAGTCTGCGGCCGGGGCCCTGCCTGCAAAATATCCGTTCAGCCAGTCGGCAGCCCTGCCCAGCACCGGGGGCAGCTTGCTTCCCGCTGCTTCCGGCTGCAAATTTTTGGGGTAGTATTTCTGCCCCTCAAACCATAGGCCGGTCAGCTCGTCTTTTTCGTTTGCCGCCAGCAGTATCCGGCCCAGGGGCGAATCATAATACACTGTGCTAACCATACATCAAAGCCTTTCTTTTTTGCGCCTTACGCCTGCAGCAGCTTATTTTCCCGCAGGCATTCCTCAATGGCCTGCAGCGTGGGCATGGCCGGTATCGCGCCGCCCGCCGTGGTGGCCAGGCTTCCCGCCGCGTTGGCAAAGCGCACTATCTCATGCAGCTGCTCGCCGGGCAGCTGCGCCAGCTCCTCCGCCGTTTTGCCGCGCAGCTGGTAGTGCACCGCCCCCAAAAATGCATCGCCCGCGCCGGTGGTATCCACCGTGTTCACCGCAAAGGCAGGCACCATGCCGCTGCATACGCGGTTGCGGTAATAGGCTCCCTTTTCGCCCATGGATACCAGCACCAGGCTTGGCCCCATGGCCAGCAGCTTCTCCGCGCCGGTCTGCGGGTCGGCTGTACCGGTGATCAAATGCAGCTCTTCTTCCGATACCTTCAAAAGGTCGGCCAGCTGCACGCCGCGGCGGGTCCATATGGCAGCCAGCGTTGGGTCGCCCCAAAGCAGCGGGCGGAAGTTGGGGTCAAAGCTGATCAGCTTTCCCTGCGCCTTGGCATAGCGGGCAGCCTCCATCGTAGCCGCGCGGCATGGGTCGGCCGTAAGCGAGACCGCGCCAAAGTGAAAAATGCGGCACTCATCAATAATATCCCTGCGCACCTCATGGCTTTGCAGCATCACATCTGCGCCAAGGTCACGGTAAAAGGTAAACGAGCGGTCGCCCTTTTCGTCCAGGTGCACAAAGGCCAGCGTGGTGTGCAGCTTTTCGTCTGCCACCAGCCCCGCGGTATCTATACCGCTCTGCCGCATGGTATTGCGTAAAAAATCACCGAAATTATCCTTGCCCACCTTGCCGATAAACGCCGTTTTGCCGCCCAGCCTTGCATTCATCGCCAGCACATTGGCCGGTGCGCCGCCCGGGTTGCAGGCAAATAGCTGTGCCCCCTGGGCGTTGGCTCCGCCGGGGGTAAAATCGATCAGGGTCTCACCCAAAGCCACTACATCAAACATTCTCTTTGTCACCTCGTATAAAGTGGTATTTTTCGCTCTCATTTTAGCTTATTCGCCCTGTTTTCGCAATGCCTTTTCCGTGACAGTTTTTTAAAAAAGGCACTTGACTTAAACCATACTTTAAGTTGTAAAATATGGCTGTAGGAAAAAAAGGTCTCTTCAAAGCCCCCGCCTGTACGGTGCTTTTTCGATAGGCCGCTATATAAAAATGGAGGTTTTCAGCATGAAATACGCAGATAAGAATGCCTTTGAAGCACAAAATATGTTTGGCACCGGTACACCCAACACGGCCTATGCCCAGTATTTTATCGGGGATTCCTTTTTGAACCCCCTTACCGACCCTAAGGGCGGCCTGTTTGCTGCCAATGTCACCTTTGAGCCGGGCTGCCGCAACAACTGGCATATCCACCACGCCAAGAGCGGCGGCGGCCAGCTGCTGCTGTGCACTGCCGGTGAGGGCTGGTATCAGGAAGAAGGCAAGCCCACCGTGAGCCTTACCGCCGGTTCGGTGGTCATGATCCCCGCCAATGTAAAGCACTGGCACGGCGCTAAGGCCGACAGCTGGTTCAGCCACATTGCCGTAGAGGTTCCCGGCGAAGAGTGCCAAAACGAGTGGTGCGAGCCCGTTTCTGACGAAGAATATGCTAAGCTGTAAGGAGGTTTTTCGATCATGGCTGTAAAACAAACCGCAGGCCGCAATGCCTTGGGCGAATTTGCCCCTAAGTTTGCCGAATTGAATGACGATGTTCTCTTCGGCCAGGTGTGGAGCCGCGAAGACAAGCTCTCTCTGCGTGACCGTTCTCTTGTTACCGTAGTGGCCCTCATGGCGCAGGGCCTGGTAGATGAAAGCTTCCGCTATCACCTCACCACTGCCAAAAAGAACGGCATCACCAAAGAAGAAATTGCCGAGATCGTCACCCATGCCGCCTTCTACTGCGGCTGGCCCAAGGCCTGGGCCGTGTTCCGCATGGCAAAAGAGATCTGGAACGAAGACTAAGCCTTTCGCCCCGCTGCCCCCTGCGGGCAGCGGCCTTTGTTCCTCTCAGCCTTATATCTATGATCCATCCAAAACGGCTTTGCCTCTTTCTTTACAGAAAGCCAGGGCAAAGCCGTTTTTTCCATGCAAAAGCTTTATATACTGGGCCATTCTCCGCCAAACAGCCTTAAAGCCCCTCCTGCCCTACAGCAAAGCTGCATTGCTGCAAATGCCCAGTTTTATTTTGCTTTCTTGGGCGCATAGTCCTTCATGCCCGGCACCGCGCCGCCCGCCACAGCCCACAAATATAAGCTTGCCACGCTGCCGTAGGGCGTATAGCGGCGGCGGTATTTTTCAAACAGCTTTCGGTCGATCCTTCGGTGGTGATACAGCATTCGCAGCCCGCGCTGAATGGCCAGGTCGTCATAGCTCAGCACATTGGGCCGCTGCATGCAAAACAGCAAGATCATCTCCGCCGTCCACACGCCAATGCCCTTTAATGTGCTCAGCTCGCGTATCGCCTCTTCGTCAGGCTTTTGCCAGATGCCCTCTAAATCAAACTGTCCGTCCCTGATTTTCCGGGCAAAATCGGTGATATACTCCGCCTTGCGAAAGGTCATGCCCATCGCCTGCAGCCGGGGCACACCCGCCTCTAAAATATGCGCCGCATCCACCGTGCCCAACCCATCGCGCATGCGCTGCCAGATGGTCGCCTGCGCCTTGGTCGAGATCTGCTGCCCAATGATATGGTGCACCACCGAAGAAAACAGGTCGGTATCCACCTCGCGCTCGATTGGCCCCACCTGTGCGATCACCGCCGCCAGCTTAGGGTCTTTGGCGCTCAGCGCCTCGGTCTCCTGCTTACCGTATGTAAAAAACATCGCTTATCCTCTTTATACTCATTTTACCCCTGTGCCTGCCGGTGCTGCTCCTGGTAGCCCTCGCCCCACACCCACATGGCATCCAAAATGGGCTTTAAGCTTTTTCCCAGCCCGGTAAGCGAATACTCCACGCGCGGCGGCACCTCGGCATACACCTTGCGGTTCACAAGGCCGTTCTGCTCCATATCGCGCAGCTGCGCCGTGAGTACCTTCTGCGAAACGCTGCCGATCGATTTTTTCAGCTCGCCAAAGCGCTTGGTGCCCGCCATAAGGTCGCGCAAGATCAGCACCTTCCACTTATCGCCGATCAGCGTGAGCGTAGTCTCCACCGGGCAAGCCGGCAAGGTTTTTTTCTGTGTATTTTCCATACTGCCTCCTATAGTATCTTTTAGCCACCTACTGCTTTTTTAAACAGTTTACGCCGAGTGCCTATATTACAGGCGTTTTTTTACTTATAGCTTATCATACACTATCCGTGCGCCAATTTCAATTTTATAGTTTTCTAAAACCGGCATAAGAAAATCTTCATCATTTCTCACGCAGTCTATTATGAATTCAAGTGCTGCATCTGTTATGCTGAATCGGGGATCTATAAACAAAAGGAGCTGTGCATACGCTCAAAGCTCCATTCGATACAGCCAAATTATCCGTCTCGATTTTCTTTACGAATATGCCCTTGCTCAAAAGATACGCTATAATATAATTCAGTTTAAGCGTTTAAACGAAAGCGAGGGATCTATAATAAAACCCCAAAAACAAATCCTTCCCGTCCTGCGGTATCACATCACCTGCAAATTATGAAGGATGCCGGAATCGTCAAAGTCCGCAAGGAAGGCACCATGAATTTCTATTATTTTGACCCTGAAATGGAAGCGCTGGAACGGCTGATCAACACACTGCAGTTTGCAAAAGAAATTTCCGGCGCACTGCCGGATAGAACAAATGAAAATCATTGATCATGCGGAGGTAAAGCAGTATGGAAATATTGGAACTGATGAAACAGCGGCACAGCGTCCGCCAATATACCGATCGGGTAATTGAAGCGGAAAAACGCTCTGTTCTGAATGATCTGATTCGGGAGATCAACCAAAATACGGGGCTGCATATTCAGATTTTTTTCGAGGAGCCCCAGTGCTTCAACTCCATGATGGCACACTATGGAAAGTTTACCGGTGTGAAGAACTATATCGCCCTTGTAGGAAAAAAATCCACTTCACTGGAAGAAACGCTGGGCTGCTATGGTGAGCAGATTGTTCTGAAAGCACAGGAACTCGGGCTGAATACCTGCTGGGTAGCCATGACCCACGGCAAAAGCAAGGCAGAGGTCAGCAAAGGCGAACAGCAAGTTTGCCTGATCTCCCTCGGGTATGGAGCATCCAGCGGCGTACCGCACAAAAGCAGATTACTCTCTGATGTGTGCAATGCTTCTGCGGAATTGCCGGAATGGTTTTTCCATGGCATGGAGGCCGCACTGCTCGCTCCCACCGCCATGAATCAGCAAAAGTTCTTCTTTAAGTTCATGCCAAACGGTGAGGTAAAAGCATCCAGCGGCAGAGGCTTTTATACAAAACTAGACCTCGGCATTGTAAAGTACCATTTTGAAATAGGTTCTGGAAGAAAGGTCTATGCAAAAGCGCGCTAAAGCAAAACAGAATTTATCCACATGAACACCCTCGCCTCCCCTTTGCTCTTTCAGCCTTCACATGCTCTGCCCCCACTAAAAAAGCATAGTATCCTTTTGGTAACTACAGTACAAATTTGTGCTTACTTTACAAACTGCCCTTGCTGCCTTATCATAATGCCTGTAAGCAGAAAACACAAGTTTTCCCCATATCATAAACTGAAAGGATCATACTATCATGAAAAAAGTAATCGAGTTTTTAAACGCCAACCCCGTGCAGTATCTGGCCACCGTAGGCCGCGACGGCAAGGCCAAGTGCCGCCCCTTCATGTTTGCAGGCGAGTTGGACGGCAAGCTGTGGTTCTGCACCAACAATACAAAAGATGTTTACAAGGATATGCAGGCCAACCCCGAAATCGAGATCTCGGTCTCCAGCCCCGAATACGCCTGGATTCGCCTGCACGGCAAGGCCGTATTTGAAAACAACATGGCCGCCAAAGAAATGTGCATCGCCAACCCCATCGTAAAAAGCCAGTACGGCGAGGCCAGCAACCCCATTTTTGAGGCATTCTACCTCGAAAATGCCCACGGCGTGATTGCCGATTTCTCCGGCAACCCTCCCTACGAGTTCTAAGCGAGGCCCGGCAAGCATAACGAGGTTTTCTCATGAACCAAAACGAACGGCGTACCTTTCTTCTGCGTTATCTTCTGCGCGAAAATGCCCAATATAACGGCATCGGCGTTCCTGCCGATGAACCCGGCCAGCGCCAGCTGCTGCGCGGGCTCTTCAATTTCCGCCCGCCGCAGCCCATCGATGCGGAATTTCTCAAAGCGCAGGATGCCTATCTGCAGGCGGAAACTGATGCCAAGGGCATCACAAAGGCTTCTGATCTTGCTCCCGTTCAGCCGGGGCTCTACCTGTGGCAGGGCGATATCACCACTCTGCAGTGCGATGCCATCGTCAACGCCGCCAACAGCGGCCTCACCGGGTGCTATATTCCGAACCACCGTTGCATCGATAACGCCATTCACACCTATGCCGGGGTACAACTGCGCCTTGCCTGTGAAAAGCTGATGCAGGCGCAGGGTTGCCCCGAGCCCACCGGCCGCGCCAAGATCACCCCGGCGTTCAACCTGCCGTGCCGCTATGTGCTGCACACCGTCGGCCCTATCGTTTTCGGCCCGGTCACGGCCCGGCACCGCGCACAGCTGGCCTCCTGCTACCGCTCCTGCCTGGCGCTCGCCGCCGAATATGGGCTGAACAGCATAGCCTTCTGCTGTATCTCCACCGGCGAGTTTCATTTTCCCAACGAACTGGCCGCCGAGATCGCCGTGCAAACGGTCAAGGAATTTCTGCAAACCAAAACCAGCATAAACCAGGTGATTTTCAATGTTTTCAAAGATACCGACAAAGCTCTCTACGCCCGACTTCTCGGCGCAGATCCAGCAGCTTCGTAATGCTCTGCAAAGCGCCGATGCCGTAGTGATCGGCGCCGGGGCCGGGCTTTCCACCTCGGCGGGCTTTACCTACAGCGGCGATCGCTTCACCCGCTATTTTTCTGACTTTGCCGAAAAATACGGATTTCACGATATGTATTCCGGCGGCTTTTACCCGTTCGATACCCTCGAGGAATTTTGGGCCTATTGGAGCCGCTATATCTTCATCAACCGCTACTGCAATGCCCCCAAGCCCGTGTATGAAGCGCTGTTTCAGCTGGTACGCGGCAAAGATTACTTTGTGCTCACCACCAATGTCGATCACCAATTTCAAAAAGCCGGTTTTGATAAGCACCGCCTGTTCTACACGCAAGGTGATTACGGCCTGTTTCAGTGCAGCGAGCCTTGCTGCCAGCAAACCTACGATAACGAGCGCCTTGTGCGCCAGATGGTCGAGCAGCAGCACGATATGCGCGTGCCGAGCAACCTTGTGCCGCACTGCCCGCACTGCGGCAAGCCGATGAGCATGAACCTGCGCTGCGATAACACCTTTGTAGAAGATGAGGGCTGGCACGCAGCCGCTGAGCGCTACAGCGAATTTCTGCGGCGGCACAGGGGTGTAAAAACGCTCTTTTTAGAGCTGGGCACCGGCATGAACACGCCCGCCATCATAAAATTTCCTTTCTGGCGTATGGCGAATGATTGGCCCAATGCCTCTTATGCCTGCATCAATCTGAACGAAGCCTACGCCCCGCCCGAGATCAAGTCAAAGTCTATCTGCCTGAACGCTGACATCGGCGAGGTCTTATCCCAGCTTTTAAACCCCAATCTATAAGGGCAAAAGTGTTATAGCCCTTGTGCTCTGTATAAACCCTATAATAAACAATCCGGCGGGCCCGCATTGCAGGCCCGCCAATTTATGTGCATAATTCATCTATTTTCTGTGCTTTATCAAGTGGGTACACGGCTGGGTTCCTGCCTGGTGTATGAATTTTCTTAAAAACGGCCATCAAGCAGTGAAATAGCATTGCCAAACGGCAGCTATAACAAAGGCTCAGGGTAGCCTCAGGTCTTATCCTCTAACTTCAAAATCCGCTTTCCAACAAAAAGTGCCCGATGATAGAATGGGCTCTATCACCGGGCACTTTCTTATACTCCTGTTTATCTGCCGGAATACAAAAAAGGAGCGCAGCTAAAAAGCAGCGCTCCTTAAAAGAGCTATAAAAGCCTTTAATTACTTGTCGATCTTAGCAACAACGCCGGAACCAACAGTACGGCCGCCCTCGCGGATAGCGAAACGCAGGCCCTCTTCCATAGCAACGGGGGTGATCAGCTCAACATGCATGGTCACGTTATCGCCAGGCATGCACATCTCGGTGCCCTCGGGCAGAGTGATGATACCGGTCACGTCAGTGGTACGGAAGTAGAACTGAGGACGATAGTTGTTGAAGAAGGGAGTATGACGGCCGCCCTCTTCCTTCTTCAGGCAGTAAACCTGGCCCTCGAAGGTGGTGTGGGGATGAACAGAACCGGGCTTAGCAATAACCTGGCCACGCTCGATCTGGTTACGGTCGATACCACGCAGCAGAGCGCCGATGTTGTCGCCAGCCTGAGCGTACTCCAGGCTCTTGCGGAACATTTCCAGACCAGTGATGGTGGTGTTCAGGCGCTCTTCCTTAATGCCAACGATCTCCATCTGATCGCCAACATGAGCGGTACCACGCTCCACACGGCCGGTAGCAACAGTGCCGCGGCCAGAAATGGTCATGGTGTCCTCAACGGGCATCAGGAAGGGCTGGTCGGCCTTACGGTCGGGAGTGGGGATATAAGAGTCAACAGCGTCCATCAGCTCATGGATGCACTGATACTCAGGAGCGTTGGGGTCGGTAGAAGCGCTCTCCAGAGCCTTCAGAGCAGAACCACGGATAATGGGGGTGTCATCACCGGGGAAGTCGTACTCGTTCAGCAGCTCACGGATCTCCATCTCAACCAGCTCGAGCAGCTCGGGGTCGTCAACCTGATCGCACTTGTTCATGAACACGACGATGTAAGGCACGCCGACCTGACGGGACAGCAGGATGTGCTCGCGGGTCTGGGGCATGGGGCCGTCAGAAGCAGCAACAACCAGGATAGCGCCGTCCATCTGAGCAGCACCGGTGATCATGTTCTTAACGTAGTCAGCATGGCCCGGGCAGTCCACATGAGCGTAGTGACGGTTTGCGGTGTGGTACTCAACATGAGCGGTGTTGATGGTAATGCCGCGCTCGCGCTCTTCGGGAGCCTTATCGATGTTGGCATAATCCATGAACTCTGCGTCGCCTTCCAGGGCCAGAACCTTGGTGATAGCAGCGGTCAGAGTGGTCTTGCCGTGGTCAACGTGGCCGATAGTACCAATGTTGACATGAGGCAGGCTACGGTCAAAGCTTTGCTTTTCAGCCATTGTAGTATCCTCCTTAATATAAGAGATATAATGTGTTGAAATACAACTATTGAATCTATCTTACTTGAATTTTCTTAAAAAATCAAGTATTTTGCTCAATAATTAGCCCTTTGCACGGCCGCTGATAATCTCATCGGCAACGCTCTTGGGCACCTGAGCATAGTGGCTGGGCTCCATCACATACTGGCCACGGCCCTGGGTCTTAGAACGCAGGTCGGTGGCGTAACCGAACATCTGAGCCAGAGGAACCTCGGCGTTGATGCGGGTAGTACCGTTCATGGATTCCTGATCGCCCACCATACCGCGGCGGCTGTTCAGGTCGCCGATCACATTGCCGATGTAATCATCAGGCACAACAACGGCAACTTTCATGATAGGCTCCATGATGCAGGGATCAGCCTTGCGGATGGCCTCCTTAAAGGCCATAGAACCAGCGATCTGGAACGCCATTTCAGAAGAGTCAACTTCGTGGTAAGAACCATCAATCAAGCTGACCTTCACATCCACAACGGGATAACCGGCCAGAACACCGGTCTTCATAGCGCCCTGGATACCGGCATCGACAGCGGGGATATATTCCTTGGGAATAGCGCCGCCGACAACAGCGTTGATGAACTCATAACCCTTGCCGGGCTCGTTGGGCTCAACGGTGATCTTAACATGGCCGTACTGACCCTTACCACCAGACTGACGCTTGTACTTCTCTTCGTGAGTAACAGCCTTGCGGATGGTCTCACGGTAAGCAACCTGAGGTGCGCCAACGTTTGCTTCCACCTTGAATTCGCGGAGCAGACGGTCAACGATGATCTCCAGGTGCAGCTCGCCCATACCGGCGATAATGGTCTGACCCGTTTCCTCATCGGTCCAGGTGCGGAAGGTGGGGTCTTCTTCGGCCAGCTTAGCCAGAGCGATGCCCATCTTCTCGCTGCCGGCCTTGGTCTTAGGCTCAATGGCAACGCGGATAACGGGATCGGGGAAGTTCATAGACTCCAGAACGATGGGATGATCCTCATCACACAGAGTGTCACCGGTGGTGGTGTTCTTCAGGCCCACAGCAGCGGCAATGTCGCCTGCATAGCAGGTGTCCAGGTCGGTGCGGTGGTTGGCGTGCATCTGCACGATACGGCCCATGCGCTCGTTGGTGTCTTTGCAGCTGTTGTACACGGTGGTACCTGCATCGACCTTACCGGAGTAAACACGGAAGAAGGCCAGCTTACCCACGAACGGGTCAGTAGCGATCTTGAATGCCAGAGCGGCGAAGGGGCCATTGTCGTCAGAATGACGCTCTTCCTCTTCCTCAGTCTCGGGGTTGATGCCCTTGATAGCGGGCACATCCAGAGGCGAGGGCATATAGTCAACAATAGCATCCAGCAGCTTCTGAACGCCCTTGTTGCGGTAAGAAGAACCGCAGGTCACAGGAACAATAGAGTTATCAATGGTGGCCTTACGCAGGGCCTTCTTGATCTCTTCCTTGGTCAGCTCGCCTTCGGTGAAGTACTTCTCCATCAGAGCCTCATCGGTCTCCGCGATAGCCTCCATCAGCTTGCTGTGGTATTCCTCAGCCTCGGCCTTCATATCCTCGGGAATATCCTCCACGCGGATATCGTTGCCCAGATCATCATAGTACACATCGGCCTTCATATCGATCAGGTCGATGATACCCTTGAAGGTATCCTCAGCGCCGATAGGCAGCTGAATGGCAACGGCGTTGCACTTCAGGCGGTCATGCAGCATGTCCAGGCAGCGCTTGAAGTTAGCGCCCATGATGTCCATCTTGTTCACGTACACCATGCGAGGAACATGATACTCGTCAGCCTGGCGCCAAACTGTCTCAGACTGGGGCTCAACGCCGCCCTTAGCGCACAGAACGGTCACAGAGCCGTCCAATACGCGCAGAGAACGCTGCACCTCAACGGTGAAGTCCACGTGGCCCGGGGTATCAATGATATTGATACGATGCTTGTTCTTGGCATAAGCACTGGGATCGTGCTGAGTCTCAGTGTGAGACCAGTAGCAGGTGGTAGCAGCAGAAGTAATGGTAATACCACGCTCCTGCTCCTGTGCCATCCAGTCC
This sequence comes from Gemmiger sp., assembly GCA_963629755.1. Classification (GTDB taxonomy): domain Bacteria; phylum Bacillota; class Clostridia; order Oscillospirales; family Ruminococcaceae; genus SFIE01. The sequence goes on from CAVGKH010000039.1 coordinate 14,492, forward strand.
ATCGTAGCAGAGCCCTCATGAGTCTCACCAATCTTGTGGTTAACACCGGTGTAGTACAGGATTCGCTCGGTGGTGGTGGTCTTACCTGCGTCGATGTGGGCCATAATGCCAATGTTTCTGGTCATTTCCAGAGATACGTCTCTAGCCATGGCTTTAAACCTCCTTCAACACAGATTAGTAACGGTAATGTGCAAAGGCACGGTTTGCCTCGGCCATCTTGTGAGTATCCTCACGCTTCTTGACGGCGCTGCCGGTGTTGTTGCTGGCGTCAACGATCTCGCCGGCCAGACGGGCAGACATGGTCTTTTCGTTGCGGGCGCGGCTGTAGGTAGTCAGCCAACGCAGGCCCAGAGTCTCGCGGCGTGCAGGGCTTACTTCCAGGGGAACCTGGTAGTTAGCGCCGCCGATACGGCGGGTCTTGCACTCCAGAGTGGGCATGATGTTTTCGAGAGCCTTTTCAAAAACCTCCAGGGGATCGTTGCCGGTCTTCTCCTTCACGGTTTCAAAAGCCTCGTAAACGATTTTCTGAGCGACACCCTTCTTGCCGTCCAGCATGATGCTGTTGACCAGACGGGTGACCATTTTGGAATTGTAAATAGGATCTGCCAAGACATCGCGCTTGGCAATGTTACCTCTTCTAGGCATCTTTCTTCCCTCCTTCACAGAATGATATCATC
>CAVGKH010000040.1:0-6329 GCA_963629755.1 Gemmiger sp.
ACCACCACAAGTAGAGTCAGAGTCTACCGCACTACCACTATGCAAATCCCCAATAATACCTGCCAAAAGCGTTTGCCGCTCTCAACAAGTATATATTATATCGGCTTTGGATAAATTTGTCAACCGCTTTTTTGCCAAAAACAGAAAAAATCAATTTTCCGGCGCTTCGTCGTCCATTTTGCGAATATCACTGCCGTAAAATTCCACGCGCTCGCAGCTGCCGGTCAGGCGGCTGGCAATTTTTTCGGTGTAGCGGCTTTCAAACACACGGTCGTCGGTAATGTTCGTGGTGTAGATCGTAGGCAGGCGGCGGCCGATGCGGCTGTTTAAAATCGTGTACAGGCAGCTGGCCACATACTGCGAAAAATATTCGGTGCCGAGGTCGTCCAAAATCAAAAGGTCGGCCGAAAGTACGGCATCCATCATAGAATCCTGCATGGCCTCTTCGTCAGAAAAAGAGCTGCGGCGCACTTTATCCAGATGGCCGAAAAGCTCCTGCGAGCTGATGTAAATCACATCGTAGCCCTTATCCAGCACCACACCGGCAATGGCCAGTGCGGCGTGCGTTTTGCCAAGGCCAGCGCTGCCGCACAGCAAAAGGTTCGAGCTGCGCAGGTCAAAGGCATCGGCGTATTCTTTCAGCTCCTGCAGGCGCTCGGTCATATACTGGCGCACGGTGCAGCCCAAAAGCGGGTGATACACAGCGGGGTAGCGTGTGCAGTCCATGCTTTCAAAGCGTGAGATGCTCAGCGCTGAGGCTTTTGTAATTTCTTCGCGGCGGATATCGCGTTCCAGTGTGTGAATGCAGCTGCATACGCGGCCATGATCCAGCCCGGTATCGCTGCAAAGCGGGCAGGTGAACTGCGGCTGCAGGCTGGCTTCGCTCCAGCCGTTTTCGCGCAGCAGCTGTGCGCAGCGGAGCTGGGCGGCCTCGCTCTCGGCCAGGGCGGCCTCTACCTTATCATGCCCCTGCCCGGTGGCGGCCAGGCGGGCGGCCTTGTAGCCCGCCTGTGAAATGGTATCCTCAGCGGCGGCATAACCGGGGATCTCTTCCCGCACACGCTGCTGATTGGCACGGGCAGCCATAATGGCACGCTGGCGGCGCATGGCTACGGTGCGCTGTGCAGAACGCAGCAGATCGTCTTTGCTTTGCATGGCTTAGTCCTCCCGTTTCAGCTTTAGCTTTCGAGTGGGGCTGCGCGTGGGCGAAGAAGCCGCCGCAGCCACCGCAGGGGTGCTGTCTACCCGGATATTGCGGCCGAACACAATGCCGCCGCGCAGGTCCTGCGGGGTGTGCCAGCCTTTTTCATGCCAGCCTTTTAAAATATCGTTCATGGCCCAAACCGAACGCTCGGTGCCCAGATACTGTGTAGCGGTCTGCACCATTTCATCGCTGAATTCATATTTTTCATACCAGCGCTGCACCGAGCGGCGCTCGCTGGGGGTAAGCTCCTTGGCGGTTTTGCCCAAAAGCATGGCCACAAAGGCTTCATGCTCGGCGCGGCGGGCCTCCAGCGCCAGCAGGCGCTCTACATCCTCACCGGTTTTCACACCGGCCTTTTTCCAGCGCTTTAATTCGCTGCGCACGGCGTTTATGCTCACGCCCGGCGTGCCGGTAAGGTGCGAAAGACATAATAAGATCACATCGGCCGCGTAGCCGTCGCTGGTGTAAAACGAGGCAAGAATACGGCTTTCTTGGCTGCTCAGTGCCCCGCCCAGGCAAGACTGCGCCTGCTCCATGATTAGGGCAATGCGCGGGTCGCACATAACAAGCGAAAGATCCGGCTGCGGCTCGGCAGCGGGCAGGGGGGGCGGTTCGGGCGATTTGCCGCGGTGCGCGCTCAAAAGCCCGGCGCCTGCCCACCACTGCAGCGCGCGCTCGGCAGCCTGCACACTGCGCAGGCCCAGCTCGCGTGCAATCACGGCCGAGTCGGTGCAGCTCGTGCGCAGCACATACAGCGCCACACGGATGCAGTTTTCATCGGCACGGTTCAAATTAGAAAAAACCAAAAGCGGCACGGCCAGCGTATCGCCGTTTTGGGGAATCAGTTCGTAATACATGAAAAAAGCCTCGATGGAAATATGTAAAGCACTATAATAATTCATTATAGCATTGGGCAAGGGGCCTGTAAATGCTTTTGCCCGGCAGAAAAGGCCCCCGGTAAAAAGCTGTTTACATTTAAAAAAATTCGTGCTACTCTTGAAAAGCAGGCAAAAGAGTTGCCCTCTGCAATAGGCAGAGCAGGCGAAAAAGCGGGATAAAAAACGCCCTGCAACTACAAAACGGCAGTTGCAGGGCACTAGGCTGGAGCGGGATACGGGGCTCGAACCCGCCACCTTCTGCTTGGGAAGCAGACGCTCTACCAGATGAGCTAATCCCGCGGAACGAATATTATTGTAACCGATTTTACGGCGGCTGTCAAGGCGAAGCTTGCGCCGCCGGGCAGAAATCGTGCTTGGAAACGGAGAATAAAGCCATGTTGACGGGATTCCCGAATTTTCACTATTTTAAAAACGGCAATAACTACAGCGGCAGCCATGTGGGAATGCGCTATTTGATCGACCCGGTCAAAGAGCCCGACCCGGCAGATGAGACCGGCAAAAAAAAGCTTACCTTTCTGCAGGTGACCATCTGGCCCGAGCCGTGGGGGCTGGAATACACCGCACCGGAAAAGCGGCTCACAGAGCGCTTTCCCGGCAACGACGAGGGTTTGCAGCAGGTGGCCGATTGGCTTGCCGCACAATATAACGCCGACACCAAAAAATGGAGCGTGATCCCCAATATTCTGGACTGCGAGCCGGATATCCCTAACCCCGGTCAGCAGGAGGAAGACCCGAAGGAACAGGCTTAAAGCCCAACGGGAAAAAATATTACCGGGTTTAAACTTTGGGCTTTTCCTGCGGGTGGGTCAAAGCTTCATACAGCTGCAAAATAGCGGGCTGCGGCAGCTTTACCACCAGGCCCGAAAGGCGCGAAAGCGTGTTTTCGGGCGGGATCTGCAAAAAGCTGAGCCGGTAGGCGCACAGAGCCTGGGTCTTTTGCCCACAGCGCTCGTTCATTTTGCGGTTGCCGTATTTGATATCGCCGATCACCGGCGTGCCCAGATAGGCCAGGTGCGCACGGATCTGGTGTGTGCGGCCCGTTACCAGCCCGATCTTGCACAGCGCAAACGGCCCGGCGCTTTTCAGCACATCTACCTCGGTGATGATCTGCTTGCGGTTTGGGTTTTCGTGCGCGTGGATGCTCACCTTGTTTTTGCTTTCGTGATGCTCCCACCAGGCGGTATGCCGCCCGCGCGGGGGAACGCCTACCGTAATAGTATAATATTCTTTTTTCAAAAGATCTTTGCGAATGATCTCGTTCATATCGCGCAGGGCCGCATAGCTTTTGGCGGCGATCACCAGCCCCTCGGTGCCGCGGTCGAGCCGGTTGCAGATGGCCGGGGTAAAGCGCTTTTCGGCGCTGGGGTCATACTCGCCCTTTTCAGTCAGGTAGGCGGTAAACTGGTCTACCAGATTGGCATCGCCCGTGCGGTCAGAGTGGCACAAAAGGTGCGCGGGCTTATACAGCACCGCAATGTCCGAATCCTCATAGATCACGCGCAGCTTGGGGCCCTTGGGGACGCTGCGTTTAGGGGCGGCAGGCTTTGCCGGAAAAAACTCATCGTTGATATAAAGCTCAATTACATCGCCCTGCTGCAGGCGGTAATCCGGCTCGGCGCGCTTGCCGTTTACTTTGATGCGCTTGTTGCGAAAGCTTTTATACAAAAGGCTGCTCGGAAAATTGGCCGTTACGCTCTGCACAAAGCGCGAAAGGCGAACGCCGTTTTCGTTTGCGCCTGCGGTGTAGCTTTTCATGAGGAATCCCCCTTTGAAATCAATAGAATACTATTATATAATAAAAAAGCACGAATTGCATCATTTTTATCACCGTGCAGGCTGCTTTTAAACAGCCTTTTCACCAACCAATAAAAAGGAAAACGATATGCAGGAAAAGAACCCCCACGAAAACCGCCGCGCACGCGTGCAGGCAAGGGTAGACCAGATCGGCTTTGAGGGCATGGCCGACCATGAGGCGCTGGAATATCTTTTATATTATGTGATCCCGCGCAAAGATACCAACCCGCTGGCGCATGCGCTGGTAGAGCGCTTCGGCAGCTTCAGCGGCGTGCTGGATGCCACTGCGCAGGAACTGCAGACCGTGCCGGGCGTGGGGGTGCGCACGGCGCAGTATCTGCATGGGCTCAAGCTGCTTGTGGGATACTATGCCATGAACCGCCGCAAAAGCCCGGCATCGCTGAAAAACAGCGGCGATGCCATCGCGTATATGATCCCGCTGTTTGAGGGGGCTGTGAACGAGCGGTTTTATATGCTTTTGCTGGATGACCGGCTCTGCCCTTTGCAGACCGTGCTTTTAGCCGAGGGCGCGCCCGGTGCGGTGCAGGTAGATGTTACGGCACTGGCCCGGCGGGCCGTGGCTAGCGGGTGTACGCAGGCAATGCTCTGCCACAACCACCCGCACGGCGTGGCAATGCCCTCGCATGAGGATATCGCTACCACGCGCATGATCGCCAAAACGCTGGGTATGCTGGGCATTGGCCTGGCTGATCATATAATCGTAGCGCAGGGCGAGGGAACATCGCTGCGAAAGCTGGGCAAAATGCCGTATTACGATCCGCTGCGCGGCGAAGTAGATGAAGTGTAAGGAGAAAAAATGGCACAAACAGAAAGCATTTTTCATTTGCAGGCACCGTTTGCCCCTATGGGAGACCAGCCGCAGGCCATTGAAAAGCTGGCCCAGGGCGTATTGAACGGAGAAAAGGCGCAGACCCTGCTGGGTGTTACCGGCAGCGGCAAAACCTTTACCATGGCCAATGTGATCGCGCGGTGCAACCGCCCCACGCTGATCTTGGAGCCCAACAAAACGCTGGCTGCACAACTGTGCACCGAGATGCGCGCGTTTTTCCCCGACGATGCGGTGGAATATTTTGTAAGCTACTACGATTACTATCAGCCGGAGGCGTATATTCCCTCTACAGATACCTACATTGAAAAAGACTCCGCCATCAACGATGAGATCGACCGTTTGCGCCACTCGGCCACAGCAGCGCTTTCCGAGCGGCGTAATGTGATCATTGTGGCGAGCGTGAGCTGTATTTACAGCCTGGGCGACCCCATTGATTACCGCAGCATGGTCATTAGCCTGCGCCCCGGTATGCAGATGACCCGCGAGGAGCTTTGCAGCCGACTGGTCAAGCTGCAGTACGAGCGCAACGATGTGAACTTTGTGCGCAACAAGTTCCGTGTAAAGGGCGATGTGGTGGATATCAACCTGGCCTATATGAGCGATGTGGCCATTCGCGTAGAGTTTTTCGGCGATGAGATCGACCGCATCAGCGAGATGGACCCGCTTACCGGCAACCGCAAAAATGTGGTGCGTCATGTGGCAATTTTCCCGGCCAGCCACTATATCGTAGGCCCCGAAAAAATGCGCGCCGGTCTGCAGAAGATCGCGCAGGAGATGGACGAGCAGGTGAAAATGTTCACCGAGCAGGGCAAGCTCATCGAAGCCCAGCGCATAGCCCAGCGCACGCAGTATGATATGGAGATGCTGCAGGAGGTGGGCATGTGCAAGGGCATCGAAAACTATTCGGCAGTGCTCTCGGGCCGAAAGCCCGGCTCTACGCCCACCACGCTGTTAGACTATTTTCCCGATGATTTTCTTTTAATGGTGGACGAAAGCCATGTGATGCTGCCCCAGCTGCATGCTATGTACGGCGGTGACTACGGGCGCAAAAAAACGCTGGTGGAATTCGGCTTCCGCCTGCCCTCGGCCTTTGACAACCGCCCGCTCAAATTTGAAGAGGTGGAAGAAAAGGTCAACCAGGTGATCTTTGTTTCGGCCACGCCCGGCAAATATGAGCAGGAGCAAAGCACCCAGACAGCCGAGCAGGTGATCCGCCCCACGGGCCTTTTAGACCCCGTGATCGTGGTAAAGCCCGTGGAAGGCCAGATCGAAGACCTTTTGGGTGAGATCAACCAGCGCCTGCAGCGCGGCGAGCGTGCCCTGGTAACAACGCTGACCGTAAAAATGGCCGAGGATCTGACCGACTACCTGAATGACCACGGCGTAAAAGCCAAATATATGCATCATGAGGTGGATACCTTTGAGCGCATGGAGCTTATCAAAGACCTGCGTGCGGGCAATATCGGCGTGATCGTGGGCATCAACCTGCTGCGCGAGGGCCTTGATCTGCCCGAGGTATCGCTGGTAGCTATTCTGGATGCCGATAAAGAGGGCTTTCTGCGCAGTGAGACCAGCCTGATAC
>CAVGKH010000040.1:6339-9664 GCA_963629755.1 Gemmiger sp.
AGCGCGCAACGCCGAGGGCATGGTGATCATGTATGCCGATGAGGTAACGCCCAGCATGGAGCGTGCCATTCGGGAGACCGAGCGCCGCCGCCAGATTCAGAACGCCTACAACGAGGCGCACGGTATCACGCCCAAAACCATTCAAAAGGATATCCGCGGTGGGCTGGAGATCAGCGACAAGGCCGAAAATGAAAAGCTGGGCGCAGGCAAGCGCCGCATGGGCACAGCCGAGCGCAAGCAGCTTATCGAACGGCTGGAACGCGAGATGCGCGAAGCCGCCAAAATTTTGGAATTCGAGCACGCAGCCTTCCTGCGTGACCAGATCGAACGGCTGCGCCGGGGTGAAAACCCGGCCGAAAATGCCGATTTGAAACAGCAGAAACACAGCCGAAAGGCAAAATGGAAAAAAGGTTAAACAAAAATGAGCAATGACAAGATCGTGATCAAGGGCGCCAGAGCCAACAACCTGAAAAATATTGATTTAACGCTGCCGCGCGATAAGCTGATCGTGATGACCGGCCTTTCTGGCAGCGGCAAATCCAGCCTGGCGTTTGATACTATTTATGCCGACGGCCAGCGCCGCTATATGGAAAGCCTTTCCAGCTACGCCCGCATGTTTTTGGGCCAGATGGAAAAGCCCGATGTAGACGAGATTACCGGCCTTTCTCCGGCCATTTCCATTGACCAGAAGACCACCAGCCATAACCCGCGCTCTACCGTGGGCACCGTGACCGAGATCCATGACTACCTGCGCCTTTTGTATGCCCGCGTGGGCACCCCGCACTGCCCAGTGTGCGGCCGTGTGATCCGCCAGCAGACCGTGGACGAAATGGTCGATGCCATTTTAAAACTGCCTGAAGGCACCAAATTTCAGATCCTGGCCCCTGTGGTGCGCGGCCGCAAGGGCACCCAGCAGAAAGAGCTGGAGGCTGCCCGCCGCGCCGGTTATGCCCGCGTGCGCATCGACGGCAATCTGTATGATCTCGATGAAGAGATTTCGCTTGAGAAAAATAAAAAGCACACGGTCGAGATCGTGGTAGACCGCCTTGTGATGCGCGAGGGCATCCGCGGCCGCCTGAGCGATTCGCTGGAATCGGCCCTGCAGCTTACGGGCGCACTGGTCACGGTAGATGTGATCGGCGGTGAGCCGATGGAGTTCAGCCAAAGCTACGCCTGCCCCGAGCACGATATCGCCGTGGAAGAGCTTGCCCCGCGCATGTTCAGCTTTAATAACCCGTTCGGCGCCTGCCCCACCTGCACGGGCCTTGGCACCTTTATGAAGGTGGACCCCGACCTGGTGGTGCCCGATAAAACGCGCAGTATCCGCGAAAGCGCTATCAAGGCCAGCGGCTGGTATTACGCCGAGGGTGGTATGAGCGAAATGTATTACCAGGCTGTGGCCGACCGATACGGCTTTACGCTGGATACCCCTTTTGAAGAAATTTCTGAAGAAGGGCAGCATGCCCTTTTGTACGGCACAGGCAGTGAACTGCTGGTGATGCACCGCGAAAACGCTTTCGGCTCCGGCAAGTATAAGGCCCCGTTTGAGGGCATTATCCCCAATTTGGAGCGCCGCTTCCGCGAGAGCAGCAGCCAATGGATCAAAGAGGAAATTTCCCGGGTAATGAGCGCCCGTGAGTGCCCCGATTGCCATGGCCGCCGCCTGAAGCCTACCAGCCTGGCTGTGACCGTGGGCGGGGTGAACATCGGCGATTTCTGCGAAAAAAGCATTCGCGAAGAGCTGAATTTTCTTGATGATATCCAGCTGACCGAGCAGGAGCACCGCATTGGCGACGGAATCTTGAAAGAGATCAAAAGCCGCCTGGGCTTTTTGAAAAATGTGGGTCTGGATTACCTCACGCTTTCGCGCGGCGCTTCCACGCTTTCGGGCGGCGAGAGCCAGCGCATCCGCCTGGCCACCCAGATCGGCAGTGCGCTCACCGGCGTTTTGTATGTGCTGGACGAACCCAGCATTGGCCTGCACCAGCGCGATAACGATAAGCTGATCGCCACTCTAAAGCGCCTGCGCGATCTGGGCAACACGCTCATCGTGGTAGAGCATGACGAAGACACCATGCGCCAGGCAGATTTTCTGGTGGATATCGGCCCCGGTGCAGGTGTGCACGGCGGCGAGGTGATCGCCGCAGGCAGCGTGGAGGGTATCTGCGCTGCGCCCCGCAGCATTACGGGCGATTATCTTTCGGGCCGCAAAAAGATCGAAGTGCCCAAGACCCGCCGCCCCGGAAACGGCAAGTTCCTGCGCGTAGTGGGCGCAGCGGAAAACAACCTGAAAAATATCACGGTGGATTTCCCCCTGGGCAAGCTGGTGTGCGTAACAGGTGTTTCGGGAGGCGGCAAGTCGAGCCTTGTAAACGAGATCCTGTATAAGCGCCTTTCGGTGGAACTGAATCATTCGCACGAGCGCCCCGGCAAGCACAAAACGATTCTGGGGCTGGAAAATGTGGATAAGGTGATCGGCATTGACCAATCGCCCATCGGCCGCACGCCCCGCAGCAACCCAGCCACCTATACGGGCGTATTCACCGATATCCGCAATGTATTTGCCCAAACGCAGGATGCCAAAATGCGCGGCTATTCCAGCGGGCGGTTCAGCTTTAATGTTAAGGGCGGCCGCTGCGAAGCCTGCGAAGGCGACGGCATTCTGCAAATCGAAATGCACTTCCTGCCGGATATCTATGTGCCGTGCGAGGTGTGCAAGGGCAAGCGCTACAACCGTGAAACGCTGGAAGTGAAATACAAGGGCAAGAGCATTTCGGATGTATTGGAAATGACCGTGGAAGAAGCCTGCGTATTTTTTGCCAACCAGCCCAAAATTTACCGCAAGCTGAAAACCCTGGAGGATGTGGGTCTTGGCTATATCAAGCTCGGGCAGAGCGCCACCACGCTTTCGGGCGGTGAAGCCCAGCGCGTAAAGCTGAGCCTGGAACTTGCTAAGCACGGCACGGGCAAAACAGTGTATATTCTGGACGAACCCACTACGGGTCTGCACATGGCCGATGTACACCGCCTGGTAGAAGTGCTGGATACGCTGGTCGATGCGGGCAACACCGTGATCGTGATCGAGCATAACCTCGATGTGATCAAGCGTGCTGACCATATCATTGACCTTGGGCCGGAGGGCGGCGCAGCAGGCGGCACCATCGTGGCCGAAGGCACACCCGAGCAGGTGGCCGCGAACCCCGCCAGCTACACGGGCAAATACCTGGCACCTATGCTGAAATAAAAAGGCAAAAGCGAAAGGCAAAAGCGCTTTTCTGAATTTTTCGGTTCAGAAAAGCGCTTTTTTGCCTACTATAGTCAGGCT
>CAVGKH010000040.1:9674-15024 GCA_963629755.1 Gemmiger sp.
CATCCCGGTGGCGCAAAAGAAAACTTGCCAAAAGCAGCATACTGCCTACCCAGAAAAGGCAGCTTGCAAAAAACAAAGGATACTTCCCGGCTAAAAGATCGCTCGATTTATTGGCATTCATCCCGGCCTGCATCAGCGCATAGGGCCACAGCAGCGAAAGCCCTTTGGCCCCGGCCAGCATTCCGCTGATGCCGCCGATCAGCCCTAAGAAAATCGGCACGGCAAAACTGCGAATGAGCATAGCCAAAACCAGCTGTGCCGCAATGACCTCCAGCGCACCCACGGCCCCGCGCAGCAAAAACAGAAAAAGAACCATGGGCGGGAACCCCGGCAAATGCGCGATCAGCTTGCCGCACACAGCAAACAGCAAAAATACGAACCCATGGGTCAAAAGTGCCAGCCGGGCAACGGCGGCGAATTTGGCAAAAAATAGATCCATCGGCTTTACCGGCAGCGCCATGATCAGATTCCGGTTATGGCCCAAATGCTCAAGCCGCCAAAGATAGGCGGCGTAGGCGGCCACCATGGCCGGAAAGAAAAACAGCGAATAAAACAGGGTGTGCTGCGTCCAAAGGCTGTACCAGCCGTCTTTGAGAATTTCCAGATTTTGCAGATAGTTGGCCGTTCCGTAGCACGCGGAAAGAATCGGCAGCACAAAAAACATATGATGCCCTGTGCGAAGCCGTGTGGGGCGCGGATTATTACGGTTATGAAAACAGCCTGGGCGTACATATTCGGAACCTGCGCGAAAAGCTGGAACCTTGGCCCAACCGCCCGCAGGTTCTTGTGACCGTGCGCGGCATTGGTTATAAGCTGACGGAGGGATAAACCCAATGAAAACTTTTATTCGGCTGATCCGGCGCTCCATGCTGACTGCCGCGGCGGCATTGTTGGCTGCGGCGCTGGGGGTTCTGGTTCTGGGGGGCTTTTGTGACGCGAGAGCAAGCGCAACGCGCCCAATCAATATGCATCCCAACAGATCGCACAATGCATGGTGCAAACCGAAAGCGGCCTGGCGTTGGGCGCGCAGTACACCCCGGTGCAGTGGATGCAGGGCTACGAATGGGCCATGGTGCTGAACGGTGCCGGGCGGGTGATTTGGAGGTACAATCTGCCAGAGAGCCTTGACCATACTTACACCCCCGGCGAGGTGGCACGGTTTTCGCGGTGGTATCTTCAGGATTACCCGGTGTTTTGCTGGGCGCAGGACTATGGCCTGTTTGTAATCGGCCTGCCCAAAGGCAGCCTTTGGAAGTATGCCGTCTACGCTTCGCCCGGAATGCTCACGGATGTTGCAGGCAGCCTGCTGCCCTGCCTTTTGGGGCTTTTGGGGCTGGTGATCGCGTTTTGCTTTTTACTGAGCTGGCATGGGGCCAGGCAGCTGGAAACCGTGGCAACCGGCCTGGAACAGCTTTCTAAGGGCCAGCCCGTGCAGCTGCCCACCAAAGGATTCGCTGGGGAACTGGCCGAAAAGCTGAATGGGGCCAGCGCCCACCTGCAAAGGCAGAATGAACGCATTGCCCAAAGAGATCAGGCCTGCACCCAGTGGATTGCCGGGGTCAGCCATGATGTGCGCACGCCGCTGGCTCTGATTCTGGGCTGGGCAGAGCAGCTGCAGCGCGATGCTGCCTTGCCGCCCGCCGCCCGGCAAAAGGCCGAGGGCATTTGTACCCAAAGCAAAAAGCTGCGCTCGCTGATTGAAGATTTGAACCTGACCAGCAAGCTGCAATACGGCGCGCAGCCACTGCGAAGGCAACAGCTGGCCGCAGGCGCGCTCATGCGCCGCCTGGCTGCGAAATTCTGCGAAAGCCCGGCGGGCGAGGGATGCCAGTTTTCGCTTGTGCAAAGCGAGCAGGCGCAAAAGGCGCAGCTCTGGGCGGATTCGGCGCTTTTGGGGCGCTTGGTGGAAAATCTTTTGCAAAACAGCGTGCAGCATAACCTGGGGCCAGTGCAGATTTGCATGAGCACCGAAGTGAAAGAAAAAATTTTATCCTCACCGTCACGGATAACGGCAGCGGCTACCCGCCCAGAGTTGTGGCACAGCTGCAGGGCAAAACGGCAGATGAAAACGAAGTGCATATTCTGGGGCTTCATGTAGTCGAGCAGATCGCTGCGGCCCACGGCGGCAAGGCAATTTTACCCAGAATGGACCCAAAGGGGCCAAGACAACCGTGATTTTGCCGCTTGGCTGAACTGAACCCGGGCGATAGCACAAAACTGGGGGCTAATCGGTTCAGATTTGCGGTATACTAAATTCTAATATACAAATGGAAGTATCTATTTAAAATAGAGGGACGGTAACAACGCATGAGCAGCAAGGTGCTTTCGATCGACGATTTGGCAGGTTATGGCAAGGTGGCACTCAGCGCCATTCGTGCCCTACGCGTGCACAGCTTATAAAAACGGCAATGCAAAACAGCAGCGAATTTCGGCAAGTGCCGGAAGGGCCGTAGCACAGTAGAATACCGTATTGCAGAACGATCCCCGGCATGACTGTTGCCACGCCGGGGATCGCTTTTTAGAATGTATTTTATTTAGGTATTTAGGCTAAGTGCTTTTGCATATACTCAGCCATATGCTTTTTGGCGGCGGCCAGTTGAGCGGCAGTTTCGGGGTTATCGGAGGAAAAGCTTAAAAGCTTTTCCAGGTAGCCCTGCTGCTGCACGATTTTAAGGCTTACCGGGAATTCCAGCTCGTAGGTAAGGCTCAAAAGCGAGATCAAATGGTCGATGGGCGTTTTGCGCAAAGCACGCAGCACGGTGTGCTCTTCGTAAAAGGCTTTCAGCACAGCAGGCGTGATGGAGGCCCTGCGCAGCGCCTCGGTGGTGGTGCCGTAGATATCCTCCATGGGGGTAAGGCAGTTGGCCTTTAAAATATCGATTTTGTCGGCATCGCGGATGAGGCGGCAGAAAAGCAACTCTCGTTCAGAAAGCCCGGCGGGCAGGCGATACAGGCTGTGGCTGCCGATGGCCAGCCGGATAATGGCATCCCAATCGTGGGCGGGCAGGTAATCGCGTATCAAATCGTCTTCAAACAGCAGCTCTACGCCCAAAGAGGCGTGATCGACCGAATCGGCATCGCTGAAGGTGTTATAGCGGCGCACCTGCTCAAAGCGGCCGATATCGTGCAGCATGCCAATCAGCCAGGCAAGGTCGCAGTCTGGCCCGGCAAGGCCCAGGCTTTGAGAAATTTCATCGCACAGGGCGGCCACACGGTAGGTATGGTCGATCTTTAATTTGATCTTGGGGTTGGTATCATCATAGCGGGCGGCATAGGCGGCAAACACCCGGCGAACGCGCTCGCGGTCAACAGTGATCATGGCAAAGGCCCTCCCGAATTTGATTCAGAATTTGATATTGAAAAAAGAATAGCACGATGAGGGCCGCTTGTCGAGTGCAGGGGCGTGAAAAAGGCGTAAAATTAAGCGGGATAACCCTTGTGCTTTTGCTATAAAAAGAGTATAATATATATTGTATAATTGTCTTAAATAGGCGCTATCGCAGGCTGGGCTTTTAGGGCACAGCCTTTACGTGCCTTTATACGGAATAAGAATATTGAGGTGTACCGTTTGGAAAAATCTGTTTATACCCACGACTCTGCCAGTGCGGCGGCCATTGCAGCCGCGTATGAAGAGCCGCCGCTGGCCTATGTGCGCAGCTATGGCTGCCAGCAGAATGTGAACGACGGCGAAAAAATTCGCGGCGTTTTGCTGGACTGCGGCTTTGGCATTACCGATTCGGTAGAAAATGCCGATTTGATCTTGTTTAACACCTGCGCTGTGCGCGAGCATGCCGAGCAGCGGGTATTCGGCAATGTGGGTGCACTAAAAAAGCTGAAAGAAAAAAATCCGCGCCTGATGATCGGCCTGTGCGGCTGCATGGCGCAGCAGCCCCACATAGTGGAAAAGGTGCGCAAAAGCTACCCGTATGTAGACCTTGTGTTTGGCGTGGACGGTATCGATACGCTGCCGGGGCTGATCGCCCAACGCCTCGGCCAGAAAAAGCGCGTGCTGCAAACGCCCGTAGAGCGAAACGCCGTGGTGGAATCAGTGCCGATCCGGCGCGATTCCGGTTTCCGCGCCTGGCTGCCCATTATGTATGGCTGCGATAACTTCTGCACCTATTGCATCGTGCCCTATGTGCGCGGGCGCGAGCGCAGCCGCCTGCCGCAGGATGTGGTAAAGGAATTTACCCAGCTGGTGCAGGCCGGATACAAAGAAATCACACTTTTGGGCCAGAATGTGAACAGCTACGGCAAGGGCTTGGAAGTACCCGTAGACTTTGCTGACCTGCTCAACATGCTGTGCGAGGTGCCCGGCGATTACCAGATACGCTTTATGACCAGCCACCCCAAGGATGCCAGCCACAAGCTGATCGACACCATTGCTGCCCAGCCCAAGATCTGCAAGCATCTGCACCTGCCTGTGCAGAGCGGCAGCGACCGGATACTGCGCGAGATGAACCGCCATTATACCGTAGAGCAGTACATGGAGCTGATGAACTACGCCAAAGAGCGCGTGCCGGGCATCACTTTCTCGAGCGATATTATTGTGGGCTTTCCCGGAGAGACCGAGGAGGATTTTGCAAAAACGCTGGAGTTGGTGCAGAAGGTGGGCTATATGCAGCTGTTTACCTTTATCTATTCTAAGCGCACCGGCACCCGCGCAGCTTTGATGCCCGACCCGGCCACCCACAAGGAAAAAGCCGAGCGCATGGGCCGCCTGCTGGCTGTGCAGGATAAGATCGCCATGCAGCAGGTGGCAGGCATGGTGGGCAGAACCGTGCGCGTGCTGGTGGAGGGCGCAGCCCGCACCGAGGGCATGCTGACCGGCCGCCTGGATAACAACCTGACCGTGGAATTTGCTGCTGCCGAAGAGATGATCGGCCACTATGCCAAGGTAGCCTTGACCGGCGCCCGCGCCACTGTGCTGACCGGCGAACTGGCACGGTGAATAAAAACAAACTGTTTATCAAAACTTACTAACATAAAAATACAATAGAGTTTAAGGAGATTTTTTACTATGACCTGCATTGAAATGTTTAAAAAAGCCGCTGTTGCCCTGCAGACCGATGACCGCTATCTGGAACTGGATGCCGCCCGCCGTGCCAACGATGCCGACGAGGAGCTGCAGAACCTGATCGGCGAGTTCAACCTGGCCCGCATGGACCTGAATAATGAGCTGAGCATGGACGAGCGCAACGATGATCGCATCGCTGAGCTGAACGAGAAGATCAATAAGACCTATTCACAGGTGATGAACCACCCCGGCATGGTGCGCTACAACGAGGCCAAGACCGCTGCCGAGCAGTTGGTGAACCACATTGACACCATCATCAACACTGCCATGAAC
>CAVGKH010000041.1:0-2549 GCA_963629755.1 Gemmiger sp.
CGCTTATACCGTGGACGGCTGGGAGACCGGCGAGATCGAAGCCGAAACTTTTAATGCCGTGCAGGCCGCCGTGCATTTGCGGGGCGTGAGCACCCACACCGGCCGCGCCAAGGGCTGCATGGTAAATGCTCAGCTGCTGGCGCTGGAATTTGCCGCCATGCTGCCGGCCGATGAGATACCGGCTAAAACCAGCGGCCGTGAGGGATTTTTTCACCTGCTTCGTTCTGAGGGCAGCGTGGAAAAGGCCGAGCTTGTTTATAATCTGCGCGATTTTACTGCCGAGGGCATGCAGCGCCGCCTGCACCTGATGCAGCAGGCCGCTGAGGCGCTGAACCGGCGCTGGGGCCGTGGCACAGCCGAAATACACTGCACCGAGCAATACCGCAACATGAAAGAAAAGCTGAACGAGCACCCGCAGCTGGTAGAAAAGGCCCGTCTTGCCTGCCTGGCCGCCGGGGTAGCGCCGCAGGTGGTTGCCGCGCGCGGCGGCACCGACGGCGCACGCCTCACCTTTGCCGGGCTCCCCTGCCCCAACCTGGGCCTGGGCGGCTGGGCGTACCACAGCCCGTATGAGCATATTACCGTAGAAGCCATGGAGCACTGCACGGATATTCTGCGTGAGCTGATCTTTTTATTTGCAGAGGACGAAAATATTTGAAATAGAAAACAGGAACCGTAAGGGCCTGCCGGAACGAACCGGCAGGCCCTCGCTTATTTACAGCCGCTTTTGCAGCCAGTTGTATACGGTTTGGAACACTTCCTCTTTTTGCAGCTCCTGGTGCATCTCGTGGCGGCCGCCGGGCCAGATGCGGCAGTGCAGATCTTGTATGCCTGCCTGGCTGAGCATGGCCGCTACACGGCGCACGCCGCGGCCATAATCGCCCACGGGGTCAGCATTGCCCGCCACCAGCAGAATAGGCAGCATTTTGGGCAGGCTTTCGGCCCAGGTTCTTGTGCTCACATGACTTAAAACCGCCAGCATTTCACGATAGGCTGAGGCGGTGAACTTGATCTGGCAGTAGGGGTCATTATCATATGCCTGCACCACGGCCTCATCGCGCGTGAGCCAGGCATTGGGAGATTTTGCCCCCGGGATCTTTTTGTTGTAATTGCCCTGCAGGCGGATCATCAACGGCGAAATATAGCTCTCGCCCTTGGCCCCGGCAATGGCCGCGCTCAGCGCAAGGCCCGCTTTGTTGGCCGCGGCGGGCCCCGCCGTGCCGCTGATTACAAGGCCCCGGATGCTGCCGCCATATACCTCGGTATACCAGCGCGCAAAAAAGCTGCCCATGCTGTGCCCATACAGAAACACCGGTGCCTCTGGAAATTTGAGGTGCAAAAGGCTGTTCATGGTGTGCAGGTCTTGCAATACAGCTTTGCGCCCGCCGGGGCCAAACTGCCCCATGGCTTCGGGGCGGCCCGTGCGGCCGTGGCCGATATGGTCGTTGCCTGCCACAGCAATGCCGCGGGCGGCAAAATATTCGGCCATGCCCTCATAGCGGCCGATATACTCACACATACCGTGGCTGAGCTGCAGCACCGCATGCACGGGCACCTCCGGCATGGTATACACATAGCCTGCTGTGCGGCTGACACCATCGGCAGAATCGAACCAGACTTCTTCTTTCTGAAGCTTCGGCATAAGGTGTTCCCCCTTGCAATAAAATCGTATTATCTTTTATTGTACCCAGTTTTGGGGCCAAGCGCCAGTGCCAAAGCATAAAAATTGCCCGAAGCTTTATAAAAAAGCCTCGGGCATTTTTTTAAGAATAATCCAGTTCGTAGGGCCAGTACATCACGCCGCCCATATCGCGCAGGTTGGTGTAGCCCATGCTTTCCAGCTGCTTGACGGCCATATCGCTGCGCGCACCGCTGCGGCAATACACCACCAGCGGGGCGGCTTTATCCGGCAGCACCTCAGCCGCGCGTGCGGGGATGTCCCCCAGCGGCAGCAGCAGCGCCCCGGCAATATGGCCGGTTGCAAACTCATCCGGCTCGCGAACATCCAGCGGCACGGCTGTGCCTGCATCGAACAGGCGGGCAGCCTCCGCTGCGGAAATATGTGGTACAGACATGGCGGTTTCTCCTTCGTTTCTGCTTTCCATGATTTTATGAAGCTACCGCCGCGAAAATGCGTATTGCCGATCAGTGAGCCGAGCAGCTGTCACAGCTGGTCTCGATCTTGCCCACGAAAGGTTCGGGATCGATGCCCTGGCGGCGGTAATAGTCAGCCAAGGCAGCCTTTACAGCTTCTTCGGCCAGCACAGAACAGTGTACCTTGATGGGGGGCAATCCGTCAAGTGCTTCTACCACGGCCTTATTGGTCAGCCTGAGGCACTCGTCGATGGTTTTGCCTTTGATCAGATCCGTAGCCATGCTGCTGGTGGCAATGGCTGCACCGCAGCCAAAGGTAAGGAACTTGGCATCCACCACCACATTGTTTTCGATTTTCAGGTACATGCGCATGATATCGCCGCACTTGGGGTTGCCCACTTCGCCGATGGCGTTTGCATCGGGGATCTCGCCTACATTATGGGGATGGGCAAAAT
>CAVGKH010000041.1:2559-4024 GCA_963629755.1 Gemmiger sp.
ATGCTCCATGACCTTTTCACTATACATACCTGCCATTATTCATTCTCTCCTTTCAGGCTGAACACGCGTGCCTTGCCCTCGCTCTGCAGCCACATGCAGCTCATAGCGCGGCGGCGGGGAATAATTTCTTCCAGCGTGTCGCAAAGATACTCGGCCTCTTCCATAGTATTCTGGGGGCCGAAGGTAAAGCGCATGCTGCCGTGGCCGATCTCTTCGGGCAGGCCGATGGAAAGCAGCACATGACTGGGGTCGAGGCTGTCGCTGTTGCAGGCGCTGCCGGTGCTGGCACAAATACCGTGCATATCCAGATCCAGCAGAATGGTCTCGCCCTCCAGGCCCGGGAAGCTGATGTTGGCATTGCCGGGCAGGCGCTTATCACGGCCGCCGTTCAGGCGGGCCTGGGGAATATTTTTCAGCACGCGGTCGATCACATAATCACGCAGCTTTTGCTCGTGCGCCATGCGGGCGGGCAGGTCAGCGGTGGCTGCTTCCAGTGCAGCGCCGATAGCGGCGATGCCGGCTACATTCTCGGTACCGGCGCGGCGGCGGGATTCCTGGCCGCCGCCATCAAGGAAGTTCCAGGGAGAAATGCCCTTGCGGATATACAGCGCGCCAATGCCCTTGGGAGCATTGAACTTATGGCCGGAGAGAGAGAGCATATCCACGCCCAGCTCTTTTACATCTACGGGGATTGCACCAACGGCCTGCACGGCATCGGTGTGGAACCAGATCTTATGGGCATGTGCCACGGCAGCCAGCTCTTTGATAGGTTGAATGGTGCCGATCTCGTTGTTGGCCATCATGATGCTGATGAGTGCGGTATCCGGGCGGATCGCTGCCTCTACATCTTCGGGGTGGATATAGCCGTCGCTGTCGGGCTTGATATAGCTTACTTCAAAGCCGATGCGCTCGAGCATGGCCATGCTATGCATAATGGCATGATGCTCAAAAGCGCTGGTGATCAGGTGCTTTTTGCCCTGGGCAGCCAGCTTGAAGGCAGTGCCTTTGATGGCCCAGTTGTCAGCCTCGCTGCCGCAGCCCGTAAAGAAGATCTCGCCGGGGTCTGCATTCAGAGCCTTTGCCACCTGAGCACGGCCCGTATCGACCAGCTCTTTGGCCTCATAGCCGATGGAATAGTGGCTGCTGGGGTTGCCGCAGGGGCCGTCCAGCGCCTTATTGACGGCTGCCAGTGCCTGTGCGCAGCAGGGAGTGGTGGCAGCGTTATCTAAATATACCAGTTTCATACGCAGTCTTTCCTTTCTGAAAAGGGGAAATATGAGATACGTTTGTTTGGGCTGCGGCTTCTGCGCCGCTGCTCTGATTCTCCATTACGGCAGAAAGCCCTTGCCGGCAGGGCCGGGGAGCCTTCTTCCAGAAACAATATATACTATTTTGGTAGGAATTGCAAGTTTTTATAAGAAATAATTCTAGAACATTTTGTAAAATTCGGTGGTTCGACCGATTT
>CAVGKH010000041.1:4034-14825 GCA_963629755.1 Gemmiger sp.
ATTTTTCACTCTGTGCCGCATACAGTAAAAAGGAAGCTGCCGGGAAAATGCCCGGCTTTTTAAACAGGCTGCAAAAAAGCAGCTATTTTTATTCTTTCCCATAAGGATGTGACACAAACATGAATTGTATTTTTGGTTTTTTCGGCCCCGGCAGGGCAAGCAGTTCTGCCGAAGCGCTGCCCGGCGCAGCGCAGCGCTTATTCGGGCAGCCGGTGCACACGGTAGGCCTTTCGGGCGGCCTGATGGGCTCGGTGGGCGGTGCACCCTGCACCGGCCCGCGCCGCTGTGTTTGGAAAGGGCTGGATTGCAGCATTGTGCTGAGCGGCCCGAGCAGGCCAGCCCGGGCCTGCTGGCTCTGCTGCAAGCCCGGGCCGGGCACAGCGAGCCGGTTTTGGCTGATGTGGGTGCACAGGGGCTGGACGCCCCCGAAAGCGGTGCTGCCTTTGCCGGGGAGCTGCTGAACGGCTCGAACCTGCACCTTTCAGAAGGGCTCGCCTGGCTGCAGCGCAGGCGGCATTTGCCAGCCTCGGGGGATGCCGCCGCGCAAGCAAGGCTGCGGCGCAGACTGATCTTACAGGAAAAGCTTTTGCCCGCCGCCGCATGCTGGAGCGCGATGGGGCAGGCTGCCGGGGCCGCTGTGTGCTTTCCGTTTTTAGACCACTGCCTTGTGGAGTATGAGTACGAGCTGCCGGTTTTTGCTTCCGGGAATAATCGGTATATAGGCAGTGCTGATGCCGAAAGCAACTCATACGCGCTTTTACATTATATAGTGAATGCTTCGCCAGCCGGTGCCGCAGAGCAGCCCCCTGCCCTGCCCGCAGAGCTTTTGCAGGAGCTTTGCGCAGAGCGCGCACCTCTTGCGCCTTATGTAAACCGCACCGCCCTGCAAAAAGCCATAGAACACGAAGCATTGCGCGGCGCTGTGCAGCGCCTTGCAGCGCTGAACCGCTGGGCCGCTGTGCACAGGGTTTGTTTTGAAGCCTGAATTTTAAACAGGGCGTAAAATATTTATGAAAGCAGAGCCGATTTGCGCGGCTCTGCTTTTCTTTTGCGGCAAACTATGCTATAATATTACAATCTGATAACAAGGGTGGAGTGCGCCCTTTTGCCGCCAGTGTGCAAAAGCCGCCTGTTTTACGGCGCAGCCCTGCCCGCAGGCAAGAAATAATAAACGATTTATACACTATTTTTAAGGATACTATTTTTATGACAACACAAAACAGCCAAAACTGGACTACAGTGATCCGCCCCAAAACCGGGTGGTTCGATATTGACACCGGCGAACTGTGGCGCTACCGCGATCTGGTAGTGATGTTTGTAAAGCGCAATTTCACGGTTTTGTATAAGCAGACGATCTTAGGCCCGCTGTGGATCCTGCTCAATCCGCTGCTCACCACACTGATCTTCAACATCGTGTTCGGCGGCATTGCCAGCATGCCCACCGACGGTGTGCCCAGCTTTTTGTTTTACATGGCGGGCAACACCGTGTGGAGCTTTTTTGCCGGGTGCGTAAACGGCACGGCCAACACCTTTGTAACGAACGCCGGGCTTTTCGGCAAGGTGTATTTTCCGCGTCTGACCATGCCTGTAAGCCAGGTTTTAACGAGCCTCATCAACTTTTTGATCCAGCTTGCCATGTTCGCCTGCTTCTGGGTGTATTATGTCCTTTCACAGCCGGGCAGCGTGCATATTACACTGTGGGCGCTGGCACTGCCCTTGCTGGTTTTGCAGGTGATGCTGCTGGGGCTGGGCGTAGGCATTATCGTAAGCTCGCTCACCACCAAATACCGCGATCTTGCCATTGCCGTGACCTTTGGCGTGCAGCTTTGGATGTATGCTACGCCCGTGGTTTACAGCATGGGCTCTTTGAGCGAAAGCCCGCGTCTGGCCAAGCTGGTTGCCATGAACCCCATGACCGCCCCTGTGGAGGTATTCCGTGCCGCGCTTTTGGGCCAAGGCACTTTTGCGGCAGGCATGGTGGCTTTCAGCCTGATTGCCACCGCTGTGCTGCTGCTTGTGGGCGTTATTTTGTTCAGCCGTGTAGAGAAGACCTTCATGGATACCGTGTAAGAGGGAGGAATCATTTTGAAAAATCAGTCGAATGCCTCCCGCGAGGTAGCCATTCAGATCACCAGCCTGAAAAAGCAGTATAAGCTTGGGCAGATCGGCGGCGGAACGCTGACAGCCGACTTGCAAAGCTGGTGGAGCCGTGTGCGCGGCAAAGAAGACCCCAATGTGAAGATCGGCACCGACACACGCCTTTTCGGCAAGACCTTTATGGCGCTGAACGGTGTGGATCTGACCGTATATAAGGGCGAGGCTCTGGGCATCATTGGCCGCAACGGCGCCGGCAAGAGTACCATGTTAAAAGTGCTCAGCCGCATCACCGCCCCCACGGAGGGCGAAATCCGCTTGAATGGCCGCGTGGCCAGCATGTTGGAGGTAGGAACCGGCTTCAACCAGGAAATGACGGGCCGTGAAAATATTTATATGAACGGCGCGATTTTGGGCATGACCAAGGCCGAGGTGGATGCCAAGCTGGACCAGATCATTGAGTTCAGCGAATGCGGCGATTTTATTGATACACCCGTAAAGCGTTATTCCAGCGGCATGTTTGTAAAGCTGGCCTTTGCCGTGGCGGCGCACCTGGACAGCGAGATCATGGTTATGGACGAAGTGCTGGCCGTGGGCGATATGAAGTTTCAGCAGAAATGCTTGGGCAAAATGAGCGATGTGGCTGGGCAGGAAGGGCGCACGGTGCTGTATGTTTCGCACAACATGAGCACCATTCGCCAGCTGTGCACCCGCTGTGTGGTGCTGGACCAAGGCCGCGTGATTTTTGACGGCGATGTGGAGCAGGCCATTGCCGTGTATATGGATACCACCGATGTGAATGTGGTGCACTATGATCTGGACGATGTGGGCCGCATGAATGTGGGCGCAGGCCAGCGCTTTCGGCTGCAAAGTTTGGACTTTGTGGATAAGGAAAGCAGCGTATATGCCGACACCGAAAAGGTGCGTGTGCGTATTCAGTGGTTTGTGACCGAGCCGTTTGCGGGCATTCACATGAAGATGAACCTGCATTTTCGCGATTCCAGCCCCGTAGGCATCACGCACCCGATAAACCTGGGTGCTGCCGAGCCGGGCCGCACCTATACCACTACTTTTGAGTTTGACCCCAGCCTTTTGGGTGAAGGGCAGTATTTCTTTTATCTGGATATTTTTGACGGAGATATGCGCACCGCCGTGTGCCTCGACAAGCCTGTGACCGAGTTCCGGTTTGAGGTGACCAGTGCCGACCTGACCATGCCCGAATGGGCCGCCGGGTGGGGACGCATTCATTTTCCGCCTGTTAAGCTGATTGATCCATCTCTTTGAGAAGGAGCTTTCACCGAAGGGAGTGTTTTTAATTTATGGCAAAACCCGACCTTTATATCTGCCATACCGCATATCAGGTTATGATCGATCTGCTGCGCACGCTGCGCAGCGGTGAAAAAAGTGCGCTGGTGATCTCTTCTACCGTGCCGGATGCCAAAAAGCTGGCTGCGCGCCTGCAGGCCCTGGGCTGCTTTTTTGAGATCCGCGTATTTGATGAATCGCAGTGCCCCATGACCGATATCAAGAATCCCGTTTTGATGGCGCTTTTGCAGCACCGCATGGAAAAACGCGAGGTGGAGCGCTCAGGATTTTCCATCTATCCGCCGCGCTACCGCACCATTTACATTCATAACGACTGGAGCCTTTTGGGCCGCTACCTGCAGGACATGGGCGCCCATTATGTGCTGTGCGAGGATACCTTTGCAAGCACCTGCTGGCAGCGCCACCCCTTATTGGAAAATCAGCGTGCCCTTCCCGATTTTGAAAAGAAGCAGAAGCGGGGCCTTGGCTACCTTTACTGGGGCGATTACCGCGGCGTGGATGCCGTGGAGACCGAAGACCCCAGTCGCTGCCCGATTTTTAAGGGAAAGCTTCTGCATGACAGCAAGGCCGCACTGCTGCACAGCCTGACCGATGAGGAAAAGGCCGCGCTGCGCGGGGTGTTTATCACTCAGCCGCTGCCCGAAGCCGCGCAGAACGCCTCGATTTTAATGACGCACAGCTTTGTGCAGGACGGCACGATGTCACAGAATAAGCAGAACGCTTTGTGGATCGCGATTGCTGAGCATTACAAGCTGGAGGACGGGCCGTTTTTCATTAAGCCCCACCCCCGTGATATTTACGATTATACACAGCTGTTTCCAAACGCCATTCTGCTGGAGCGCACCATGCCCAGCGAGGTGCTGAATTTTGCACTTCCGTTCCGCTTTGCACGCGCCGTTACCGTGCAGAGCACCGCTCTGGCCGGGTTTGAGGCCGCCGATGAAAAGATTAGCCTGACCCTGCCCGAGGCCGAGGCGCTGTTAGGATAATAGAAAGCCATTTTGTAACTGCCGAAAAGAGGTTTTGATTATGAAGATCGTTGGCGTGATCCCCGCCCGCTACCAGAGCACCCGTATGCCCGGCAAGCCCCTGGCTGATATTCTGGGCCGCCCCATGATCTGGTGGGTATACCGTGAAGCCGTAAAATGCCCCAAGCTGGCCGACTGCTTTATTGCCACCGATGATAAGCGCATTGCCGATGTGTGCGAACAGTACGGCATGAAATATGTGATGACGAGTGCCAACCACGACACCCCTACCAGCCGTATTTATGAGGTGACCACCAAGGTGGATGCCGATCTGTATTTACAGATCATGGGCGATGAGCCGTTGATCAATGCCGCGGCGTTTGACCTGATCTTACCCGATACCCTGCCCGAAGACCCTTACTATGTGGCTGTGCTGACCAATGTGCTGGACCACCCCACCGATGTGATCGATTTTTCCAATCAGAAGGTGGCCTGCAATGCGCGGCGCGAGATTTTGATGATCAGCCGCAGCCCTATTCCCTATCCCAAGGGCACGCTGGAATTTGAGTATGAAAAGGTGACCGGCATTCAGCTGTACAGCAAAAAGGCACTGGAATTTTACAACTCCACCCCCAAGAGCCTTTTGGAAAAGGCCGAGGAGAACGACATGATGCGCTTTGTGGAAAACGACCACAAGGTGCACGCCATTCGCTCACCCTATAAGACCATCAGCGTGGATACCCCCAAAGACCGGGTGGAAGTGGAAGAGATTTTAAAACAGAAAGGCTTTACCCATGAATGACCGTAAACTGTTAGACTGCACCCTGCGCGACGGCGGCTATGTGAATAACTGGAAGTGGGGCTTTGACAATGCCCGCGATATCATTCACAGCCTGGTGCGCGCCGGGGTGGATATTGTGGAAGTAGGCTTTTTGCGTAATGTGGAAAACTACGACCCGGATATCACCGTGTGCAACCACATTGAAGAGCTGAACCGCCTGCTGCCCGAAAACCCCGGCAGCGCCATGTTCAGCGCCATGGCTATGCGCAGCAACTACGATATCAAAAAGCTGAGCCCCTATGCCGGGCACGGCATTGAGATGATCCGCATTACCGCCCACGATTATGATATTGCCGAGGGTATGGATTTTGCCCGCGAGGTAAAAGAAAAGGGCTACAAGCTGAGCATCAATCCCATCAATATTATGGGCTATGACGATAAGCAGCTTTTGTGGATCTTTGACCAGGTAAACAAGATCATGCCGTATCAATTTTCAATCGTGGATACCTTCGGCAGCATGCGCCGCCGTGATTTAGACCGCATCGTGAGCCTGGCCGACCATAACATTGACCCCAGCATTCGCCTGGCACTGCACCTGCACGAAAACATGAGCCTGGCCAGCTGCCTGGCGCAGGACTTTTTGGATAAGCACCTGAATCGCGATGTGACCGTGGACGGCAGCCTGGAGGGCATGGGCCGTATTCCCGGCAACCTGCCCATTGAGCTGATCTCGGATTACTGCAATGAGTATCTGGGCGCGCATTACGATATCGACTATCTGATGGATGCTATTCAAGACCAGATTGCTCCCATCAAGGGCCAGAGCGCCTGGGGCTATACCCCGGCCTATTTTCTTTCGGCCCGTTACAACCTGCACCGCAACTATGCCGAGCATTATCTGAACAAAGGCGATCTGACCAATCGCGACATCAACCACATTCTGGCCGGGTTTGACCGCAGCAAGACCACGGTGTTTGATGCCGCCTATGCCGATAAGCTGTATGAAGAATATAAGCGCCACAGCACCAACGATTCGTCCGCCATGGAAACGCTGGCCGCCCAACTGACCGGAAAGCAGGTGCTGGTGCTGGCCCCCGGCCCCAACCTGCGCGAAAAAGCCGGCGAGATCAAAGCCTACATTGCCGAGCACTGCCCAGTGGTGATCGCCGCCAACTTTGTGCCGCAGGATATACAGGCCGACTATGTATTCTTCAGCAACAACAAGCGTTTTTCTAAAATTGAGGTGCTGCCCTGCACCGGCATCATCACCAGCAATCTGGAGCCGCGCTCCGGCTGCCTGACTGTGGACTACAACCGCCTGGCCGGTGCTTTTGCCCAGGGTGATAACAGCCTAATCATGCTGCTGCGCCTTTTGCACGCACTGGGTGCCGAATCGGCCGCATTGGCCGGTGCCGACGGCTACAAGGCGGGCCGCAGCAACTATGCCAGCAGCTCGATGCACAGCCATGTGACGCGCGATGCCGATTTTAACCACGCCATGAGCGAGGCCATTCAGAGCAGCGGCATTCCCTGCACCTTTTTGACCCCCAGCGAATATGAGGGCCGCTGATATGGAAACAAAGCTGCTGGTGCTGGATGTAGACGGCACCATGACCGACGGCGGCGTGTATTACGACGACCACGGCAACGAGACCAAAAAATTTGCCATTAAAGACGGTGCTGCCCTGGTGCTGGCCCATGCCGCCGGGCTGCAGGTGATGATCTGTACCGGGCGTGAGTGCCCGGCTGTGGCCCGCCGTGCCGCTGAGCTGAAGGTAGATTATCTTTTTCAGAATGTAAAAAACAAAAAGGCCTTTTTGGCCGATTTTATGCAGCAGCACAGCCTTTGTGCCGCCAATGTGGCTTATTGCGGCGACGATTTGAATGACCTTGCCGCCATGAGCCTGTGCGGCTTTGTGGCCTGCCCTGCTGATGCCTGCTGTGAAGTGCGCCAGCACGCTGATTATATCTGCCCGCAGAAGGGCGGCGAAGGCGCGGTGCGCGGCACAGTGGAAAAGCTTCTGCGCACAGGCGGCTGCTGGCAGCAGGCTGTGCTGGCCGCATTTGGAGCCGAGATTTGATTTTAGTAAAAGGATACTGTATGGATAAAATTTTCTCGCTTATGCAGCGCTTTCGCCGCATACTGATCTGCCTGTGCCTGGGGCTTATCTGCTTTATGGTAAGCTGCGCGGTTTATTTTAGTGCGGTTCGCCCCTATGCGGGAAAATGCTATTCGGTAAAGATCAGTGACGATTACCCCAATTTTGCCGTAATTGAGCAGCAGGTGAGCCAAACCTTCACTACCAGCTTTGATGTGATGAACCTCACCTTTATGTTTCAGATCCCCGGCGAACAGCCTAAGGGCGAGCTGGCTGTAGAACTGTATGATACAGCCACCGGCGAGCTGCTGGCTACGAGCACGGGCGTGATGGATCATATTCTGAACGGGCAGTATACCGGCCTGGGTCTGAGCGCATTGGCCGACAGCGGCGGCGAAAACCGGCAGTATACCGCTGTGCTCACCCCGCATTACGAGGGAGACGGGCAGCTGGCGATCGGCTGCTCAGAGGGCATTGCGCGTGAGGGCGAAACCATGGTGCTGGACGGCACTGCCGTAGACAGTACGCTGGCGCAGTATATCTCTTCTGCCCCCATCGGCCGCTTTTTGAGCTTATATTATTGGGCGGCCGCCCTGCTGCTCACCGCCGTTTTATGCGGGCTGTACCTTTTTATCAGCAGCCATCACTTTGTACTGCATACAGCGGTTTTTGGGCTTGTGATCGCTTTTGGGCTTGCTTTTACCATGGCGCTGCCCCCTTACTCGGCACCGGACGAGCAGTTTCATATCAATGAAAGCTTTACCATTGCCAGTTGGTGGGCCAACCGTGTGAGCGGCGATGAATGGGTGATGCAGGATGTGCCTATTTTTTATTCCTACCGCCGCCCGTGCGATTTTAACAGCGTAATCCAGAATCAGAAAACCACTGTGTTTACCTGGAAGGAATTTGCTTACCACATGACCGACCGCACTGCCGACCAACTGGGCGATCATGTGTGGCTGTTTGAAGAACAGGCCGATACCTACCCGATTTTGTATGTATTCAGCGCAGCGGGCGTATTTCTGGCGTTCTGCCTGCACCTGGGCTTTGCACCGGCGCTTTTGCTGGGGCGCTTGATGAACCTGATCGTTTTCGCCCTGTTGGCGGCTTTGGCCGTAAAAAAGGCCCCGTTTGGAAAAATGGCCTTTGCGGGCGCGGCACTTTTGCCCATGACGCTGCATTTGGCGGCCTCGTTCAGCCGCGACAGCCTTTTGATCGGGCTCAGCTTCGCCTTTACCTCGCTCTGCCTCGAGCTGGCATATGCGCCGCATGGTTCGTTCCGCTGGCAGAAGCTGATCCCGCTGGCGGTGATGGGGCTTATCATCGCCCCGGCCAAGGTGGTGTATACCCCTTTGATCGCGCTGGTGCTGCTGGCCGCGCCCCGGCAGGTGCATTTAAACCAAAAGCTACTCTTGGGCGGCTGCGCAGCCTTTTTGGCAGTGTGTGCCGTGTTTGTGCTGTGGAACAACCGCTATCTGCTGCGCTCTTCGGCGGCGGCCGACCCCAACCAGGAAAGCGCCGAGCAGGTGAGCGATCAGATCAAGGCTGACTACGAGCAGCTTTTGCAGTGGACCGGCGATGAAAGCGTGCTGGTTGAAAGCCAGGAGGAAGAAAAGCCCGAACAGATCGAAGGGCAGGACGACAGCGTTTGCTTCACCCTGAGCTATATTCTGGCAAACCCGGGCAAGACCGTGATGCTGTGCGTAAACTCGGCCATTCAGCTGGGTGACCACTATGTGCGCACACTGGTGGGCGGCAGCCTGAGCTACTATTCGCTGGATATAGCCTGGACCTGGGTGATCGCTCTGTATTTTCTTTTGTATTTCTGCTGCGTGCCCGCCGTGGGCGAAGAGCGGCTTGCAGGTACAGCGCGCCTTTGGGCCGGGCTTTTGGCCCTAGCCTGCTGCGGCCTGGCCGTGCTGGGGTGCATCTGCTGGACCCCGACCTATTACGACACGATCTACGGCCTGCAGGGGCGGTATTTTCTGCCGGTGCTGCCGCTGGCCATGCTGGCGCTGGCCCCTGCGCATCTGCGCCCTGCCAAGGGCAAGGGGCACACGCGCGGGGGGCTGCTGGCATTTGCTGCGGTAGACTGCATGGTCGTGCTGAACATTCTGATCGCCGTGATTGCGCGGTAAACTGACTTGATAGCGGGTGGTGATCCTTTGGTTTTCTGCTTTTTCAGCGCGCAGTATCTGCCCACCGTGGGCGGTGTAGAGCGCTATACGATGAATCTTGCCAAGCGCATGACGGCTGCCGGGCATCGTGCCATTGTGGTAACCAGCGCTTTGCACGGGCTGCCCGCCAAAGAGACCGACCCGCATGGCATCGAGATCTACCGCCTGCCGGTTTTTGCCCTGATGAACGGGCGCTTTCCCGTTTTGCGGCTCGGGCGCGGGCTTTCAGCCCTGCTCAAGGAGGTATGGCAGCAAAAGCCGGATCTGTGCGTGATACAAACGCGCATGTACTCTTTGAGCCTGTATGCGGCACTGGCCGCCAAAAAGCGGCATGTTCCGACTATCGTGATCGAGCATTCCACCGGGCATATGCCCATGCAGCAGCCGATTTTGCAGCTGATGGGCCAAGTGTATGAGCATATGGTGTGCGGCATGATCCGCAGCACAGGTGCCCGGTTTTACGGTGTTTCGCAGGATGTGTGCCGCTGGCTGCGCCATTTTGGTGTGCAGGCTGCGGGCACGCTTTATAACAGCGTAGCCCCCGAAGAGCTTACCGCGCTGGCCTCGGCCAAAGACTGGCGCAGGGCACTCGGCCTTGCCGCCAACACCCGGCTGGCCGTTTTTGTGGGGCGCATTATTCCGGAAAAGGGTGTAAAGCCGCTGGCGGAAGCGTTTGCCAGGCTGCAGCTGCCCGGTACAGCCCTGCTGGTGGCAGGTGACGGCCCGCAACTGGCCGAGCTGCGCACCAGGCCCCTTGCGGGGGTATACTACCTGGGCAGTGTTCCCTACCCTGATACTCTGGCGCTACTGCGGCAGGCAGAGGTTTACTGCCTGCCCACCACCTATGCCGAGGGCTTTCCGACAACGCTATTAGAGGCTGCCGCCTTTGGCTGCGCAATCGTATGCACCAAAACGGCGGGCAGTGCCGAGCTGCTGCCGAACGCCAGCTGCGGCCTGCGCATCGATTCGCCAGCCGAAGCTGATCTGCTCCCAGCGCTGCAAAAGGCGCTGACCGACCCCAGCTGGCGCACAGCTGCCGCCAGAAATGCCCACGAAAACCTTTTGCAGCATTTCACTTGGCAAAAGACTGCTGACAAGCTGCTGCAGATCGCCGCGCAGGCTGCGGCTGACCATTAAAAAACAAGGAGATTCATTTATGCTGAAGCTGCTGATCGTAATTCCTGCTTTTAATGAAGAGGGTTCGATTGAGCGGGTGGTGGATGATCTGATCCAGAACTACCCGCAGTATGATTATGTGGTGGTAAATGACGGCAGCCAGGACAAAACCGCCGCCATCTGCCGCCGTAAGGGCTACCGTCTGATCGATCTGCCAGCCAATTTAGGGC
>CAVGKH010000042.1:0-8970 GCA_963629755.1 Gemmiger sp.
CATTATGGCAGTAAAACAGTTTAAGGCCGAAAGCAAAAAGCTGCTGGACCTGATGATCAACTCTATTTATACCAACAAAGAGATCTTTTTGCGCGAACTGATCAGCAACGCCAGCGATGCACTGGATAAGCTGTATTTCCGCAGCCTGACCGACACCGCGCTCAAGGTGGATAAAGACGATCTGCATATTCTGATCACGCCCGACAAAAAGGGTCGCACGCTGATCATCAGCGATAACGGCATTGGCATGACCAAGGACGAATTGGAGCAGAACCTGGGCACCATTGCCAAGAGCGGCAGCCTGGACTTTAAGCAGAACAATCAGAACGAAAACATTGATATCATCGGCCAGTTCGGCGTAGGCTTCTACTCGGCCTTTATGGTAGCCAAGCATGTGACCGTGATCAGCCGTGCCGTAGGCAGCGAGGAAGCCTGGCAGTGGGAGAGCTCGGGTGCTGAGGGCTATACCATCACCCATGCTGAAAAAGAAGAGCCCGGCACCGAGATCATTCTGGTGATCAAAGACAACACCGACGACGAGAATTACGACAATTACCTGGACGAATATGCTCTGGCCGCCCTGGTAAAGAAATACAGCGACTATGTGCGTTACCCCATTCAGATGTACCGCGAAAAGAGCCGCGCCAAGGAAAAGCCCGCCGATGCGCCTGAGGATTACAAGCCCGAGTATGAGACCTATACCGAGCTGGAGACCCTGAACAGCATGGTGCCCATTTGGAAAAAGACCAAGAGCGAAGTGAAGGACGAGGAGTATAACGAATTCTACAAGAATAAGTTCTACGATTATACTGACCCTGCCCGCGTGATCACCAGCCGCACCGAGGGCACCGCCACCTACAATGCCCTGCTGTTTATTCCCAGCCATGCCCCCTACGACTATTACACCAAGGAGTATGAAAAGGGCCTTTCGCTGTATGCCAGCGGCGTTTTGATCATGGAAAAATGCGGCGATCTGCTGGCCGATTATTTCAGCTTTGTAAAGGGCGTTGTGGACAGCCAGGATTTGAGCCTGAACATCAGCCGTGAGATGCTGCAACAGGATAATCAGCTGAAGCTGATGAAGAACAGCCTGGAAAAGAAGATCAAGAACGAGCTGCACGCCATGCTGGTGAACGAGCGCGATAAATATGAAGAGTTCTGGAAGAACTTCGGCCGCCAGCTGAAGTTTGGCTGCTACAGCGATTACGGCACCCACAAAGACCTGCTGCAGGATCTTCTGCTGTTCTACTCGGCCAAGGAGAAGAAGCTTATCACGCTGGACGAATATGTAGAAAAGATGCCCGAAGACCAGAAGTGCATCTACTTTGCCGCAGGCGACAGTGCCGAGCGCCTGGCTAAGCTGCCCACCGCCGAGCTGGTGCTGGATAAGGGCTACGACCTGCTGCTCTGCAGTGAGGATGTGGATGAATTCTGCCTGCAGATCATGGGCAACTACAAAGAAAAAGAGTTCAAGAACATCAACAGCGGTGACCTGGGCCTGGAATCCGAAGAGGAAAAGAAGGCCGCCGAGGAGGCTACCACCGAGAACAAGCCCCTGTTTGATGCCTTAAAGGCCGCTTTGGGCGATAAGATCAAGGAAGTTAAGGTAAGCACCCGCTTGAAAGATCACCCTGTGTGCCTGAGCAGTGACGGCCCTGTTTCCATTGAGATGGAAAAGATCCTGCGCAAGCAGCCCGGCAGCGAAGGCGTAAAGAGCGAAAAAGTGCTGGAGCTGAACGCCAAGCACCCCGTATTTGCCGTGTTGAAGGCTGCACAGGAAGCCGGTGATACCGACAAGCTGAACAAGTACGCTTCGATCTTGTACAATCAGGCTTTGCTGATTGAAGGCATGCCTGTGGACGACCCCGTTGCCTATGCCGAGGCCGTGTGCGAGCTGATGAAGTAAGCTTTTTCACAAACACAGCTATAGCATAAAAATAATCCCCCGGGCCAAAGCCCGCAGCAATCAAGCTGCAAGCTTTCGGCCCGGGGGATTTTGTTTTGTTTTATGCGATTCCGGCGTTTTAGTCGGCGCAGGCAGAGCAGCCGTCGCAGCCGGTAGCGCCCTTGGCGTGATTTGCGTAAGCAGCCAGCTCAGGATCACATTGATGGGCGACCTGCATCATGATGGCACACTCCATACGCTTGCGGAACAGCTCGCAGCCATACTCATAAATGCCCTTGATGCTGCCCGTGGCGTGGTAGGCGTTGGCCGCACAGCCGCCCGAGCAATACAGGCGGGCCCAGCAGTCTTTGCAGTCGGGGCGGGCGTAAGCATTGCACAGCTTGAATTCATCGCGCAGGTCCGTGTTAGTAACGCCCTGCCAGATATCGCCCATCTTGTAGGCAGGGTCGCCCACAAACTGGTGGCAGGGGTACAGCTCACCCGTAGGCGTTACAGCCATATACTCTGTGCCGCTGCCGCAGCCGGAAATGCGCTTATACACGCAGGGGCCGCCGGTAAGGTCGAGCATATAGTGGTAGAAGGTAATGGGATGGCCTTCTTTTTCGCGGCGCAGCATATCCTTGGCAAGAAGCTCATACTGGTCAAACAGCACGGGCAGGTCTTCTTTGCGCAGGGCATAGGGCTCGGTTTCGGCACACACTACGGGCTCCATGGAAAGCTCGGTGAAGCCAAGATCGGCCATATGGAAAATATCGTTCGTGAAATCCAGGTTTTCACGGGTAAATGTGCCGCGCATGTAATAGTTTTTGCCGCCGCGGGCCTTGACCAGCTTTTGGAACTTGGGCACGATGGTATCATAGCTGCCCTTGCCGCTGGCCGTTACGCGCTTGGCATCGTGCACCTCTTTGCGGCCATCGAGGCTGAGCACCACATTGTGACATTCCTTGTTGGCAAACTCGATCACATCATCGTCGATGTTCACACCATTGGTAGTCAGGGTAAAGCGGAAGTTTTTGCCCTTTTCTTTTTCAATGCTGCGGGCATACTGAATGAGGCGCTTGCACACATCCCAGTTCATCAGCGGCTCGCCGCCGAAGAAATCGACCTCGAGGTTGCGGCGGGTGCCGGAATTTTCGATCAGAAAATCCAGCGCGCGCTTGCCGGTTTCAAAGCTCATCAGCGCGGCCTGGCCGTGGAATTTACCCTGGGCGGCAAAGCAGTATTCACAGTTAAGGTTGCAGGTGTGGGCCACATGCAGGCACAGCGCCTTTACCACCGTGCTGCGGTTTTTAAAATCGAACGCATGGTCGGCGTAGATATCGGGGGCAAACAGCTTACCGGCATCCTTTAACCCCTGTACGGCTGCGATGACCTCGCGCACTTCGCTTTCGGGCGTTTCGGGGTGGGCCTTTGCCATTTCGGCCACGATCTCATCGGCGGTATGGTTCTCAAACAGCGCAATGATATCATAGGCCAGCTCGTCTACGGCGTGAACGCCGCCGCTATATACATCCACTACAATGTTATAGCCGTTCATTTTATATTGATGGATCATTTGATTCCTCGCAATTATACGCAAAAATGCCGTGCCGCCGGGTGGCAGCACGGTATTTTTGAAAGTTTAAGCTTCCAGGAAAACAACGCTTTTAAAAAATCAGCCGTTGTTCTCGCACTGCTGGTTGGCAACGCCACAGCTGGTCTTGCAAGCAGACTGGCAAGAAGTCTGGCATTCGCCGCAGCCGCCGTTCTTCAGGCTGGCAGCCAGGTCACGGGTCTCCAGAGTCTGGATATGGTTCATGGATCAGTCACTCCTTTTTTCTATTGACGGCTCCCCTGTTGCACAAACGGCAGGAAGAACGCAGTCAATATAGATTCATAGAATTATTGTAAAGGCAAATGCGGGCGTTTGTCAAGTGCTTTTTGCCCGCGCGGCGCATTTTTAGGCCTTGGGCCAGTTTTCATCGCCGGGCATGCGCAGATTTTCGGGCAGCTCGGTTTCCTGCATGGGCATATCCTCTTCAGGATAGCGGTCGGAAAGGTCCATTTCATCGGTGCCCTTGGCTGCGTTTTTGATCGGGCGCTTTTTGCGGCGGGTCAGCAGCATGTAGAACGCAGGCATCACAAACATAGCCAGCACGGTGGAGGCCAGCAGGCCGCCGATGATGACCATAGCCATGCCGCTCATCATTTTCATAGTGGGGTCGGTGGTAAGCAGCATGGGCAGCATGGAAAGAATGGTGGTGAGGGTGGTCATCAAAATGGGGCGCAGACGGGTCTTGCCTGCCTGTACCAAGGCCTCCTCAATGCCAAGGCCGGTCTCACGCAGCTGGTTGGTGGTATCTACCAGCAGAATGCCGTTGTTTACCACGATGCCCATCAGCATTAGAATACCCATCATCGAGATCATGCTGAAGGTAGTGCCGGTAACGAACATCAGAATAAACGAGCCGATCAGACTGAAGGGAATGCAGGTCATCACCATCAGGCTGAAGCGCACGCTTTCAAACTGCATGGCCATCACCAGGAACACCAGGAACACAGCCGTTAAAATCGAGGTGAGCAGGCTGCTGAGCTCATCGCTCTGCATATCCTGCAGAATGCTGCTGCCAATGCTTACGCCCTGGGGCAGCTGCAACTTGTTTACGGCTGCCGTAATGGCGCTGTTGGCCGTCCACTGTGCGGTAGAAGTGGTGGAGGCCGTAATGGCGATCTGATACGAGCCGTTCTGGCGCTTGATGGTTTGCAGGCTGCTTACATATTCCACATGTGCGATCTCGCCCAGCGTGGTCATGGTGCCGTAAGGCGTAGAGAGCGGCTGGTCCAGCAGCGAGGTGATATTGTCGTAGCGGTCGGCGGGGTATTCCACGGTCACATCGTAGTCTTCGCCGTCAATGGTCACATCGGCGGCATCCACGCCCGAAAGCGTGTTGTAAATGTTCAGGGACACCTGCGCCGGGGTAAGGCCCACATTCATGGCAAGCTGCGGGTCGACCACGATATGTGCGGCGGTCTGGCTCTGCGCAAAGTCGTTGGCAACGCGGATCACGCCCGGCGTTTCGCGCATGACCTGCTCTACCATGGCAGCGCCCTCTTTTAAGGTGTCAAGATCGTTGCCCTGCAAATCGATCTCCGTGCCGGAGCTGGAGCCCATCGAGCTCATAGAGCTGCTGGAGCCGCCCGAGGGCGCGACTTCGATATCCATGTTGGTAAACTTTTCAAAGGCCCGGGTATACTCGGTAACGGCATCCTGACTGGTGCGCTTGCAGCCGTCTACCGCATAGGCGTTGATGGTGGCCGAGCTGCCCGAGATGGAAAGGTTGACCGTATCAAAATTTTCATCGGCCAGCAGCATTTGCTCAATGGGTGCAACCAGCTCGTCCATAGCTTCCAGCTTGGTGCCCGAGCGGAAGTTCACGGTTACCGAAACGCTGCCGTCATAGCTGGAGGGGATCAGCTCTATATTGCACTGCGTTGCCGCAAAAATAGCCAGAGCCATCATGCCGGCGGTAGCCAGCATGGTGATTTTTTTGTGATGCAGCACTGTGCGCAGCGCTTTATCATAAAAGCGGTTGAATTTTGCCAGCAGGCGGTTGATAGGCAGATCTTCTTTTGCCTTGGGCTTTAAGTATACGAATGCCAGCGGCACAATGGAAACAGCGCCCAGCAGCGAAGAGATCATTACGAATACGATGGTCCAGGCAAGGGGGCCCATCATCTGGCCCGACATGCCGCCCACCATGGCGATGGGCACATACACCACCACAGTAGTGATGGTAGAGGCGATGACTGAAGCGCCCACCTCACCCGCGCCGCGCAGTGCGGCCTCGCGAAAGGGCAGGTTTTTCTCGCGCATGCGGAAGCAGCTTTCGAGCACAACGATGGAGTTATCCACGATCATGCCGATGGCCAGAATCAATGCGCCGCCCGTCATTACATTGAGCGAGTAGCCCATTACAAAGTTGATGATGACCAGTGCCAGCAGCACCGAAACGGGCATGCTGCTGCCCACGATCAGGCTGGCCTTTAAATCGCCGAAGAAGAGGAACAGCACCAGCATGGTGAACACAACGCCCTGCACCAGTGTTTGCACTACCTGGCCCATGGTTTGCTGAATGCTGTCGGCCGCCGTGTAGGTGACCTTAAACGAAATGCCGTTGGTCGTATAGTTATCCAGCACCTTCTGCACCCGCTTGCACACATCCATGGTGGAGGCGCTCTGCGTTTTGGTGATGCTCAGGCTGATATTATCATTGCCGTTATAGCGGCTGATGCTGCTGGCATCCTTTTCTTTGTAATTCACGCTGGCCACATCAGAAAGATGGATCAGCGCGCCGGTGCCGGTGGTAAGGGTAACATTGCGGATCGCTTCGAGGCTGTCGAGGTCTGCCACGGCGCTCACGCTCAGATCCTGGCTGCCGTTTGAAACACTGCCCGCCGGGATGGTGAAATCGGCTGCGCCGATCAGCTGGCCGATGGTGGAGATGCTCAGGCCGTACTGGCTCATTTTTTCTTCGTCCAGCAGCACCTGCACATAGTTTTCGCTGCCACCGCTGGTTTCTACCTGTGCCACGCCGCTGAGCTTTTCCAGCTCGGGCACTACGGTATCCTCGGCGTATTTCAGCACATCGGCGCTGCCGTTCGAGTTTACCGACACCGTCATGGTGGGCATGGCGTCCACGCTCATTTCCATAATAGTGGGGGTGCGGCAGCTGTCCGGCAGGGTGCTTTCCAGGCCGTCGAGCTTTTCTTTTAAGGCAGAATAGTTATCATCGTTATCGGTATCATAATCATACATGATCATGACCATAGCGTGGTTTTCACGGGCGTAGCTGGTAACGCTGGAAACGCCCGAAAGCGTGGATACGGCATCCTCTACCGGGTCAATGACCAGGCTGTCTACATCGCTGGCTGAGGCACCGGGATATACCACCATCACCAGCTGAATGGGCATGTTCATATCCTGCATAAGCTCCATGGGCATGCCGAAGAGCGATGCAAAGCCGAACACCACAATGGCCAGGATCACCAGCAGCGTGGATACCGGTCGCTTTAACACTAATTTTGTCATGCTTTACTTCCCCCCGGCTCAGTTCTGTGCCGATGCGGCAGAGGAGTCAGCGCTTTGCTGCTCGTTTTCCTGCCCGGGAATGGTAATGCTGCTGCCGTCCATCAAATTGGCCGACCAGGTGGTAATGACCTGCTGGCCCTCGATCAGGCCGCTGGTAATGGCGATATCGGTATCGTTATAAATGCCGGTCTCGACCGGAGTCTTTACGGCCACGCCGTCACGCGCCACAAACACATAGGCATTGCCGTTTTCGTAGTACACGGCATCGCAGGGGATCACGACCACATTGTTTGCGCTGTGGCAGGTGGTGGTGATGCTGGCGGTCACGCCGCTGGCAATATCGGGCATATCGTAAATGGTGGCCTTTACCTTAAACAGGCCCTTCTGCATATCCACGGCGTTGCCGATCTCGGTGATAGCGCCGCTGTAGGTATTGCCGCTGCGGCTCACCGTTACAGGCTGGCCGGCGGTAAGCTCATCGCGCACATCTTCGGCCACATAAAAGGTGACCACCATGGTATCTTTATTAGAGATGGTAAAGGCGATGCTGCTGGCCGAAGCCATGCCGTCTTTGGTAAGGCCCACACTTTCTACCGTACCGGTGATGGGGGCGGTGAGGGTGTAAAGGCTCTGCTGGTAGGCGGCACTGTCCAGCCCTACCTGTGCCTGGGCCAGACCGGCCTGCAGGGCCGCCACGGTCTCGTTATAGGTTTCGCCCTGGGTGATATCCAATGTGCCCTCGGCGGTATCACGCTGGGTCTCATAGGCATCACGCTGGGTCTCAAGAGAAGTCACCTGAGAATCTACCTGGTCAAAGTTAATCTGGGCTTGGTCGTAGTCTGCTTTTTTCGCATCAACAGCTGTATTTGTAAGGCCCTTTAAATCGCCATTGGCATCCACGAACTTTTTCATAGCAGCCACATTCTTGCGCGTTGCAGAGTCCATTCCGCTCTCAGCTTCGCCCATGTCTGCAATTTCAGCCAACGCATTGATATAATCTGCTCCGCTTCCGGTTACTTTTACTTTTTTACCAACTGCGGTCTCGCTGACATTAAGCTTTGCCAGACTATCCTTATTTGCTTTTGTGACCGTAATTTCAAATTCCTTTACTGCATTGTAGCTGTTTGTCTGGTCACGCACAGTTTCATAAGCGGCTTTGGCACTATCACGGGCACTTTTCGTCGTTTTGTAGGCCGTGCTATCCTTCTGGTCATCGATACTGTCGTTCAAGTTATCGATGGTTTCATTCAGCTGGTCTACGCCACGCTCGGCGCTGTAGATGTTGGTTTTCCACTGGCCGCCGAGGGTGCTTTGTGCCTGGGCCAGAGCTGAGTTATAGGCGGCCTGGGCATTCTGGGCGGTCAGGTCGGCGCTGGTGCTGTCCAGCTTAGCCAGCACCTGGCCCTCTTTTACCTCGCTGCCTACCGAAACATTCACGCTTTCTACGGTAGCGCCCTGCACCAGCGGAATCACATTCACGCTTTCCCCGGCGGATACCGAGCCTACATAGGTGCCCTGCAGCTGAATGCTGCCGCGGCGCACATTCTGCACCTCTACCGTCACGGTAGAATCCATCACCGATTCAGCCTCGCTGCCGCCGCAGCCGGTCAAACCTGCCGCCAGCAGAGTGCAGCTGCAAAGGGCCGCGGCCACACGCTTGATCTTAGTATTCATATGTCTTTCCTTTCAGCGCTTTTGCCTGTTTTACTGCCTGCAAAAGCTTATTAAACTGCTTTTTAAAAATATTCCCTTGCAATGATACACCCAAAAATTGATTGGTCAACCAATTTTAACCAAGGTTTACATTTTGTTCAGATTCGTGCATTGCATTTTGCGCCGCACATGATACACGCTATGCTGTTTTACGATTTACGGCACGGCCTTTCTTACCTTTTCGGCAATTTCAGCCACTTGTGATTCAAAGATCTTCTGCTGCTCTTCGGTCATTTTCACATCTATGATGTCTACCCACTTTCGGCGCACATTTTCCATGGTG
>CAVGKH010000042.1:8980-14736 GCA_963629755.1 Gemmiger sp.
GTGTTTTTATAGTAATTTGCTTTTTCTGTTAAATAGATCCGGTTGACCCGTTTATCGTTATCATCACTTTTACGCTCTACCACCCCTTTTTTCTCCATGCGCTGTATCACGCGG
Organism: Gemmiger sp.; assembly: GCA_963629755.1. Taxonomy (GTDB): domain Bacteria; phylum Bacillota; class Clostridia; order Oscillospirales; family Ruminococcaceae; genus SFIE01. The sequence goes on from CAVGKH010000042.1 coordinate 9,095, forward strand.
GTGATAGCGGCCTTATCCACGCACGAAGCCTTGGCAAGCTCGTCCTGTGTCATACCGTTCTGTTCGTACAAAAATTCCAGATAGGTCAGTTCAGCAGGGGTCAGGTCTACATTCTGCAGCTCCCTGCTCAAAAACTGGTTAAATTTGCGGCAGATAATGCCAATGTTCTGCTCCATGCTGTCCATGCCATTCCTCTTTCTTTTTAATAGTTGACCCGTCAAGTATAGCACTGCACACTTGACGGGTCAACTATTTCTCTTATTTTGTTTTGTGAAAAGTTTGTTGCCATTTTATGAAGCGGCAAATAGAGCCCTAAAGCGCAAGATCCAGCGCCATCATCACCACAAAGCCCAGCCAGAGCGCCGCCGTGCCCCGGCGGCTCTGCACAGCCTCGGGCACAAGGTCCTGCAGGGTTATGCCCACCATCACGCCCGCTGCCCCGACCAGGAGCCACGGCAAAAGCGAGCGCACCCACACAGCCAGCCACACTTTTTCCACCATGCACCCCTCCCCTTTTGTTTTTTCATGCTATGCCGGGGCCGGGCTGTTGGTGAGCACAAAAAGCGGCGCAGCCATAAAAGCCGCACCGCTCAGTTTGTTATTACTTTTCTTTATAATACAGCATGCAGTGGCAGTAGCCCTCGTAATTGGGGTCTGCAATCTGGTTTTTGAATTCCTGGCACATGCAGATATTTTCGGGGATACGCTCTAAGCGGCAGGGGCAGTAGCCGCCGGTGCGCTTTAAGCCCTCGCGAATGGATTTTACGATCTCTTTATCTTCATTCAGGCGCACTTTCATTTAAAAGCACCTCCTGCCTTTTTACTGTGCCTTGGCTTTTTCTACCAGTGCGGCAATGGCAGCATCGGCATCCGGGGCAAAGCCGATATGCTTGCCTACCACCTGGCCGTTTTTAAACACAAATACCGCCGGAATGCTGGAAATACCCAGCTGAACGGCATGCTCACGGTCTTCATCTACATTCAGCTTGCAGAACTTGGTATCGGCCAGCTTATCGCTGAGCTTGTCCAGCACAGGGCCCAGCATGCGGCACGGGCCGCACCACTCTGCCCAGAAATCCACCACTACTACGCCGGGTGCCTGCAGCACCTCCTGCTCAAAAGTATCGGCACTCAAATGCTTTACCATTTGTTTTATCCTCCTTTTACAGCACACCGCCGGGGCTTGCCGAGGGCGTGCAAGTTGGTTATAATAAATACAAAGTATAAGCCTTTGTATCTGGTTTATATTATACCACAAAGTAGAGCCGCCTACTACTGCGGCTTTGTAAAAGGGAGAGAAGTTGAATATGGAAAGCAGAATCGAAAAGGCTAAGGCTCTGCATGGCCTTGGCTACAACTGTGCACAGGCCGTTGCCTGCGCTTATGCCGATGTTATGGGCTTGGACGAAACCACGATTTTTCGCATGATGGAGGCCCAGGGCCTTGGCATGGGCGGCATGAACGGCATTTGCGGCGCAGTGACCGGCGCAGTGACCGTGCTCGGCTACTGCAACAGCAAGGGCCCTGAGGATACCACCACCAAAAAAGAGAGCTACCGCCTGGCAAGCGAACTGGAAGCCGCTTTTCAGATCAAAAACGGCAGCCTGATCTGCAAGGAACTGAAGGGCGTTGACACCAAGGTGGTGCTGCGCCCCTGCCAGGGCTGCATTGAGGATGCCTGCCGCTTTTTAGAGGCAAAGATCCGCAATAAGCTGTAAGCCCTGCACAAGGTATATCTGCCAGCAGCAAAACTGCCGCCGAAGCTTTCGGCGGCAGTTTTTATTATGCTTTTGCCGGCTTTTAATTGCCGCAGCCGGGGTGATTGCGCTCTTTGATAATACCGACGCGGTAGGCCGTCATCAGCAGCTTCAGGCCCTCAGCCAGGTCTTGGTGATGCCTGCCCCAGTCCACATCCTTTACGCGCAGGCGGCGCGGGCACTCGTAGATCACCTGGGAATCCGAGTGGATATCCACATTTTCTTCAATGGCTTTCTGGGTGTTTTCAAATGGCTGGTGGGTGCGCAGGCTCAGATTGCGGCTGTTGAACACCAGCGTATAGCCCGCAATACCGGTGCGGTCGTGATAAGCACGGCAGAAACCGCCGTCGATCACCAGAATTTTGCCGTCGCCCTTGATGGGGCTTTCGCCCTTGACTACTTTTACGGGCACATGGCCGTTTACAATGTGGTGTCCCTCGCCCTGCAGGCCAAATTCTGCCAAGATCTTATCGGCCACAGCCGGGTCATCATAAATTTTATAGTAGGGGTTCGGCTCTTCGGTGTGGGTAGATTTATCGCTGATGTACAGATGCTCAAAGGTAGTCATGGCGCTGCGGCCGAAAATGGGCGAAAGCTTGCCGCACCACAGATACCACAAAAAGTCCTGCCCTTTTTGGCGCTCGGGGCTGCCCTCGGGGGCAAAATAGCCATCGCGGGCACGCTCTTCGCAGTAGTCAAACAGCGCCTTGCCCTTATACTCTTTGCCTTCAAACACTTCGGTGGCAAACTCGCCGTCCATGGTCATGGGCATGCAGCCATGGAACATCAGGTTGCCGTTTTCGGCATGGTACACATGCCCCACCTTATACATAAACTGCACATGGCGCTGCAGCTTTTCGCTTTCGCGGAAAGATTCCACCAGCTTTTCCATCACATATTCTTCGCGCTCGGTCAGGCGGGCAGGGTCGGCCGGGTCTACCGTGGGGAACTGCGTATCTCGCAGAAAATGCGTAATGCCGCCGATTTTCACCGTGCCGTCTTTATAATTGATTTGGCGGATAAAATCACGGTCCTGCATTTGAAAGTCGGGGTTGCGGTCGATCACCCGGCATTCCAGCTTAAACATGATGATCGAGATGGCAATGTGCATGAGCGCGCTGCGGCGCAGGCTGGCATGGCCGAATTTAAAACGCGAGTTATCGCCCTTGGGCATCCAGATGGAAAGGTCGCAGTCGCCGTAGGTCTCATCGGCAAACTGGCCCAAGCGGCGCAGGTTGAGGCCGTAGCCCTCCTCCAGCGTTTCCACATTCGCATAGGAAAGCGCTGTTTTCAGCACCGTAGCAATGCAGATGGAGCTGCCTGCGGCCGCGCCCATCCAAACGGTGTCGTGATTGCCCCACTGGATATCCACATTGTGATGCTCCATCAGGGTATCCACAATACGGTCGGGGCGGGGGCCTCGGTCATACAGATCGCCCACGATGTGCAGCTTATCCACGGCCAGGCGCTTGATCAGCTTGCAGAAATGGATGATAAACGCATCGGCCTGCCCGTTTTCGATGATGCTGATGATGATCTCATCATAATACATCTCTTTGTTATGGTCTTCAAAATGGGCATGCAGCAATTCGTCCAGAATATGTGCGCACTCTGGCGGCAGACAGCGGCGCACATGGGCGCGGGTGTGCTTGCTGCTGACCAGACGGCAAAGCTCGATCAGGCGCAGCAGGGTGTGCTCGTACCAGTAATCCAGGTTTTCTTCGCCCTGGGCTGCCTTGAGCAGCGGCAGCTTCTGCTCGGGGTAATAGATCAGGGTGGCAAACTCCTGGCAGTCTTCGGGGCTGGCGTTTTCCTGCGCCAGCACGGCATCGATCTTTTCGCGGATCACGCCCGAGGCGCTGTTGAGCACATGCACGAACGCCTCGTTTTCGCCGTGCAGATCGCTCATAAAATGCTCGGTGCCCTTGGGCAGGCGCAGCACGGCCTCCTGGTTGATTACCTCGCTGGCGGCTTCGGCCACGGTGGGGTATTCCTGCGAAAGCAGCTGCAAATAACGCAGATTTTTTTGGATCAGCTCTTGTTTTTCACTCGTAAGCTGCATGAAAAACCTCCTATCTCTCTGAAAAGCCGGTATGATAAACCCCTTTTTGTTTTTCGGCCTGCCTTTCTGCCCGCAGGCAGTACCGAAAAATCCATCATCTTCTCTTTAACCATAGGCCATTTATTTTGCCTTGTCAATAGCAATTTCGGGCTTTTTTTGCGGGGCGGAATATGGTATACTTTGTAAGAAATATGGATTGTTGTTTCCTGGAAAGAGGTATGGATTTTGGATAGTTTTGTGATCTTTCAGCAGCTTCTGGTGCTGTTTGGGCTGATGGCGCTGGGCTTTTTTGCCACGCGGCAGGGATGGATGAACGATGATTTTAACCGCAGACTCTCAGCGCTGGTGGTAAATCTTTTTAACCCCATGATCATGCTTTCGGGCGCAGTGAGCCGCGATGCAAGTATGGGCGGTGAACTGATCCGTCAGAATTTGATCTTGTGTTTTCTTTACTTTATTGCCGCAGCGGTGTTAGCCTTTATTCTGGTGCATTTTCTGCATCTTTCGCCCGAGCAGCGGGGCATTTATCAGAACATGCTGATGTTCGGCAACTTTGGGTTTATGGGCATTCCCATTGTGAGCGGGCTTTTCGGCAGCAGTTATGTAATCTTTGTAAATTTTTACATGCTGTTTATGAATACCCTGTTTTATACCTACGGCCTTGTGCTGATGACGGGCTCCTGCTCGGTCAAAAAGATCTTGAACGGCTGCACCATTGCCTGCCTTGCGAGCATTCTGGTGTTTGCCCTGGATCTGCGCGTACCTGCCCCCGTGGAAAGCTTTTTGAAGTACGGCGGCAACACCTGCATTCCGCTGAGCATGATGGTGATCGGCTCAAATCTGGCAGGCAGCAGCCTGCGCGCCATGCTGCAAAACAAGCGTTTTTACGCTTTTACAGCGCTCAAAATGCTGGTAGTACCCATTCTGCTGGTGCTTGCTGTGCGCAATCTGCCGTTTGATCCTACCATGCTGTGCATTTTTATGGTCATGGCTGCCATGCCCAGCGCCAGCGTGCCCGCGCTTACCGCCCAGCAGCGCTATGGAGCCGAGCTGGGGGCCGAAGCGTGCCAGCTGAATATGATCACCACCGTGTGCAGCCTGTTTACGGTGCCCATCGTGGCGCTGTTTTTGTAAGCTATGCATAGCCTTTTCTGCCGGTGGACATACTGGCAGCAGGAGGTGATGCGGTTTATGAGCCGAAGATCACGGCGCAGGCGCAAGGCCCACCCCCAGGCAGGGGCAGCCGCCCCGGCGAATCTGGGCATGGACCCGCAGCAGGCCTGCAGCTTTTTGGCGGGGGATACCCCCGGCGTGATGGCGCGCTATGCCCCCACGGCCCAAAGCGGCAGCGAGGGCTTTGTGGAAAGCGAGGATACCGTAAAGGCCCTGATGGAATGGCGCGAATATTTCATTCACTGACCCGCGCGCCTTGTTGTGGGCAGCCCGGCAGCCGCCGGGCTGCCCGTTTTTGCGCTTTTTGCCCATTGACACTGCTTTACGCCGCCTTTTACAATAAACTTATTCTATTAAAAGAAAGGGACTGCCCGCTATGGATATACAGCGTTTTTTTGCAGGTGCCGAGTTCGATGCCGGAGAATTTTTAGGGGCGCACACTTACTGGGGCGGCACTCATTTTGCGCTGTGGGCTCCCTCGGCCCGTGAGGTGTTTGTGCTGGTGGATAAAACCGCTGACAGCACCCTGGCGGACTGGTACCAGCTGCAGCGCAGCCCCGTAGGCATTTGGGAGGCCGACTGCCCCGGCGTAAGTGCCGGAATGTATTACAAATACCACATCGTAGGGGCCGACGGGCAGGCAACTGACC
>CAVGKH010000043.1:0-6400 GCA_963629755.1 Gemmiger sp.
CCGCCGGGCAGGTTTTATATACTTTTTGCACAAAAATAGCGGGGTGCTTTTCAGCACTCCGCCAAAATTTAAGCCTTTATTTTATTTAGGCCATGTTCGACCTGCTCAATGCTTAAAAATTGTCCACATGATAGCACGCACAATGGCAAAAATAATCACAAACGCAATCAATGTTTTCATACTATTCCCCCTTGAATTTTCCGGGTTTTCAGGTTATATTAAAAGTAGGGAGCCGAGCCGCTAACCCGGCTTCCTCTTTATTTCTTAATCAAGCCCTAGAAGCTTGATTAAGATTGCGCTTATCAAAGCGCTTAGAATGTTCAGCATTATGGTGGTTGCCCATTCGCTGAAATTCGCCGTAGGCTTTCGCTTGCGGCGTTTTTTATTTGCCATCTTCTCATCTCCTTTCGTTTGAACTGTCTATATTATAGCCCGTTTTCCGTGCATATTCAATTCGCAACATGCACAATGTTTAGTGCACATTCTTGTTATATATGTGCATTGTTTTCTGTGTTTAATATAAGCTATACTAAGTGCATGGAAGGAGGCATTAAAATGCTCGTTTACAAAAAGGATATTCTTTCCTCGCTAAAGTCTGCCGGGTACACCACTTATAAGCTCCGCCAGGAATCTGCCCTTTCACAAGGGTGCATTCAAAGCTTGCGCACCGGTGCGCCTATCTCATGGGCTAATATTGATAAGCTCTGCGCCTTGCTGCACTGCCAGCCTGGTGAACTGCTTGAATACATACCCGATTCCGAATAATGCCAGGCCCCGGCGCTTTTCTGCAATCAAATGCAATTAAGCCGCCGGGGCTTTTTTATTTTCCAAACCACCACTTTGCCGCCCTGGCTGCAGCTCCCGCGCAGGAAACTAATAGTAGAAATTCTATCATTCCCATGGCCAGCGCTCCCTCAGCAATCCGGCAGCTTTCAGTTCGTGCTCTATTGCTTCCACCATCTGGCGGCGCTTTCGCCTGGCTGTTCTTTCGTCACAGTTCTCTGCAGCTGCGCACTGCGCATTTGTTTTCCCCTCCAAATAAAAAGCTTTCAGCACCCCCGCATATGGCTCTTTTTTCATTGCTGCCATTGCATTGCCAATCACAAGTGCAGCGCGCCTTGCCTCTTCATCGGGGTTTTTCTTCAATTCGTTCAAATTGCGCAGTAAAGATTCTGTTTTTTCAAAATCAGTCTTTTCGCTGCTTTTGAGCTGGCCTTTTTGTTCCAGTTGCGCAAGCGTTTCGGCTACTGTATCCTGCACAAGCTTTTTAAGTTCGTTTTCTTGCATGTGTACTGCCCCCTTTCTTTTTCTTTGTCATGTGAGCTTGTCTTAGTGCCTTTACCTGTGCGGCCGTTATACCTTGCGGCCACTTTTCTGGCGGTGTATTCCAAATATAGCAGGTTTTTACCTTGCTCGGTTCTTCCGGGTATTTTCGCTTACTCATTTTGCAGCCCTCGCTTTCCACTCTTTTACATCTTCCCGGCTATCTCCGGTTATGATCTCCCGAAACTTCCACCCGCGCGGCTCCGCGATCAAGTCCACAAACAGCCGCCGACGATAAATATAATCCCTCTGCGCCCGGCGGGTGAACTTGCATTTGATCTCTACCACTTCCACCTTGCCATCTGTATACTCGATCATGTAGTCGCAGGTATAATGCGCCGCAGGCAGTTTCAACCCGCAAAACTCTTTCGCAGGCAACAGCTCAAACCGTACCTGCGGCGTGGCGCGGCTAATAAGCCCGGTCTGCACGCCGGGCAGTATGGTGCCTATGTAAAATTCATACTCCCCTCGGCTCCCGAAAGCTTTGCCCAGCTTTCCCGCCGTTTCCGCAGCTTCAGCAAGGCTTTGCCCCGCCGGGGCTTTTCTGTTTTTTCGTCCTGCAATTTGCGCTTCTGCCTGTGCCCTGTACCTGGGCGGCAAGTCTTCCAAATTCAGCCTCATTCTTTCTTCCCTTCCCGCTATACCAGCTTTCTTTCCTGCGCATAATCACGGTAGTATGCCGCCAGCCTGTATTGCTTACCCGTGTTTCTACTCGGTTCAGGGTGTAGCCGGGGTATTTCTTTTCCCAAAATGCCACATCATCGATGTACAGGGTGCTTGCCTCGTCCAGCTTCTTGCGGCTCCACTTGGTATCATTCGGTGCCGGTGTTTTCGGCTTTTCAAGACCCCGGCTCTGCCGCCAGCTCCGGGCGCACCGCTTATTCTTGCTGATATACCTCACAAGGCTTTCCACGCTGTCGTGGTCAACATCCAAATATTCGCAGCGAGTAAAGCCGATCTGTCCAGCCTTATCCGCCCACAGCTGTTCCAGCACATCACGGGTCAGGCCGTCGGTGTGCTGTATGATTGCATGGTGGTGGTGCCGTCCACAAATAGTACCGTCCTCCTGCACGGTGCAATACTCAGTCGCGGCGACCCACTTAGGGCGCTGTACACTGTTCTTATCACACCAACGGTATAGGCGTTTCAAAAAATTTGTCAGATCTCGGTCTGCTCTGTCTGTGTTGCCCGGCTCTGGGTGGTGGTCATCGTCATAGGTACCCGTCCATGAAAAATCTCCCTTGCCGAAGTTGGCATTGACAAGCTGGACATGGTAGCGCTTGGCCTTTTTGTCGTTGTAGGTCCGCTGCGCAAGGGTGCTGGCCTCCTTGCGCTTGGCGCGGCGGCTTGCTTTGTGCTGTTTCGGGGTCACAGGGTATAGATCAACCTCCATGTAAGGGGCGGTTGCGTAATTCTTGCCGCAGATGTGCTTTTGCTCTCTGTAATAGATCGGCTTCACAGCTTTTGCCCCTTTCTCCCTATTTTTTCTTATCCCTGATAATCCGCACTCTGCTCCGCAGGCAAGGAGAAAACACCGGGCGGCCTCTTTGGGCTTTCCTGATTGGTACGCCATCATGCCGCCCTCGTTTTCCCCTTAACCCCTTTCCCCGGCATCTTATCCGTGGTGCTTAACTTAATACTGATATACCAGCCCCAAACCGCCCGCGGCGGTATTTTTTTACCCGCCGTTTCCGGCGGGCTTTTGCTTTTCAGTCCTTCTTCTGTTTTTTCGGCGGAAAATATGCCATCCTAATGTTACGCGCCTCTTTCGCCGGATCCTCCGGCTTCTCAAAAAGCGGCAGCCTGCTTATCTCCCGCCGAGCCTTATCTCGTTCACTCTGTTTCCGTTTTACCTGCCGATTCACACTGTTGCTCATCTTTCGTGCCCCTTTCTACTTCTTCTAGGCAAATGCTCTGGAATTGTGCCATCTGGGCGGCTACCTTTTCAACATTCACCAGCTCAGGCAGCACCGCTGCTATAGCATACATGCCGTCCTTTACAATAATGTAAGGCTTTCCGTCTGCCGTAAATCGGCAGGCGTATCCGATATACTCTTTTTCTTCGCCGCGCAAGGGTGCCAGCAGCTCCTCATTCACAAAAGCGAGCTTTCCTTTTTTCTTATCCTCGCCCCTGCTGTGCTCGTCCACCAAAATCAGGTAGTTGCTGCCGGTCATCAGCTTATACTCTGTCATCATCATTTCGCCGCAAGCTGTATGTGTCATGTCCAGCGGCGGCAGGCCAGATCTCACATTGCAAACAATGTCCTCCCGTTTTTTCTCTGGCACATCCAGCATAGCCAGCATTTGGTCGCCAATATCCGGCACAGGCAAACTATCCACGCGGTAAATAGCGTACCCAGTACTGATATACACTCCCATGCCGTTTTCGGTGCTGTACACATCGCACCTGCCGCTTTTGATCACCAGCTTTGCGATTTTGGAAAGCTTCATTTACACACCCTCCATTTCTCCAAGCTTGATTTGCAAAATCTTTTTCATCGCGCCGCCCAGCTTTTCGGCCTGCTCCGTCTTTCCGGCAGCGCGCAGGGCCTCGATCTGCTCAGCCATACCGTTCACTGCCTGCTGCAGCTGCTCCATATACAGGCCAAACTTCACGCTCTCTGCATCTGATTGCACTTCCAGCTTTTTCAGCATCTCTTCGGCTCTGGCCTTTGCGGCAGCCTCGGCAGCTCTGGCCGCTTCCAGCTCCCCGGCCAGCTTTTTCTCAACTTCCTGCCGGGCACTTTCTCTGGCTTCCTCTGCCGCCTGTTTTCTGGCAGCATTCACTGCCTCGATTCTCTGCGCATCCATCTTATCTTTCAGCTTTTTTTCTTTTTCTTTGGCTTTTTCTGCAGCTTCTTTTTGCGCCTGCGCCGCTCCTTCTGCTCTGGCCTCGGCCTTGATCTGCTCAATATTGGCCGGAATCACCGTAGCTTCCACCGTGGCACTCTTGTTGTCCAGTTCCTCGGCCAGGCGGTCGTTTTCCGCCACCTGTCGCATCAGCTTTTCCTGTGTATTGGCCTTTTCGTTTTCCAAAAGGCTCAGCTGCTCCTGCAAGCTGTTTTTCTCGGCTACCAGGGCTTTAACCTCAGCTACAGTCATGCCTGCCAGATCTTCCTTTGCTGCCTCCGCCCGTTCCTCCGGGTCGCTGATCTGCGCCAGCAGGTTCAGTTTGGTTACGCCCACATCGGCATTTTCGGCGATCATCTTTTCACCCAGCTGCTCATATACGGAAATGTAATTGGCAGCCATTCGATACTTGATGCCCACAGCGTTCACGCTGTACTGCTCAAAGCTTTCAAAGCCCAGCGCCTTATAAGCCTTGCTGTCGCGCATCATTTTCAGTCCACGGCACAAGTCCAGCATCGCATTGGTCGCGGCAAGCTTGGCCGCCATAATGCTGTTATGCAAAACCGCCGCGTTCCGGCCCTCCTCGGTTTCCATACCTTTAAAAATCAGCTGTTCCATGGTGTTCTCCTTACACGGCAGGCGCTAAAGCGTGCCGATTTTCTCTCTGCCCCGCCGGGGCTTGTTTCCTGGCTTTCTTTTTGCTCTGCTTTTTCGGCAGCACAATTTCTGCCATCCAATCATTGATAAACTTCTTCACTGCCGGGTCTTTCGGGATCGTCCTGTTATCCTCGTACCCGTACCACTGCACCACGCGGTCAAGTCTCTCGCTCAGTTCCAGCGTGTAGTAAGGCGTATCCGGCTCACTCTCTCTGCGGATCAAAAAGATATTGCTGCTTCCAAGGGCGTGCCGGTGCAGATAGGTGCCCACGCAATGCCGCAGCTTCATGCCCTCTTCTGTCATTTCGTGCGGTGTTTCGCATGGGCGTATCAGCAAGCCGTCTTTTATATAGGTATAAGGCTGCAGCACCTGCAGGCGCTGCGCAAAATCCGCAATCAGTCCGGCTTCTTCCTTGGCTTTTTTTCTGGCCTTTTCCGCCTCTTTCTGCACTCGGTACAGTTCCGCCATCTCATCATGCGCCTTGTTGATATCCGGCGGGGTAAGCTCTTTTCCGCGCAGCTGTATATGGCACAGCACTGCCATGCGCACAAAGTCGCGCCAGGTATTCCATATATCAATTTCTTTCGGCGTTCTCATGTAAGCGGCATGGCAGGCTTTATCTGTGAGTTTTTTCGCGATATTCAACTGCTGCCGCACATACTTCTGCACCCTGGCCGGTGTTCCCAGCTCTCTGGCCATACTTTCGATAAATTCTTTGTAGCCGTGCAACGCTCGCGCCCGCTGAAAATCCTCTCGTTCTATCCCCAGCCCCAGCAGCGCCCGCATTTCTCTGTATGCTTTTATTTCTCTGCTGCTGAGCCCGTTTTCCCGGAACGCTCGAATCGTCGGCATGTTTTCGCCGCGGAAAAATCCGCGCAGATCCTTGGCTCGCCAATTGATCACATCACAGTCCGGTCGGCCGTAGACCTTTTCCAACACATGCGCGCGAAAGCCGGCTTTCATCAGCTTTTCAATGTTTGGATTCCTGGCAAACAGTGCCAGATACGCGATCTTGTCCATTCTCGGGAAATCGGCCACCATTCTAAAAAAATCAGCATACCGAAACGGCGTTTTCGCAATTTCTCTCACAGTTGCCTCATTGTTGGCGATTTTTATATCGCCAGCTTTGTAATAATCGGTCGAGCTCGTGTTTTCGTTTACTTTGCCCGAAATCGCCCACTTTTCACTCCAACCATGTACAGATTTTGGATCATATTCAAACATCTTCTTCCAGCGCAATGCCGTGTGTGTCTCTGCATTCAAATACACCCGCAGCCGTTCGTCATGCTCTGTAACAAACGGCCCCTCATTATCCGGATATCTTCTCCGCACTGTAAACAGCCGCAGCCAAAGGCTCCCGTCTTTACCGGCCTGCATGGTCATATAGCGTGCGGTATCTTCAAGCCACTTATGGCCGTACCTCATAGCCATGGTAATGGCCACGGCCCTGCATTCCGGGCAAATTGCTTTATAGCCCCCTCTTTTGCTGTACCGCATTTCGTCCTGTGTGGTGTGGATCAGCTCCCGGCCCTCAAAGTGCACAGTCTTTCCGCAGGTCGAGCACACCGC
>CAVGKH010000043.1:6551-14224 GCA_963629755.1 Gemmiger sp.
TTCTTAGCCATGCCAAAGCCCCCTTACAATAGATCTTCCAGGCTCAGGATCTTCTTCTCCGGCTTTGGTGCAGGCGCAGTGTCCTGGGCAGCCGATTCGATCGGCAAGGCAAAATACTCTGCTGCGATCTGCATCGCGGTCTTTTCGCTCATGCTGTAGCCATTATTCTTTTTGTGTGCTCTCGCATAGTCCCAGGCTTTTTTGCTGAGTGCTTCCAGCACATCGCTTTTGCCGTCCAGATCAGCGGCGATCACCTCGGCATTGTGCTCACTCACTGCCGCCAGCTTCTTCACTACTCCGGCCAGCTCGCCCGAAAGCCCGCCGTCCTCTTCCTCCGGCAGTATCATTTGTTCCAGCGCGGTGTTGATCGCATTCATTTTTTCGTTCATCGTTTTGCCCTCCTGCATTTGATTGCATTTTAAAACTTCAACTGTGCATTCGGATAAAATAAGCGCTTAAATTATCTTTTGGTGCGAACAGCCGGGCTCGAACCGGCATAAGCCGGATTTGACATTCCCGGCGCATTACCGTTATGCTATGCTCGCACATTAAATTGCCCCGCCCGCCGGGAATCCACTACCAAGCAAATATCAGCGGGCAGGGCCCGTGGCTTTTGTCATGAGCCACCAACATGGCCTTTTCTTGTTTTTTCCTGCGCGCAGGCTGCGCAGTGGGCCTTGCCCATGTCCTAAAACAAGGCCGTCGGGCCGGGGCAGCACGGCATTGCACCGGCTTATATACCGAGGAGGCAGCTGCGGTACCGCACCCCGGCCCATCTTGATGGATGAACAATCACGCATATTCCACGCGCCCGTTCCGGCACCGGCAGGGTTATCAGCTGCCAGCGCCGCCATATTGCCGCCCCATTGGCTCACCCGCCGGGGCGGCGGAACTGTCCTCATCATCGCGTGGATCCATCGGCGTGTAGCATCGGCACGCCCGGTTTTGCCCATCACAGGCCTTGCATTTTGCAAAGTTGATCTTAAATGTATACACGCATTGTCCACGCACATAGTGCGCCATACATCAGCCCCGCTTACCGTAACGGCAGCGCTGTACCATACGGCGGTACTCCCGGTACTGCCTGTTGGTCTCGTTGTCCAGCTCCACCGCCAGCCAACCCGTCGCACCGGCCGAAATCGCCCCGGCCAAAAGCACCGCCAGTAAAATAATTGCCTCGGCCAGGCTCTCGCACCGGGCAATCATGCCCGGCACCACCGATAGGCTAACGATCACCACCAGCGCCGCCATCTGCATACTGCGCACCATAACCTTTCGCCAAGCACGCCATTTATTCATATTCCGCATTATTCCTTTCCCTCTCTTCTAATCCATGCGTGCGTTTCCATTCGTCCAGCTTCTTGCGAGCTCCGGGCTGGCTTAAAAAATCGGTCATCAGCCAGTAAAACTCACGGCCAATGCACTCGCCAACCTCGGGCGGAATTTTGTTGACATCGATATGTAGGGCCTCACCCATAATGTGACACCTGCCTTTCTGCCTTCTCTCTGTGCTATAATGGCATCAGAAAGGATGTGTTTTGCTTGACTTTATCTCAATACAATTTTTTGAAGCTTTACCGCGATACCCGCATTCCTGTGCCTTCGTCACTTTCTGCTAATGATCGTGCTATATTTTTGTCCTGCAAGGCCGAGCACTATGTAGTGCAGACTATAGATGCAGCCGGTAACTGGTTTTATGTGCTCAGCCCCGCCGGGCTTAGCGCCCTAATACAATTTGAAGATGAGCTTCAGCAAAAAGCCGATGAAGATGCCCGCCAGCGTGCCGCCAAACGAGAAGATGATAGGATTGCCAACGATCGGTGGCATCGGGATGCGCGGCGGTCGTGGATACAGTTCACAATCAACGGAATTTTCAGTATTATCGGTTTTATCCTTGGCATTATCACCGAGTTCCGATTTGATATTTTGGAAACCCTTTTTCATTTGTGACCCTCTCCTTTTGGCTCTCTCATAATCCATGAACAAGCTCCCAATCATCGGCCAGAAGGTCACTTAGCTTGGGGATCCATTCGGATGCCTTTTCCAGGATTCTGCTGTGTTGCACGCATCCAACCGATTCTGTTACCTGCAAATAGCAGCTTTCCCCCATCGTTTTTGTCCTTTCCTGAAGCCATACTTTCCGCGCTATGTAAGGCTTTTTCCCTGTTGTCGATTGCAGCGCCTCTACTATGTTCATCAACTTCACCTGCCTTTTGCCTTGGATTAACCAAGGCTTTTTTATGTTTAATTGTCTTTTGCCGTTAGTTCCGCCGGGCTCACGCCGTACAATTCGGCTGCTTTCACCAGATTTTCGGCATTAGGCTTGCTTCGGCCGGTTTCCCACATATACAAAGCCGGGTGCGTTACTCCCAACTTTCGGGCGGCCTCGTAGGCCGTCAGCCCTGCAGCCTGCCGAGCTTCTTTGAATTTGTTCAATTGTTTTCACCTCGCAAAGTTTCATTGTTGTTTTTGTGCGTTTTTGTTATAATGATTTTAGTAATTGTTGTAACTGTATTATAAACTAAGTAAATCTAAGTTGTAAATAGAATTATGTCCGTTTTTATTAGTTTTGGTTAGTTGCACAAAAGTGAGGTTATAATTATGTCCAAAATTGCTAATATAAACGCCTATTTACGAGAGTGCGGCAAAAGCGGCGCCGATCTTTCCCGGGCTATTGGGCTTTCAAACGCGACTTATAGTCAGTGGAATACCGGAAAACATGATGTTTCTAACCAAAACTTAGTTAAAATTGCTGCCTATTTTACCGCCCAGCTTGGTCGTATCGTCACGGTAAATGATCTTCTCGACGATAAAAAGGCCCCCATCGAGCAATTGCCTAGCAATCGTGAGCTATATATGTTAGATTTACTTCGCAAAATTCCAGATAAAGATAAAGATCACCTTATTTCTTTTTTGGAAGGCATGGTAAACAAATAGTACTTCTTTACTCCACCTTCTACGGAACATTGAGGTGTTATTGTGTTTTTTGATAATTTTCAAAGACTCTGCGCTCTTGTCGGAAAAAAGCCCAACGCCGTTGCAAAAGATCTCTCTATTTCATCTGGCTCTGTCACAGCTTGGAAAAATGGCCGTATTCCAGGAGCTCACTATTTGCAGTCCCTTGCCGCTTATTTCACCGAGCAGCTCTGTCGTACTATTACCGTGAATGATTTACTTGCTGAAGATTCAGCGCAAGGCCAAAGCCCTGTATATTCCCTCACCGAGCGTGAGCAACTCGCTTTGCGCTTATTCAACGATATTTCTGAAAAAGATCAAAATTCCATCATCTCCCTTATGGAAAGCTTGAAAAAGCAATAACCTTCCCCGCCGTTAGAGATCATCAGGTTGCCTGTCAAGCAGGCAACCTGCCCGCGTGTTATTGTCTTTTCTTACTAATAGTAATAACACGCGGGCAGAACTTAATTTTTTCAATTTTCACCGTGTTTTATGCACAATTTCAAAAAACATCCCTCAAATTCAGAAAATAAAAAAATCCGTTCCCACGTTGAGCGGAAACGGATTCTTTCAAAATAAAACCTTATTCTTTATCTGTATCTTGTGTGTATTGCAGAATTTCCCCCGGCTGGCATTCCAGCAGGGCGCAAAGCTTGCTAAGCGTTACCATATCGATATTGCCGTTTGCCCGCAGTTTTGTAACTGTGGGTGCCCCAATACCATGATTGCGCAAATAATAGGTGCTAATGCCTTTTTCTTTGCATTTATCCCAAAATTTGTTAAACGAGATCATTTTTTATTCTTCACCACCAGCACATAAATGATTTTGCCAATTCCGAGCACGATTAAAATAATACCAATTTTCGCTAACATAGAATATTGACAGTGAGCGGATTTTCAGGTATTATGCGGGTGGGTGGTTTCCACCCGCATAACCTTGGCTTATGTATTCTTGTCAATCAACAAGAGCAAAAGCCCTACCAGAAAATCTGCGATTGCGCTTAGTACGATGCTGCGAACATCCGGCGCTTTTGCAGATTTTTTCTTTTTCCGCTTCACCGCGGTTTCACCTCCTTTCGATGATTTTATTATACGCCCATTTTATGTAAATGTCCATTAACATATATACCGAACTTTTCTTAATGCTATTGTGCAATATGTCAATCATCATTAACATATTGGTTTTAACCATTAGATAAAACTAAGGATATGCTATGAATAATCTCTACTCTCAGCTAGCCGCACTGGCTCAGCAGTACGGTGCCCAGCGCCTTGTGCTGTTCGGTTCCCGCGCGCGCGGCGATAACCGCTATAACAGTGATATCGACTTGGCAGTTTATGGTATGCCGCAAAAGAACCAAGGCCGTTTCTGGATGGACTGCGAGGAGCTGCCTACCCTGCTGAAATTTGATATTGTGCATATTCAAGACGGCATGGATCCTGTATTTCTTCAAAATATACAAAAAGATGGAGTGATTTTATATGCTGCAGAAAATTGAAAACTATCATCATGCCCTCGATCAGCTGGAAAAAGCGATTGCAATTTATGAAAAAGACACCGGCGATTCTTTGTACCGTGACGGTCTGATCCAGCGCTTTGAATTCACCGTAGAGCTTGCCTGGAAATCTTTAAAAGAATATCTGGAAGACCAAGGCACGATTTTGGGCATTGCCAGCCCGCGCGGCGTTTTGAAAGAAGCTTACGCTGCAGGCGTGATCAGCGACCCCGAAATTTGGGACGATATCATCAAGGCCCGCAATATCACCAGCCATGTGTACGATGAAAAGACCTCTATTTCCGTAGCCGATCAGATTGCACACGAATTTTTGCCGGTTCTGCAAAAGCTGAATGATTTTTATCTGTATTGAGAAAAGGCAAAAAACAGAAGCACAGGCCATCTCGGTGATATCACCGAGATGGTCAAGATTCAGCAAAGCAGGAAACTTCTTCTAAAAATTTTCAATAATATTTTTGTAAAATCTGAAATTTTGGTTGACTTTAGGTATATAGCACAGTATTCTAATGCTAGTTAATTAAAAACTTTGCCGCTTCGGTGACAGCGCGAAAGCGCAATTAGCATTTGCAAAAGGCCAACCACAAAATAAGTGGTTGGTCTTTTACTTTTAATTACTTCATTTTTCAAAGTAATAACTTGCATTTTGCGGGGTTTCCGGGTATAATATCAGCAATGAAACCTGCTAAGCCTCTGGGTGCGCAAGCGCCTAAGCGCAACAAGGCAGGTACTAAGACCCTGCCGCGCCTCTCAACGATGCGTACCATGGCAGGGTCGTTTTTATATATAAGAAAAACTCCGCCGGGCATACCTAGCAGCGCTCTTGAAAAAGATCAACCAATATTCAAGTCTGGAAAGGAGGCACCTATGGCCGCCAAAAAGAAAAAAACCGCCTTAAAGCCCGGCAGTAAGGCAGTGATCTATGCCCGCTATAGTTGCCACAACCAACGAGATGTAAGCATTGAGCAGCAGATCCGCGAATGCACAAAATATGCTGCCGATATGCAATTAGAAATCATCGGCAGCTATGAAGACCGTGCGATCAGCGGCAAAACCGATAAACGGCCAAACTTCCAACGCATGATGCGCGATGCCGAAGCGGGCAAATTTCAAGCAGTTCTGGCCTGGAAGTCAAACCGTATGGGCCGCGATATGCTGCAGGCGATGGTAAATGAAGCTCGGTTGGCTGATTGTGATGTCAAAGTCATTTATGCCGAAGAAGATTTTGATGATACTGCCGCCGGGCGATTCGCCTTGCGCAATATGATGAATGTCAACCAGTTCTACAGTGAGAACATGGCTGAAGATATTACCCGCGGGCTATATGATAATGCCACAAAGTGCTTACTCAATGGCCGCCAGCCTCTAGGCTACAAGCGCGGCCCAGACGGTAAGGCCATAATCGACGAAGAAGGTGCTGCCATTGTAAGAGAGATCTATACCCGCGTAGCCTCTCATGAGCCATATGCGGATATTGCGCGCAGTCTGAATGCGCGCGGCCTTAGAACCAAGCTAGGCGCTCCGTGGAGCAAAGGCAGCTTCCAGAGTATTCTTTTGAATGAGCGTTATCGAGGTATATACATTTATGGTGATATCCGAATCTCGGGCGGTATCCCCTGTATAATAAACGATGACCTTTGGTTTAGAGTTCAGGAGGTATTGAAGATGAAAAAGAATCCGATCGGCGTGCGCCACCGCTACGGTGCAGAAGATTATCTTCTCACCGGCAAGCTTCGCTGCGGCCATTGCGGCAGTTATATGGTCGGTATTTCCGGTACCAGCGCAAGCGGTGAGTTGCACTACTATTACGCCTGTAAGAAGCGGCGCACCGAGCATACCTGCGATAAGAAGAATGTTCGCCGTGATAGCATCGAATTAGCCATAGCCCAGGCAATCAAAATGTACGCGCTCTCCGATGATGTAATAGACTGGATCGCCGATCAAACGATTGACTACTGCAACAAGCAAAAGGATAGTTCGCATATCGAGACCATACAGCAGCAGCTTGCTGATATAAAGGTATCTACCGACAATATTGTAAGAGCAATCGAAAAAGGCACGGATTCCGATATTTTCAAATCACGGTTAGAAGAATTGGGCTCTCAAAGTGCAGAACTGAATGCCCAACTCAGAACCGCCAAGTCCAGCTGCTTTAATATTTCCAAGAGCGATATGGTTGCCGGCCTACAGATGTTCCGAAACGGCGATATTCATGATAAAAAATTCCAGGCAAAATTGTTTAATACATTTCTGCGCGATGTTTACTTATATGATGATAACCGTTTAAAAATCGTATTCAGTTTTACCAAAGATAAAGATACAATAGAAATTCCGTTTGAAGCCGAGAACACCCCGCCAGATGGCGGGGAATTCCCGAATGCAAAAATGTTCGTACTGGGTCACGAAAGGACCACCAATCATGACTCATACGAACACACCGCAATCTATATGGTTGGCGGTGTGTTCGTCTTACTATGCCCTATTCCTGATTTGACATAAAAAAAATAGCCCGCGCTTTGGAATTTTCTGCATTATTCCAGAGCGCGGGCTTTTTAATTATTCATTATTGTTCTGGTCTATGCCCTGATCTGCCTGTTTTTCTGCTGCCTTTTTCCCAGCAGCCAAGAGTTTCACCAGCCATGGCGGCACCTGTGCGCCCATGGCCGCAGCATTTTCGGCAATACTGCCGAGCTCCGTGAAAATATACCACACCAGTACCACGGGCAAAATCACCACTGTATAAGTAATTCCAAGCTCGGGGATATGCTGTACCGTTACGCTCAGCACGCCATCTGCCAAAGCGGCTACGATCACTACAATGATCATTCCAGCCTTATGCCAAATACCTGCCCGGGCAACGCTGCTGGCCCACTCACCTTTGCTGGCTGCTGCGCTGCTGCCAGTGATCCAGTCCAACACCATACAAGCAACCCACGCTACTACCAACCAGCCAAGCCAGCCAAACGCGGCGCTGAAAGCTCCGCATACCGCTACCACAGTACCCTTGATCCATACAAAAATATTGCTGTTGTCCATTGTTATCCTCCATTAGGCGCAGTCAATGCCCAGCTCAGCAGCCAAGTCACGCACCGTCTTGTCGTCACCGCCGGTCATAGGGCCAATGGTCAGTACGCCGGTCACATACAGGCCCAGTTTCTTGCTGAGGTCGATGAACTTCACCAAATCGCCCAGTGTGGCAAGCCC
>CAVGKH010000044.1:0-14191 GCA_963629755.1 Gemmiger sp.
CTTGTCATCGGCCCCCAGCAGGGTAGTGCCGTCGGTGGTGATCAAAGTCTGGCCCTGCAGCGTGGGCAGGTGGGGGTAATGTGCACATTGCAGCACAAGGCCGGAAGCACCCAGCGGCACATCCCTGCCGTGGTAATTCTTTATGATCTGCGACTGCACATTTTCGCCCGGGCAGTCGGGGTGGGTATCCAAATGTGCAATAAGGCCCAGGTGCGGGCAGCCCTCGCAGCCGGGCGAAGCAGGCAACTTGGCATATACAAAGCAGTGGTTATCCACAGCGGCATCGGCCAGGCCCATTTCATGCAGCTCAAAAGCCAGCTGATGCGCCAGATCAAACTGCCGCATGGTAGAGGGTGTCTGCGCGGTATTGCGTGCGCTGGCGCTGCCAATGGAAATATATTCTAAAAAACGCTCCAGCACAAGCATACTTTGGCAGACCTTTCTTTTAATATTACTTCTATAATGCCATAAACGGCGAAAAAAATCAAATCACAGCAAAAATCGAAGTGATACCGCTTTTGTTTGTATTTGTTTTATGTTATAGTGAAGTTGCTATTAGCTATTAAAAATAAAAGGGGAGAAGAGTGCAGTGTTTCGCGGCATGGAGTATGTATATGAGGTATGGCAGGCGCGCAGCTTTTCGGCGGCAGCCAAAAAGCTGTATATTTCGCAGCCGGCGCTCAGCAACAGCATCAAGCGTGTAGAGGATAAGGTCGGCACCCCCATCTTCGACCGCAGCTCTTCGCCCATT
This sequence comes from Gemmiger sp., assembly GCA_963629755.1. Taxonomy (GTDB): domain Bacteria; phylum Bacillota; class Clostridia; order Oscillospirales; family Ruminococcaceae; genus SFIE01. Next base: position 752 of record CAVGKH010000044.1, read on the forward strand.
CAGCTTACCGAGGTAGGGCAGGAGTATATCCATGCGGTAGAGCAGATCCACTCGATACAAGAAAATTTTTCGCGCTACCTGGCCGATACCCAGCAGCTGCGCACGGGCAATATCGCGGTTGGCAGCGGCGCTATGATGACGGCCTATCTTCTGCCGGGCATCATCGCCGCTTATAAAGAGCATTACCCCTATGTGGAAGTAAGGGTTACCGAGGGCAGTTCGGCCCAGCTGCGCAATATGCTGGCCGAGGGCACGCTGGATGTGGTGCTGGAAAATACGCAGCTGCCCGCCGCTCTGTTTGACCGCCAGCTCTACGGGCGCGACTATATGATCTTAGCTGTGCCGCGCGCCTGGCCCATCAACGCCCAGCTGCGGGCTTGGCAGCTGAGCGTGGAAAATATCTGCTCGGGCAATTTTCTGCGCCCGCGCTACCCGGCGGTGCCGCTGCAAAGCTTTGCCGAAAGCCCTTTTCTGTTAATGTCGCCAGACGATGAAAATTACCGCCGTGCGGTATCGCTGTGTGAAAAAAGCGGCTTTACGCCCCGCAGCATTCTAACGCTTACCCAGCAGCTTACCGCTTACCATATGGTGTGCGAGGGGCTGGGCGCGGCATTTTTGAGCGATACGCTGGTGCGCTGCACACAGCCCAACCCCCAGGTAGTGTATTATAAGCTGCAGGGGGCCGAGGCCGAGCGCGAGGTGTGCTTTTATTATAAGAAGAACCGCTATATCCCGCGCTGCATGCAGGCGTTTTTACAGTGTGCCGGTGAATATACGGCCGAAAACAGCGCCCAAGGCGGCGGCCGGTAAAAGATGAATTTTACAAGCCGCAAGGCAGAAGGCTGTAAAAGCCTCGCCCTGCGGCTTTTTCTTTTGCCTACCATCAGTGAACAAGGAGCAATATGGTGTCCCTTGTTCACTGATGGCATTTTACTTTGATTTTACACCATGCACAAAATCATTACAAAGGGCCGAAAAGTTTTACAAGAGCTTTGCGCGGCCTTGGTTGTGGGTTTTACAGACAAAAAGCTATACTATGCTTGCACCTGAAAGAACGGGGCAAATATAAAGCCAAAAGCAAAACCTAAATAAATTTTGTGAGAGTGTGTAAGAAAAGGAGTAATACTTATGAAAAAACTGATCTCTGCTGTACTGGCCGGTTCTATGGCCGTATCTCTGGCTGCCTGCGGCGGCTCGGCTGCTTCTTCCAGTACCGCTGCTGCCCCTGCTGCAACCGAGGCTCCCGCCGCTTCCAGCACGGCTGCCGCTGCTTCTGATCTGAGCGGCAAGGTGACCACCGGCGGCTCTACCTCGATGGAAAAGGTGATCGGCGCCCTGCAGGAAGCCTTCATGGAAGAAAACAGCAGTGTAGATGTTACCTATGACCCCACCGGCTCGGGTGCCGGCATTACCGGCGCACAGGAGGGCAGCTTGGATATCGGCCTTTCCTCCCGCGCTCTGAAAGACGGTGAGACCGGTGTGACCGCTACCACCATTGCACTGGACGGCATTGGCATCGTTGTGAATACCGCCAACACTGTGGATGACCTCACCACCGACCAAATCGCTGCCATTGCCACCGGCGAAGTGACCAACTGGAAAGAAGTGGGCGGCCCCGATGCCGAGATCGTGATGATCGGCCGTGAGGCAGGCTCCGGCACGCGCGATGGCTTTGAGAGCATTCTGAAAGTAGCCGATAACTGCAAATATGCACAGGAGCTTACCGCTACCGGCGCTGTGATCGCTGCGGTGCAGGCTAATGAAAACGCTATCGGCTATGCTTCTCTGGCAGCTCTGGACGACAGCGTGAAGGCTGTTAAGGTGAACGGTATTGAGTGCACCGAGGCCACGGTAAAAGACGGCAGCTATACCATTCAGCGCCCCTTTGTGTTCGTTACCAAGGACGGTGCCGAGCAGACCCCTGCCGTGAAAGCCTTTATCGACTTTGCCACCAGCGCAAATGCAGCCGATATCATCAGCAAGGCTGGTGCCGTGCCTGTAGCCTGATAGAAGCGGCAGCGCTTATTATAAAAAACTATTCGGTAAAAAACACCATAGGGCGGCCTTGCGTGGGCCGCCCTAATTCTGAAATAGAGGAAAGTATGAAACAGGAAGCAGCTTTATCTCTTGGCAGCGCCGCCCCGCAGCAGGCAGAGCCTAAGCGGCAGGTACTGCTGAAAAAACGCAGCCTCGGCAGGCTGATCAAAGACAGCATCGAAACCGTTATGAATGCACTGTTTTTTGTGTGCGGCATGGCGGCGGTGGCCTGCGTGGTGCTGATCACCGTATATATTTTCAGCGCGGGCCTGCCTGCCATTCGCGAGATCGGCCTCTCTGATTTTCTTTTGGGGCGCGTGTGGAAGTCTACGGCGACAGAGCCCAGCTACGGTATTCTGCCGTTTATTCTTACCAGCGTATACGGCACGCTGGGCGCATGTATCATCGGTGTGCCTGTAGGTGTGCTTACGGCGCTGTTCCTCTCTAAAATGGCTCCGCCCAAACTGGCAGCCGTGGTGGGTGCGGCAGTCGAGCTGCTGGCAGGCATTCCCAGCGTAGTGTATGGCCTGATCGGCATGCTGGTGCTGGTGCCCGCCGTGGCAAAGGCTTTTTCCCTCAGCAGCGGCGCATGCCTTCTTTCGGCTATTCTGGTGCTGGCCGTCATGATCCTGCCCAGTATGATCTCGGTAGCGACCACAGCGCTCAACGCAGTGCCGCCCGAGTATGAGCAGGCCAGCTTGGCACTGGGCGCAACGCCGGTAGAAACCTATTTTAAAGTAAGCCTTACCGCCGCCCGCAGCGGCATTGCGGCAGGCATCGTGCTGGGCATTGGCCGCGCCGTGGGCGAGGCTATGGCCGTAATGATGGTGGCCGGCAATGTGGCCAACATGCCCAGCATTTTTACCAGCGTTACCTTTCTTACAACAGCCATCGCCAAAGAAATGAGCTATGCCAGCGGACTGCAACGGCAGGCGCTGTTCAGCATTGGTTTGGTGCTGTTCCTCTTTATCATGGCCATCAACGCTGTGCTGAACCTGGTGCTGAAAGGGGGGCATGACGATGAGTAACAAACGCCGTATGCAGGGGCTATTGCTCACGGGGGCCGTATACCTGGCTGCCGCGATATGCCTGGCTGTGCTGGCGGGCGTCATCGGCTATGTGGTGGTCAAGGGCATTCCGGCCATCAGCTGGCAGTTGATCGTTTCGGTTCCCAGCGTAACAAAGGGCACGCAGGGCATCCTTCCGTTTTTGCTCAATACGCTGTATATGATCCTGCTCACGCTGCTGATCGTGCTGCCCGTAGGCGTGGGCGCGGCAGTGTATCTGAATGAGTATGCCACAAACAAAAAGTTGATCCGTGTGATCGAATTCACCACCGAAACGCTGGCGGGCATTCCCAGCATTCTGTATGGCCTGGTGGGCTATCTGGTATTCTGCCAGAAGCTCAGCCTGCAGACCAGCCTGCTTTCCGGCTGCCTCACGCTTACCATCATGACTCTGCCTACCATTATTCGCACCACGCAGGAAAGCCTGAAAACCGTGCCTGTCAGCTACCGCGAAGGCGCGCTGGGCCTGGGTGCGACCAAATGGCACATTGTGCACACCATCGTTTTGCCCTGCAGCCTGGACGGCATTATGACCGGCTGCATTCTGGCTGCGGGCCGTGTGGTGGGCGAAAGCGCCGCTCTGCTGTTTACGGCGGGGGCGGGTAAGCTGGTAGCCAAAAGTATTTTTGCAGCCTACAGCCGCAGCGGCGCTTCGCTGGCCGTGGCGCTGTATCTGTATGTGTTTGAAGAGGGCAACTTCCAGGTGGGCTATGCCATCGCGCTGGTGCTGCTGGTGCTGGTAACGGCCATCAACCTGGCGGCCAAGTGGGTGCGCAAATCGCTGAAACGCAAAGTTTGAGGTGTAAAAATATATGAACACAGTGATCCAAAGCAAAGATCTTGAGTTATATTACGGCAATTTCAAGGCCCTCAAGGGCATTACCATGGATATTCCCGAAAAGCAGATCACGGCCCTGATCGGGCCCTCCGGCTGCGGAAAATCCACCTTTTTAAAAACGCTTAACCGCATGCAGGACCTTGTGCCCGGCGTGCGCATTACGGGCGAAGCACTCTATCGCGGGCAGAATATTCTGGACCCCAAGCTGGATGTAACGGCGCTGCGCCGCAACATCGGCATGGTGTTTCAAAAGGCAAACCCGTTCCCCATGAGCATTTACGATAACATTACCTATGGCCCTAAGCTGCATGGCAGCCACACCAAGGCCGAGCTGGATGAAATCGTAGAGCGCAGCCTGCGCGGTGCCGCCCTGTGGGACGAAGTGAAAGACCGCCTGAAAAAAAGCGCTCTGGGCCTTTCGGGCGGGCAGCAGCAGCGCCTCTGCATTGCAAGAGCGCTGGCCGTGAACCCCGATGTGCTTTTGATGGACGAACCCACCAGCGCGCTGGACCCTGCCTCGACCATGAAGGTGGAAGAACTGATGGATTCGCTGCGCCAGAACTACACCGTGGTGATCGTAACGCACAATATGCAGCAAGCCGCCCGAATCAGCGACCAATGCGCTTTCTTTTTGGTGGGTGAGCTAATCGAGATGGGCGAGACCGGGCAGATCTTCGGCCACCCCAGGGATAAGCGCACAGAAGATTATATCAGCGGCCGGTTCGGCTAAAAAGAGGGAGCAACCATGAAAGTGAGAACAGCTTACGAACAAGAGCTTGCACATTTAGATGAAATGGTAGAAACAATGGGCCAAACCGTGGCCCAGGCGCTGGCGGCGGCGCTTGATGCCTTTAAAACCGGCAATCATGAAAAGGCCAGGGCCATTATGGCGGCCGATGAAAGCGTGAACCAAACCGAAAAGCAGATCGAGCAGCTGTGCCTAACGCTGCTTTTGCGCCAGACCCCTGTGGCAGGCGACCTGCGCCGGGTGAGTGCCGCGCTGAAAATGGATACCGATTTAGAGCGCATTGGCGACCATGCGCAGGATATAGCCGAGCTGAGCCTGGCTATGCCCCGCCCCGACGATCACCCCGAATGGCTGGCTGTGGTAGAGCGCATGGCCGAAAATGCACAGAAGATGATCGCGGCGGCAATGCAGAGCTTTCGCGAGGGCTATATTTTTAAAGCACAGGCTGTGCAGAAACAGGATGATGCGGTAGATGAAGACTTTGTAAACATCAAATCGCAGCTGGCCGGGCACCTGAGCACCAGCCCTGCCGATATGGACGAAGTGCTCGACTGGCTGATGCTGGCTAAATACTTAGAGCGCGTAGCCGACCACGCTGTAAACCTGGCCGACTGGGCCGAATTCAGCGTGACCGGCAAGCACAAAAACACAAGGCTGCTGTGATATGATAAAAAGCGACACACCGTGAAAGTGTGCCGCTTTTGCTTTATATTCGTATATTGTGAAGCAATGCACTGAAAATACTGAAAAAATAAAAAACTTCTCAGTTTTCCTGCATATAAGGCTCATACAGGTGCAGATCGTCCACCTTTACGATCCCTTCGTAATATACGCCGTCCTGGCGGTATTCCTCTTTTGAAATGCTGCCGCGGCTGCGCATGGCATCGGCCAGGCCCAGCTTATCATACGGCAGCAAGATCTTAATGCTGCGCACGCGGTGAGCCAAAAGCTTATCCAGTGCTTCCAGCAGCTCGGGCAGGCCCTTGCCCGTTTTGGCGCTCGTCAAAAGCACGCCGGGGTCAAAGCTTACAGCTTGGGCGGCATCGCACTTGTTATATACCACCAGCTGCGGAATATCGGCACAATCCAGGCTTTGCAGCACCTCGTCGGTCACGAGTAGCTGCTCCATGCGCTCGGGGTCGCAGGCATCGGCTACCTTAATGATCACATCGCTGTAGGCGGCCTCTTCGAGCGTGCTCTTAAAGGCCTCTACCAGATGGTGGGGCAGGCGGCTCACAAAGCCGACGGTATCCACAATCACCACATCCAGGCCGCTGGGCAGTGTAAGGCGGCGTGCCGTGGGGTCCAGTGTGGCAAACAGCATGTTGGCTTCCATCACCTGATGGCTGCCGCACAGCGCGTTCAAAAGGCTGCTTTTGCCCACATTGGTGTAACCAACGAGCGATATTACGGGAATGCCGCTCTTCTGGCGGGCACGGCGGTTTTCGCCGCGGCGCTGTTCCAACTCCTTCAGCTTGGCTTCCAGCGCTTCAATGCGGCGGTGCACATGGCGGCGGTCCAGCTCCAGCTTGCTTTCACCGGCACCGCGGCGGGCACCGGCCGCACCGCCGCCGCCACCGCCCTGGCGGCTCAGCGCTTCGCCCAGTCCCTGCAGCCGGGGCAGGCGGTAGCGCAGCATGGCAAGCTCGGTCTGCAGCTTGCCCTCGCCGGTAATGGCACGGCTCTGAAAAATCTCCAAGATCAGCATAGTGCGGTCCAGCACCTCTACGCCCAGGCGGTCGGTCAAATTGCGGATCTGGCTGCCGGTCAGCTCGCCGTCAAAAATGGCGGCCTCAATGCCCAGGTTGGCGCACACCAGCCGCCCCTCGGCCAGCTTGCCCTCACCCAGCACAGTGCCTGCCTCGGGCGCCTGCTTTTTCTGCACCAGCGTGGCGGCGGCCTCCATGTGGTTGGCCTCGGCCAGGGCGGCAAGCTCCTCCAAGCTGCGCTCGCAGTCCCACTTGCCCAAGTCCAGCGCCACCAGCATCACCTTGGCAGGCGGGTTTTCTTTTACAATTTCAATGGTCTCGTTTTCCATAATAAAATCCCTGATAATTAGAATATAAGAAATAAAAAATTAAAGCACGGGCTTGAATGGTCACCATGTGGTTCGTCACGGTTGGCCTTTGGCCAAATGTTCCTCACCGCATAGTGCCCATTCTGAAAAAACAGCACTCTATAAGGGGGGCAGCCCGAACGGCGGTACAGTACCTATAAAAGAATGTACCCGCTTATACGGCTTTAAACCGCTTGCGGCAGCTCCACAGCAGCCAGCCCAGCATTACGGCGGCCTGCACCAGGCGCGAAAGCACGGTGGCCCAGGCAGCGCCCGGCGTGCCGAAAGCGTTGATCATGGGGCTTGCCAGCACAAAGCTGGCGGCAATGCCGGCCAGATTGCCGATGATCAGCCCCTTCATCTCGCGTGCAACGGTCAGCAGGTGGCACAAAATCAAAACCAGCGTAGTGATAATGGTCGCCGCTACCAAAGGCTGCAAAATACCCATGTACGCAAGGATCTCCGGCCCATATAAAAGGCCAAAGGCCCAGGGACCCAGCAGCGCTGCCCCCACGCCGCCGCACAGCCAAAGCACGGCCAGCGCCGCGAACGCGATCAGCAGCCCGCGCATAAATTTTTTGCCCTCGCGGTCGGTCCACCAGTGCGCAAACAGCGTGATGAACGGCACAAAAATATATGCCGCGCCCACTTGCAAGATCTGCACGGGCGCAAAAATGCTGTTAAAGCTGCCAAAGGCCTCGGTGCCGCAAAGGCGCTCGCAATAATATTTTACCACCGAGCCAATGCTGCTGTTCAAAAAGCTGTAAATGGCCAGGGGCAGGCATTCCAGCAAAAGCGCCCAGGCCGTGCCGCCGCCCATAAAAGAAAAATCGGCGCTTTTTCTGCCAAACGGGATATCCGCGGCAAAAACATACAGCCAGTTCAGCGCGCACATAACAGCCAAGGTCAAAACCAGGTCGTGCGTTACCGCAAGCCAGGCTGCAAAGCTTATAATGCTGGCAAGGCCGCGCACGCCAAAGCTGATACCCACAATGTCCATGCGCTCGGCCTTCTGCAGGTAGCCGTGCCACACATCCACAAGCGCCTCACTCAAACGGCACAAGGTGTATAAAAAGATCACGATGCGCTGTTCGGCCGTGTAGCTCACAGCCATGGCAAAGCCGCAGCAGCCAAGCCCGGCCAGCAGCACGGTGATATAGCGGCTGCGCAGGTAGGTGCGGTCACTGTATTTTGGGGCAAAATCGCTCACCTGAAAGCTGCGCATGCCGTAGCAGGCAAAGCTCAAAACCGGGTTGGCCAGGTTCATGGCAGTGCTCAAAAGGCCGTTGGCATAGGCACCCGAAAGCCGCATCACCAGAATGATCAAAAGATACTGACTGGCAAAGAAAACCAGATTGCCCGCCGTATTCAAAATAACATTGCGCCGCAGCTGACCGGCATTATTCATGCAAAACCTCCTTGGGGAATACCGCGCCCCGAAGCAGGGCGTACAAAGCGTTTAAAAGGCGGGCCAGCGCCAGCGCGGCGCAAAGCCCCAAAAGGCAGGCGGGCAGCGTGGGCGCAAATGCCCCAAACAGCCGCACGAGCCCCTGCTGAAACAGCACATGGTGCACCAGCAAAAGCGCGTAAGACTGCCGCCCCACCCAGTGGCAGAAAGCCGTAAAGCCGCGGCAGCCCTGCAGCGTATCGCCCAAGAAAACCAAAACGGGAAAAGCGCCCAGCGCCCCGGCTGTCATGGTATAAAAGGGATTGATGCCCAGCGGCTTTAAAACCGTAACAGCCAGCAGGGCAGCGCCCAGGGCGGGCAAAAGGCGAAACAGGCGCACAAGCTGCACATGGTATTTTTCAAACAGCATGCCGCACCAGAACAAAAACGCGCACAGCCACAGATTGTGCAGCCCGTAAATACCGTAATAAATGCCAAACCAGCCGTGGCGGATCACCAAAAAGCTGGCCAGCGGCAAAATGGCCGAAACCACGGCACGGGCAAACCGATGCTCCAGCGCCCATGCCAGCAGGGGATACAAAAGATACAGCAGCACGATGGCCCCTAAAAACCATTCGCCCAGAATATAGCTGCCCGCGCACCGGTAGCTGAAATAGCCGTCCATGCCCAGCGCGCTCAACAAAAGTGAGGCGGGGGTGGCGGCATTAAAATAACCCGGGAAATAAAACAGCAGCCATACCGCCGCCAGAGTATAGGCAAGGTAATATAAGGGGTACAGGCTCAGCCAGCGTTTTTTATAAAACCCCGCCAGCGAAAAGCTGCCTGCCGGGTAGCCGCAGGTGAGCGCTGCGCCCGAGAGCATCAAAAACACCAAGCTGGCCAGCTCGCCCCAGGTGCCGCCCGCATAAGCGATCAGTCGGTCTGAAAAGCCGTGCAGCCCCATGGCCTCGCAGGTGGTGCCGTAGTGAAACAGTGCTACGGTCACGGCACACACGGCCCGGGCGCAGTCATACCCGGCGCGCCGCTGCCCGCTCATTGCACATAGGGGCGGATGCGTTCCGCCATGGCCTTGGCCTGCTCGGGGGAAACATAGGCCTTATCCACATAGCCGTAAATGCGCTGGGCAAAATCGGCCAGTCCCTTATGAAAGAAAAACACCTTTTTGGGTTCTAATTTAAAGAAATACAAGATATGTACGCCCCAAAGCGCAAAGAACTTGAGCCAGTTAAAGTGCGGGGTAAAGCCCTCGCCCATGGGGGTATCGCGCGGCGGCTCCTTGTATACGGTTTCGAGCAGGTCGGCCATGCGCTGATAGGCCGGGCGCGGGTCGGGGTCAAAATAGCCCTCGATCACCTGCTTCTCGATCGGGAACGGCGGCTCTTCCTGCGCCATAGCCTCGGCAAATTCCTCATAATTGGTAATGTAGTGCGCACCTTTATAGATCACAGGATCATACTCGTGCTCAATGGGCACCGGGCGCAGAATATGGCAGCTTTTGCCTGCCATATAAACCTCGGCGATCGAGGTACTCATCCAGATTGAGATACTGTCGGCCGCCATGATCCAGTCTTTCACGCTGCCCGCAAAGATCACATGAAAGTTCGGGCGCTTTTTGGCAAGCTCCTCCAGCGCGGGGCTGTTCCACTCGCTCGGGTGGCGGCGGTATACCAGCTCCACCTCGGGGTGCTGCTCGAGATAGCGGTCAAACCAAGAAAGCGTTTCGCGCATTGAAATGCGGTTAGTCTTTGCAAAGCCGCGAAAATCTGTGCCCGCCATGCGGCTCAGCTCGTCCACCTCTTCATCGGTCATGCTGGCGTAGCCGAAGCTGCTGATGTATAAATGCAGCTTGTGGCTGGGGTCAAGGCCGAACTGCCTGCACAGCGTTTCTTTATCGGCAAAATAGCCCTTAAACTCCGGGCGCAGAAAATCCATCATCACGGCACCGGTCACGGGCGTATTTTTGGCCTCCATGCCGTATGCCTGCAGCCTCTCGGCGGTTTTTCTGCCCCAGCAGGTCTGCACGCACTTTTTGGCGTTTCCGGCCATGTTGAACCAGTCGCCCTCTTCCTGCGTGTCGCTGAGCATCTGCTCCCAGTGCAGGTTCACCACGCGGTCGCAGCGGCCGATATTGTTATACACATGGCTGTTTAAGCCTTCGTTGTCATACAGATTGCTGCTCACCAGCACCCGGGGCTTTTTCCAGGTAAAATAGCGCAGCTTTTTGCGGTCGAGCAGCTGGCGGATCTCGCACGAATAGCCGCGGCGCTCCAACTCCAGCTTTAACAAAAGGTCGCTTTCATACTCGCGCACCGTGTGCTCGTATAAAATCAAAAAGTCCAGTGCCATCTGCATTTACTCCTTCCAGGCGCTTTGCATATCGCCAAAAAGCTGTTCGGTCCACTGCGGCAGGCCGTAGCGGGTGTCTAAATGAAAGCCGTCGTAAAACTGGCGGTCATCGTCTGCAATGCAGCTGCCGCTCCATTCATAGTCCAGCACGGCAAAGCCTGCTTCGCGCCCGGCGGCCTGCAGCCCGGGCAGAACCTCACTTTGCATAATGCCGGTAATGCCGTACACATCGCACACCTCGGTTTTTACCAGCCCGGCCATGGGCGGCAGCACCACGGTCAGCCGCACGCCCTGTTCGCGGCACTCTGCGGCCAGGGTATACAGCCGTTCCAGCTCGCTGTAATTTACGCTGTAATTTTCGCAGCGGCCCAAAATGGCATTCGGATACACCGCCAGCACGGTGTGCACATCGTATACCGTGCCGTCCGTGCCGGTATAATCAGCAGGGTACTGCCAGTCGCCGGTTTCCTCCACATCGCCGCGCCCGGCCAGCTTATCCGAAAAGCTTGTGAGCGCATTCACATTGTATTCCAGGTTCAGGCAGTAGGCGAACGGGTTATGCAGGGTATCCTCCAAAGCGCCCATGCGGTCGGTGTTATAATTGGCGCTCAGCGTATAAAAGCTCAGGCCGAATAGCACCTCCTGCAGATCGGGGTCATGATCCAGCACATATTCCAAAAGGTCGTTTGTCTCTTTTAAGCTTGCGCCGCCAAAGGCTAGGTTCTGCCAGGCTTCACCGCTCACTTCGCTTACCAGCACATCGTCAAAGTGCGCAAGGCGGCTGTCTCCTAAAATCACACGGCTGCCGGGGGCCTTTTCAAAGGCCCGCAGGCGCGCGATGGGCGCAGTGGAATGCGAAGCACTCTTGAACCCGAAATAGTTGTTGGGCTCAAAGGCTGCAAAAAACGCAAACCAGAGAAGCACCGGTATAGCTAAAAGCGCCATTTTTTGTAAAATGCTTTTCATAAAGCTGTTATCCTTTTAAAAATCAGAAGTTCGCATAGCTGAACGATACGCCGCCGCCAAAGCCGCCGTTTTGAAGGATGAGGCCCACCAGAATGCACACCACCAGAGTGTAGTAGAGCACCCAGCGTACCAAGGGCTTCTGCGCGGCCAGTACCTGTTCGCTGGGCTTCGACTTAAATTTTTTAAAGCGCAGCCAGTCCAGTCGAAAGGCCAGTGCAATGCCGAACAAAACAAACAGAATGTACGCCGCGATCATGCGGATATCGGTGTAAAAACCGGCCGAGATGGCACCAATCAGCTCTGAGGCAAAGCGCTGCGCGCCCCAGCCGTGCGCCCAGCCGCGTATGATGACAAAGGCATCGCCCAGGCCGTGGGTATCAGGCCCGCTGCCTACGCGGAAAAACACCATGCTGAAGCTCCATAAAACAAACACTCCGGCGCGCTTGGCCCACTGCACGCGGGCGGGCGCTTTCTTTTTGGGGCGGCCCAAGTGCTGGTGCAGAAGCTCCTCGCCCACACGGTATGCGGCCTGCAAAAAGCCCCATATTATAAACGGCAGCGTGCTGCCGTGCCAGAAGCCGCTGAAAAAGAATGTGCAGAATACGCAGAACAGCGGGCTGAAATGGTCGCCCACCAGCGGCAGGCGGCTGGTATCGGCCCACACCAAGGGCGTAAACAGATAGTCCTGCAGCCAGCTGGAAAGTGAAATGTGCCACCGGCTCCAGAAGCCGGAAAAATTCGTGGCAAAAAACGGGGTCTTAAAGTTTTCGGGCAGCTCCAGCCCCAAGACAAGGCCAGTGGCCCGGGCCATATCACTGTAGCCCGAAAAATCAAAATACAAGATCAGCGTGTAGCCAAACACGGCCAAAAGCAGCATGGGCCCGCCATGGCCGGAAATATCGGCAAACACCTGGTTGCAGCTAAGGGCCAGTACATCCGAAATGGCAAGCTTTTTCCAAAGGCCCAGGGCAAAAAGGCGCAGCGCGTTTACGGTGCGGGTGCGGTCAAACCAGCGCTCGCCGGCCAGCTGGGGCAAAAGGCTGCCCGCCCGGCAGATGGGGCCGCTCGTGATGGTGCCAAAGAAAAACAAAAACAGCAAAATGCGCACAAAGCTTTTTTCGGCAGGCACATCGCCGCGCCCCACATCCACTATATAGCCAATGGCAGCAAAGCTGAAAAAGCTGATGCCCAGGGGAAAAGGCAGCTTTTCCAGCACGGTGCCCGAAAGCAGCGTAGGCAGGGGCGAAAGATTCCAGTATTTAAACACGGCCAAAAAGCACAAAAGACCGATAACGCCCGTGCGCACCAGCCGTGCCCGGCGGGCAGAGCCTTTTTCGGTGCTGCCGATGGCCAGCGCCAGCGCATACACAAACACGCTCACCGCTGCCAGCGCCAGCAGCGTGATCACCGCCTTGGCAGGCTCTGCAGGCAGGTTATAAAAATAAAACACAAGGCTTGCCGCAGCCAAAAAGGCGTTTTGCCACTTGGCAGGCAGGTGCAGATCGATCAGGGCGACCAGCGGCAGAAACAGCCAAAAGCCAAGGCTTTGCAGGCTCATGGGCAGCGCCCTCCTTTCTCGTTGCAATTTTAGTAGAATAATAGAATGATTTGTAGTAAAATAAAGAAAAAGCAAAAATCAAAGCACGCTTTTGCCGATGGATTGTAGGAGCAAAGCACCGCCCCTATAGCCGGGCACTAAAAGTGCGGGCCAAACCGCTTTTTCTAACCCGGCAGGCGGCTGTTACAGCCTATATTTTTCATAGGCCATACAACCCCAATATAATACCCTATATTATACCATTTTTGGCGCCGTTTGTAAACTGTAAATTGGCCTCCAAAGCCCCTGCGGCGCAGTTTTTGGTTGAAATTCCCGCTCTGATAGGGTATACTATTTTGTAACCATTTTGCTTTTTTGGCAAAACCTTCTCTCTGCGGCGCGCTACGGCAAAACAGGGCCGCAAGTTTTTGAATAAA
>CAVGKH010000045.1:0-13956 GCA_963629755.1 Gemmiger sp.
CTGCCATTATACCACGGCGAGGGAGAAAATCAAAGATTTTTCTGTCTGTGGTCAAAGCTACTTTTATGCCGCTTTCAGCAACCGGGGGAAAAATCCCGAAAATGCAGGCGTCACAAGGCTTTGCGGCGTTTCGCCTTGCCCTGTCCCGGATACCGCCACGGCACTCCCAAAGCAGGCGCGCTACCAACTGCGCTACACCCGGCAATATATAAGTCTAAAATGTATCAATATCGCTAAAGCTTATGCCTCTAAGCAACAAAGATACTATAATAGTATAACCAATTTTCCCTTTATCGTCAATGCCTACCAACGAAAATCAAACCTACAAAATAAAATAATTTTATAAGCAAACCAGCACCCAGCCCCAAAACCATATATTCCAACTCAAAATAGCCTATCCCAAACCTACTCCCGTTCCCAGTTTCCACCTAAAAGATACCACCCCAGCCAGTCCACCCGGCCATATAAGCGGCTACCAGCCCGGCGACTTTCTGCCATGCGGGCAATAAGGCTGCCAAGGCCCAGGCGCACAGGCAGATAATACGGCGAATAGATCTTTTCCCGCTGCAGCATATCGCAGATTTCTTTTAGTTTGGGGCTGCGCAAAGCTATTTTAGCGGCAGCTTTGCGGTTTGGTTCTGTGCCGCGCTGCAGCGTATCGGCTGCGCCCTCGGCCAAAATCAAAAGCTCGGCGCGCAGCAAAGCATGCATGTCAGCCTCGGGACACTGCCAGCGGCCGCATTCGGCATTGAGGCGGGCAAAAATTCGTTCCCACAAATCGCAGTAGTCGGGCCTGTATTTGGTAGAAAGTGTATTTTCACTTTCCCCGCAACGGTAATAGGTAAGGTTTTGGTGCAAAAGGCATACGCCGGGCAGCGAATCTTCCTCACCCAGTGCGGCCAGATAATCCAGGCAGAAAAGCAAATCTTCCCCTAAAGAATAGGCCGTATCAAAACGCAGCCCGTGCGAACGGATCACCGCAGCATCATACAGCTTGTTCCACGGCATCGAGAAAAAACAGTGGTTATAAAGCCAGGCCAGCGAAACTGCATTCAGCAGCGTTACACCCTGCATTTCGACATCCTCGCCCCAAAAAGCACGGTCGCGTGCAGGCTCACCCAGCGTGTAGCGCCAGAGGATCCAGCAGCCGGGGGCTGTGCGCTGCGTGGTTACTGCCATGCGCAGTGCGCGGGGGCACAGAGCATCATCGCTGTCTAAAAACAGGATATATTTACCCTTGGCGGCGGCAAGGCCCGCATTGCGTGCGGCCGATACCCCCGAATTTGACTGATGGATCACCCGAATACGGGGCTCGCGCCCGGCCAGCGCATCACATAAGGCGGCGCTGCCGTCGGTACTGCCGTCATCGACCAAAAGCAGTTCCCACTCGTCGTAATTCTGCTCGATCACGCTTTGTACGCAGGCTTCCAGCGTTTTTACGGCATTGTATACAGGGGTGATGATGCTCACCAGGCTCATGGCAAAGGGGCTCCTTTCAATGGTTCAGCTCCTGAAAATTTTCCAGCAGTTGAACGAAGTTTTTATAGTAGGCTTCCTGCCCATAGCAGCGCGAGCGGATCAGCCCTTTGCGGCGCATGGAAAGGCGGCGCGCTGGGTCAGCGGCCAGTTCTTCAATGGCCTTAGCCAGGGCTGGGGCAAGCTCATTTTCCGGCTGAATGGGCAGCTCTACCGCATCGCTGCCAGCCAGATACTCCGTCATGCCGCCGCTTTTTGTGGCAAGGATCGGCCGCCCGCAGGCCATGGCCTCAATCGCCACCAGCCCGGCGGGCTCTTGCCATAAAGCGGGAAAGCAGGCCAGATCGCCCGCACCATAATACAGCGGAAGCTCTTCATGCGGCACAAAGCCGGTAAAGCAGATACGATCACCCAGGATGGCCGAATCGGCTTTTAGCTTCTCTAAAAACGGGCTGCTGGCCTGGGCTGCAAAAAACGGGCTGCCTACGACCAAAAGCTTACAGCGAGGGTCAGGGATCAGCTTAAACGCTTCCACCAGCTTGTGAATGCCTTTTTCTTCGGCAATGCGCCCGCAGAAAAGCACCACAAAATCAATGGGGGAAAAGCCTAATTTAGCCCGCAGGGCATCGGCATCCATGGGCAGGCTGGGGTGAAAATGATCGAGGTCGATGCAGTTGAGCAGCACCTGCACCCTTTCTGGAGCAATGCAACTGGAGCACAAAAATTCCTTACGGGTATATTCACTCAGGCTCAAAACACCGCCATACAAAGGGTCAAGCTGCGCGCCGCCCCGTGTGGGGCCATGCAGGTGCAAAAGGCACTTCTTGGCCCCCAGCATATGGCTGATACGCGCAAACTCGGTGGGGTCGCCGCCTTCGCTCACGGCAAAATCCGGCTTGACCCGGCGTATTTCGCGGCGCACCTGTTCATACCAAGGGTCCAGCGGGGCAGGCAGGCCCAGTCGCCGCCGCGCCCCGCAAAGATAGCGGTAATGCTTTCGCCGGTCCGGGGCGACAGGCAGCCAGATCATTTTGGTATGCCGCAGATGGGCGGTTTTCTTTTGGGCCTCCGGGTCAGGGATACTGGCGCAGTACAGTTCCAATTTACCCTGGCGTTCGTTCTCGGTGATCAGGTGCTCCAAAAGTGTCTCCACTGCACCGCCCTTTACAGCAGGCACCGGCAGCTCGGGCGGCGGTACCAAAAATACTTTCATGGCCATAGCTGGCTCCTTTTCAGCTTGTTCAAATCATAACCTCAGCAGCTTATCAGGCGAAAGGCGCTGCCATTTTTCGGCGCTCAAGCGCTCCCCAAAGCCCAGCCCGGTTTTGGGCACGGCGGTAAGGGCAGGCTGCAGGCTGCCAATGCGCTGTGCCAAAGCGGCGCTGGGGGCGGCAGCTGCCTGCCCGCAAAGATATAAATACTGCCGCCAGCAGGCGCGGGCAGTGGCCGCTGTCGGCAGGCCATGCTGCTTATAAAAGGCAAAGCGGTCCAACAGGGCTTCTACACCGTCAAAATGGGCAGGGCGTAGCTCAGTGTGGCAAATGCTGCCTGCCCGTAGGCGGTAGCAATATAGAGGCTCTGCGATGCAGCACACCTTTTGTGCGGCAAAAAACAAACGATGCGCCACAGCATCGTCCTCATGCAGCTTGCCCAGCGGATAGCGCAGAGTCTGCCACAGCTCGCGGCGGTAAAGTTTATTCCATGCTACGGTATAGCTTTGTGCGCCGGGGGAATAAAACTGCTCCAGCAGGGCGCGCCCCGCATAGCATCCAGCCTGCGGCAGGCTGAGTGCAGGCTCTGGCAGCGGCGAAGCATCCTCGGCAACATCCTCCACGCCGCAAAGCGCCATATCTGCGCCGCTCTGTTCGCAGGCTTCATACAGCGTTTGCAAAAAGGCAGGGCGCACCAGATCGTCGCTGTCGATAAAGGCCAGATACCGCCCTTTGGCTGCGGCAATGCCTGTGTTGCGCGCACCGGAAAGCCCTTGGTTCTTTTGGTGGATCACGGCTGCATTCGGGTGCGCGGCGGCCCAGGCATCACAAAGGGCACCGCAGCCGTCCGGGCTGCCGTCATCGACCAAGATCAGCTCATAGTCGGTAAAGGTCTGTGCCTGCAGGCTGGAAAGGCAGGCTGGCAGAAATTTTTCCACGCCGTAAACCGGCACGATCACCGAAACAGCGGGGGAGTGCAGTGTGCTCATGCCCAGCCTCCTTTTTGCAGCCGCCCCCAAAGGGCCGCAGCATTGTAGGCCAGTGCCGGGCTTAGGGCAAACAGCTGTGCTCGCTTTTTTTCAAAACCGGAAATATGCGGGCAGGCCTGGATCTGCGGCATCAAAGCTTTCAGCTGGGCACGGTAGGCGGCAAACGCAGCCTTTGCCTTGGCATCCAGCTGATTTTGCTGGCGAGCCTGCACATAAAAAAGATAAAACCGCTGCCACCAGCGGGCCAGCGCCCACTGGGCCAGATCCTGCCGCTCCGGCTTTTGCAGCAAAAACTCATACCACATGCGGTATAGGCGCAGATCGTCCAGCATAGCAGGGCGGAACGGCTTAGCCGTAAGGCTACCCGCACGGCTGCGGTAGTGATACAGCTCTTCGTCCAGGCAAAAGATCTTTTGCCCGTCGTAAATGCGGTGCAGAATATTGCAGTCATCGCCATAGGTAAAGCTGGTATCAAACCGCACACCCTGCCAAAGCTCGGCAGCCATCAGCTTGTTCCAGCAAAGCATGGCATACATGCCGCCGTTTTGAAAGGTGTCATAAAAAAGGCCGAGAGCATCCTGCACGCCTGTCAGCGGGCAGGTCACGCTTTTTTCGGGCAGCGGCGCGCCTGCTTCATCAATGCCGCCCGCGCAGCACCCGGCCAGCTTGCAGCCGGAGCGCTGCATGGCAGTCAGCAGCTTTTCATAAAAATCAGGCTCGACCAGATCATCGGAATCCACAAAGCCGATATAATCGCCTGCAGCGGCATCCAGCCCAGCATTGCTGGCCGTGGCAGGGCCGCCGTTTGGCTTGTGGATCACCTTAATGCGGTTGTCTTTGGCGGCCCATTCGTCACAAATTTCACTGCAGCCGTTGGGGCTGCCGTCATCGACCAAAATCAGCTCAAGATCTTTATGTGTTTGGGCCAAAAGGCTTTGAATGGTCAGCGGCAGATAATCTTTTGCATCATAAACAGTCGTGATCACGCTGATCTTAGCCATAAGAACTTCCCCCTAAAAATAGATTTTTCAGCTTGCACAGCAGGGTAAGGGCAACTGCCAGGCGAAACCGCACGCAAAATGCGATCACACCGGCCTGCAGGCGGTTGGAGTCGGCAGCAAGCTGCTTCAGCAGCAAAGTGCGGGCGGGCGCAAAGGCAAAGATCTCGGCAAAGGCTCGGCGCTGTATGCCAAAAGGCAGTGCGCCGCCCCGCCCTGTTAGAATGCCAAACTGGTTGCGGCAGGCGGCGGCCCGGCGGGCATCCGCAATAGCGGCGGCTTCAGCCTGCGAAAGCCCGCATTCCGATAAAAAGAAGATCAGCACAGGGCGCGTGGAGGCTTCTGCCTGCAAAAAATCGGCGTTCATGCTGCGCGAAAGACTTTCACCGCCGCGGTCGTCCTGCAAATAGCAGGCAGTATCGGTCAGGCGCATTGCCCCGCATTTGAGCAGATAACACAAATTAAATAACACATCTTCATTTACCCGCAGCTTAGGGTCAAACCGCAGCTCACCAATCACACTGCGGCGAAAAATTTTATTACAGGGCGATTCAAAATGCCCGCCCTCGCAAAACAGGGGCAAAAACCACTGCCGCAGGGCTGCCGGGCTTCCAAAAAAGCCGGTCACAGGCGGCCGGTAACACCCGCCGTCTGAAAGGCGCTGCAGGCAAAATAAATATAGATCCAGCTTTTCCACTTCCATTATGGGGAGCGCTGCCGCAAAAAGGCCGGGCAGAAGGCTGTCGTCACTGTCTAAAAATTCGATATAGGTACCCTTGGCGGCGGCAAGGCCGGTATTGCGCGCTGCCGATGCGCCGCCGTTTTTCTGGTGCAGGGCCGTAATGCGGGTATCACGCGCCGCCCAGGCATCGCACAAAGCGCCGCTTTCGTCCTGGCTGCCATCGTCAACCAAAATAAGCTGAAAATCCGAAAAATTTTGAGCCAAAACGCTTTCTACACAGCGATCTAGCGTATCGGCGCATTTGTATACCGGCACGATCACGCTGAGCAGCGGGTTTGCCATGGGCTTATTCCTCCTGTAAAATCCAGCGGTAGATCTGCAGCATGGCCTGCCCGTTGCGCACGGGGTCATGCGTGATAAGCGCCCGCTCGCGCGCGGCATCGCCAAAGTGCTTTGCCTGGGCGGGGTCGTCCAGCATTTGCAAAATCGCGGTGGTCAGCGCAGAAATATCTTCAGGTTGGTACAAAATACCCTCTTTGCCGTTAGTCAGCATACCGGCGGTACCGCCCGCATCGGTGGCGATGCAGGGCATGCCGAGCAGCATGGCCTCGCCCAAGCTGTTGGGGCTGTTTTCCAGGCTGCTGGGCATAACAAAAATGCTGCTCTGCAAAAGGGCTTTTCGCATTTCGCTTTCACTCAGGCACCCCAGCCACACTACCTGCTTTTGCAGATGCAGTTCACGGATCAGCTTTTTTAAGTAGGTCTGATACGGGAGAAGCAGGCGCAGCACAGGCTCCAGCAGGGGGCCTTTTTTTACCATGGGCCACCCGGCAATGTGCAGGGTGAGGTCGGGATATTTTTCCAGCACCGGGGGCAGGGCCTGTAAAAGCCAGTGCAGACCCTTGCGGGGCTGGTTGCCCTGGCTCAAAAACAGCACAGGCTTTTGCGGCCCGCCCTGCCAGCGCGCTGTAAAAAAGCCGGGGCGCAGTGTTTCGTTGCAAACATAATATTCTGCATGGGGGGCCAGCTTGGCAAGCTCGGCCTTATCCCAAGGGGTGCGGCCCGTTACATGGCGCAGATCTGCCAAAAGAGCCGCTTCTTTTTGGCTTTGTTCTTTATAAAAGGCGAGCTGCTCGTCCAGCAGCTCACCCTTATCCAGCACAGTGGCCAGCTTCTGCAAAGGTGTGCTGCGGCAGTATTTTTCGGGCACGCCGTCTAAAAGATGCTCGGTATAGGGGGTCATGATGCCCTGCGCCGAAAGCAGAACGCGCTCGGGGTCGCACAGCGATACCAAAACGGGGGCGGCGGGGTTCTCGCTGCCCCACAAATGCACGATATCCGGTTTTTCCTTTTGTAGAAGCGCGGCAAACTCCTGCTGGCTGCCCGTAGGCAGAATGGCATAAGAGGCACCGTCTATGGTAAGAAAAGTGCTTTCCTTTACCCTGGCATCGACTGAGCAGATCACCAGTGAAACGCTTTTTTTCAGCTGCTCACGCTGGCCGATCAGCCAGCCGCCCACGGGATTGTTGCCGAAGCCCAGGGCCTGGCTGGGCTCGGGCAGGGTAAGATTCACAAGCCATAAAACTTTCATGAAAAGCAGATTCCTTTCAAAAATCACTGCAGGCCCTTTAAAAGTGAGCTGGCCACAGCGGCAGGGGTATTTTCGGCAAACAGGGCGGCGCTCTGCGCAAATTCCAGGTGCTTTCCGGCAGTGTTGGCCAGCCAGCGACGCAGCTTGCCGGGGGCATCGGGGTCACTTGCAAACAGGGTGAGCGCCAACGGGTAGCGTGCAAAATAGGCAAGCGACGGGTCTTCCGGGGTTGCGCACAGGTTCAATACCGGTTTTCCGGCACTGAAATATTCAAAGATCTTGCTGGGAAGCTGATTGGTCACCGTGTTGCCTAAGTTGATCAGCACATCGGCACCGGCCATATAGCTGCGTGCGGTCTCGGACGGTACCTGGCCAATAATGCACAGCCGCTCACCCAGTGCGGCGCGGCAGACATCAGCAGTGTCCGGCGGAAAATTTTCCCAGCCGCCGCCTACCATCACCAGCTGCAGCCCGGGCACATCGGCCAGCGCTGCAAACAGCGAAAGCAGTGCATAGGGCTGGCGGATCTCTGGGTGCAGGCTGCCCGCAAACACACATTGCAGCCCCTCGTGTGCTTTGGCTGGGGCCGGGGGCAGCGGCGCCAGGCACGGAAATTCCAGCACCTGCGTTTTGGGTTTGGCAGGGGCCAGGGGGCCGCTTTCATAATCCAGCTCCATCAGCTTGGTAATAAACGCGCGGTCGATCTTGGCATACATGGCAAGCTCTTTCTGCGCACCGCCATAGGGGGTATATTCGCGGTTGGCAGAGTAAGGATCCATCTGCCAGGTAGCTTTTTTGGCGTTGATATTCGCTTCGGCCAGCGCCCAGGCCGTGTGATACGGCGCGCACACAGCAATCACGGCATCGTAATGCTCAGCGGCACACAGCTGCTCGATCTCGTACGTGCAGACGATCTGCCGCCGGTTTTTATGCAGAATCAGCTGCCGGAAGGCTGCTGCCGCTGCGGCGGGGTGAGTGAGCAGGCGCGCTACGCGCACCGGGGCTGGGCTGCCGATCTTACGCCCGTTTTCCAAATCAAGGTTCATCTGGTGCTCGTCGGCAAAAGCAATATCGTGCACAGCTACACCCCTAGGGGGCGCAGGCAGCGGGGTGCAGCCGTCCCACAGGCGCAAAAGTAAAACCGAGTGTTCCATCTGCACCAGCTGCCCAGCCAGGCGGGCGGCCAGCTGCGGGTTTACCGCGGTGGGAAAATCAACATAATCTAAAACAAAAAGAAGCTTCATAAGTAATAGTTATCGTTTATCGTGCAAAAGCGTTTGGCAGGCTAAATGCCAGGCAGGCGGCAGAAAGCGGCTCAAAACCGCGCAGAGCTTCATGCCCCGGCTGAGCGAGCCATTGCACAGAGCGGCGGCGAAGCCTGCTTTCAGTTCGATGCGCAGCTCACGGCGCAGCCCATCAAATTCGCTCTGCCGCGGCTGGCGCAGGATCATGCTTTCTAAGTAAAGCAGTTTTTCATAATAAAAGGCAGAGGCACTTTGCTGCAAGGGCGTATTTTGGGCGCTTTGCAAAATCAGTTTTGCCACGGCGTGCTGGTCGGTCAAAAACGGCAGGGTGATACCCTGGTGGCTGGTGCTGGCGGCATGCTGGCGGCAGTGATAGCCGTCAAAATCGTAAAACACCGCGGTCTGCACCCCGGCAAAGGCGCGCCAGCTGGCCAGCAGGTCTTCGTTATAGCGGTAGGGACACTGCAGCATGGCGGGGGTCAAAGGCCCCTTGGCAAACAGCTTATTGCTGAGGGCGTAGTCTAACCGCTGGTCATGCAGCAGCATTTCGCGCGCCGTTTGCCCGGTAAGCACCTGCCCGGCAGGGGGCTGCTCATCGGCGGGGGGCTGGCCTGTGAACGGTGCAAAGCGGCAAAAAGCCAACTGAGCCTTGTGCTGCAGGCAGCCTTCTGCCAGCGTTTGCAGCATTTCGGGGTGCATAAGGTCGTCGCTGTCTACGCACAAAAGAAAATCGCCCGTCGCACGGGCAACGCCTGCCGCCCGAGCTGCCGCCGCACCGCGGTTGGGCTGATGCAGCACGGCAAAACGGCTGTCGGCCTTGGCAGCAGCATCGGCTGCTTCGGCGCTGCCGTCGGTGCTGCCGTCATCTACTAAAACAGCCTGCCAGTTCTGCCAGGTCTGCGCCCGCAGGCTGACCAAAAACGGCGCAAAATATACACCGGGGTTATATACTGGTACCACTACACTAATCAGAGGCTGAGAAGCATCGCTTAACATGGCCGGTCAGCCTCCTTATATTTCCTAAGGTAAAATTCCTGCAATTTCTGGGCCGTTTCGGCCATATCATACCCGGCGGCGCGGGTATCGGCTAGGGCGTTCGCATTGCGGGCAAGGCTGGCCCCGGCCAGGGCATTTACCCAGGTCTGCTGCTCCAGCGGCAAAAACTGCACACTGGGGGTAAATGCTGCCGAATGATCAACGGTATCCGATACAAAGCAGGGCAGGCCCGCCGCCTGCGCTTCCACCAGCACCACGGGCAGCCCCTCAAAAAGGCTCGGCAGCAAAAAAGCATCCATGGCGCGGTAATAATCGGCGGTGTTGCTTTTTATTCCGGCAAAGATCACAAAATCCTTTAGCCCTAAAGAGGCTGCCTGCGCCTTGGCGGCGGCTAAGCCATCGCCCTCGCCCAGCAGCACCAGGCGGGCATGGGGCTGCCGCTTTAAAAGCGCGGCAAACAGGGCTAAGAGAAACGGGTGGTTTTTCTGCTGGGTAAAGCGGCCAATGTGGCCGTATAAGATATCGCTTTCTGAAACGCCCAGCTCACGGCGCAGTGCGGCGCGCCCGGCAGGATCCGGCGTGCTGAACTTTACGGCATCCACACCGTTGGGCAAAAAAGTAAAAGGCTTGCCGCGAAACAGCACCTTGCCGGCCTGCATGCCGCAGGCAAAGCGGTCAGTCAGGCCAAAGGTGAAAAACCAGCTCATGGCGCGGTCGAGCCGGCCTACCAGATTTTTTTCATAGTTCGTGTTATGGCTGTGGCCTGCCCGCACGGCAACGCCGCATTTTTTGGCAATGGTATTATAAAACATGCCAAAGCCGCTGTAGTGCCCGTGGATCAC
Source organism: Gemmiger sp. (assembly GCA_963629755.1). GTDB lineage: Bacteria > Bacillota > Clostridia > Oscillospirales > Ruminococcaceae > SFIE01. The sequence continues at coordinate 10,030 of CAVGKH010000045.1, forward strand.
GAGGTATTCGGGGTGCGCCGTAAAAAAGGCTTCCAGCTCACGCAGATACTTTGGCAGATCGTTATCCTGCCGCACGGTGAGCTTGGTGATATACCCGCCCAGGGCTGAAATCTCTTCGTCATAAAAACAGGGCATATCGTAGTGGTACAAAAAGTCAAACTGCACCTTGCTGCGGTCGATCGCACGGTAAACATTCATAATAAAGGTCTCCATGCCGCCCGCATTCATTGCGGGCACGATCTGCAGCACCCGTATCGGAGCCATAGCCACACCTGCCTATACTAAATCATAAACTAATCCAGTATTATTATACCTTTTTCAGGGCAAAATTGCAACCGCAGAGGGCATAAAAATGCCCCTATTATAAACCTCCGGTGAAAATTCGCAAAATTCGGCGCGGGGCTTTTCCTATGGGCAAAAATATGGTATACTCTATCCGTATAACTATGCAAATCAGAGCCTTTTTGAGGCGAAATCAAAAATAAATAAGAGCATCAACGGGCATACCGCCCGGTTTAAGGAGCAGTGCTGACCATGAAAGTTGTTATTTTAGCGGGCGGCTTTGGCACCCGCATTACCGAGGAAAGCCAGTTTAAACCCAAACCCATGATCGAGATCTCCGATCACCCGATCCTTTGGCATATCATGAAGATCTATTCGGCCTATGGCTATAATGATTTTGTAATCTGTGCCGGCTATAAGCAACATGTGATCAAAGAGTATTTTGCCGATTACTACCTGCACAATGCCGATATTACCTTTGATCTTGCCACCAACAGCATGGAGGTGCACACCAGCCATGCCGAGCCCTGGAAGGTGACTGTGGTGGATACGGGCCTTAACACCATGACGGGCGGGCGAATCAAGCGCGTGGCCAAGTATCTGGATAACGAGCCGTTTCTGCTTACCTACGGCGACGGCGTGGGCAATGTGGATATTGCAAAACTGGTGGAATTTCATAAATCGCACGGCAGGCTGTGCACCATCACGGCAGTGAATGTGGGCCAGCGCTTCGGCGTGCTGAACATCGGTGAGGGCAATGCCATTACCGGCTTCCGTGAGAAAAACGATCTGGACGGCAGTATGATCAATGCGGGCTTTATGGTGTGTGAGCCGGGTGTGATCGACTATATCAGCGGCGACTCCACCGTGTTTGAAAAAGATCCCATTGAAAATATGGCCAAAGACGACCAGTTGCGTGCCTTTATGCACACCGGTTTCTGGCAGTGCATGGATACCCAGCGCGAAAAGCAAAAGCTGGAAGAGCTGTGGGCCAGCGGCAAAGCCCCCTGGAAGGTTTGGCAGGACTGAAACAAAGAGGTTGAACATGAACGATTTGAGCTTTTATAAGGGCAAGCGGGTGTTTGTAACAGGGCACACCGGGTTTAAGGGCAGCTGGCTGTGCCAGATGCTGGTAAGCGCGGGGGCCGAGGTAACGGGCTACTCGCTTACGCCGCCCACCGAGCCCAGCCTTTTTCGGCTGGCGGGCTTGGAAAAACGCATGAAAAGCATCATCGGCGATGTGCGCGATTTCGATTATCTCAAGGCGGCATTTATCGATGCGCAGCCTGAGATCGTTTTGCACTTGGCTGCGCAGCCCATCGTGCGCGAAAGCTACCGCACACCGCGTGAGACCTATGAGACCAATGTGATGGGCACCGTGAACCTGCTGGAGTGCGTGCGTATCTGCGGCGGCGTAAAAAGCGTTTTGAATGTGACCACCGATAAGGTATATCATAACAACGAGTGGGCCTGGGGCTACCGCGAAAATGAACCCTTGGACGGCTTTGACCCCTACAGCAACAGCAAAAGCTGCTCAGAGCTGGTAACGCACAGCTACAAAAACAGCTTTTTTGCCGATGGCAGCGTGGCTGTAAGCACGGCGCGCGCCGGCAATGTGATCGGCGGCGGCGATTTTGCAGCAGACCGCATTGTGCCGGACTGTGTGCGTGCTGCGCAGAAGGGTCAGGCAATCGGGGTGCGCAACCCGTGGTCTACCCGGCCGTATCAGCATGTGCTGGAGCCGCTGAATGCCTATTTGATGATCGCACAGAAGCAGTATGAAGACGGTAAGTTTGCAGGCTACTATAATGTGGGCCCGGACGACTGCGACTGCCTGAGCACGGGCGAGCTGGTGAACCTGTTCTGCGAAAAGTGGGGAGACGGCCTTACCTGGGAAAACCAGGCCGAGGCAAATGCCCCGCATGAGGCTAACTTTTTAAAGCTGGATTGCAGCCTGCTGAAATCGACCTTTGGCTGGAAGCCACGCTGGCATATTGCCGAGGCTATTGAAAAAACGGTGGAATTCAGCAAAGCTTGGCTGACCGGGCAGGATGTGAGCCGGGTAATGGACAGCCAGATCTGTGAATTTATGGGCTGATCTTATGGAAACGGATTTTGAAAATCGCCGGTATTTATCATAAAAAGAAAGGGGAAGCCATGCAGGAGCAGAAAAATAAAAAAGCCGATGTGTGCTTTTGTGCGCTGACGGCGGTTTTGACCCTTGCGGTCACGCTGTATTTCGGCCTGTATGGCTGTGACCCTCACCACGACGGCGTGATGTTTGAGGCGGCTCTGAAGGTTGCGCATGGGGCGGTTTTGTTCCGTGATACCTTTACGCAGTACGGTGCACTGGCCGTGTGGTACGATGCGCTGTTTATCAAGCTTTTTGGCGACAGTATGGCCAGCATTCAGATCGCAGCGGCCGTGGGCATGGCTGGGTGCGGCATTTTGCTGTATACCGTAAGCAAAAAGCTGATGGGGCGCGGCATGGCGTTGCTTACAGCGTTGCTGGCCCCGGCGCTGAGCTATATGTATTTTTGGCATCTGCATCCATGGTCGAGCATTCCGGCGCTGTTTTTTCAGCTGCTGGCCTGTGAGTTGGTGATGCAGTACGAGCAAAGGGGCGGCTGGTGGCGCTTGGCGCTGGCCGGGCTGTGCGCGGCGCTCTGCGCCTGGTGCCGCTTGCCGGTAGGCCTGCTTATGTTTATAGCGGGCGCTGCGGCACTGGTGCTGGTGCAGCTGATCCGCCGCCGGGCAGCAAAAGCCTTTTTGTGTGAGCTGGCAGTGTATGCTGCAGGCTTTGCGGTGCAGCTGGCGGTGCTGGTGCTGCCTATGCTGCAAAACGGCACACTGGATGCCTGGCATGGTATGGTGATCGTGGGCACCAGCAGCTTTGCAGCTGAAACCAACACGGCGGGCGCTTCTACCGGCTTTCTGGTGCGCCTTGTGTGGAGCCTAGCGGGCGCATGGATCAAGCGCAACCCGCTGATCGACTGGATCTGGCTGGCGCTGCCTGCGGCAGTGGGGCTGTGCCTTTTGCGCATAGGTGTGCCCGTGCTGGCAGCCTATGCAAAAAGCATTGCAAGCCCGAAGGTGCCACCATGCCTGCAAAAAGATGTATTGGCGGTGGTTTTGTGCGTGTATGCGGCTGCAGGCTGGGCACAGTATTACCCGGTATCGGATTACCGGCACTGGTATTGGTCGGCACTGCCCATGCTGCCGGTGCTGGGCTATGAGCTTTGCGGCCTTGCCCAAAAGCGCTTTGCAAAGCCGCAGAGGGCCGCGGCACTGGCACTGGCTGTGCTGCTGGCAGGCAACCTGGGTGTGCGCGGATACTTTGCCCTGGCCACGGCGGGCATAGTGCAGTATGAAAAAGACCCCAACGAGACCCGCCCCGGCATTACCCGCTTTTACATGGACGAAAACTGGAACCGCAACGGCACCAGCGTATATACAAACGCGGATTACCCCTATTTGAACGGGCTGCGCCTGGCGCCCGACACAGCGGCTTTTTATAATGAGCTGTATGCGGCGCTGAACGAGCTGAAAGAAAAATATCCCGAAAAGAATATTTATAACCGCACAGCCGAGGGCTTTTTGGGGGTGTTTCAAACCGAGTATATCCCCTATGGCGATGTGCCCTAC
>CAVGKH010000046.1:0-13917 GCA_963629755.1 Gemmiger sp.
CTGCAGTGTGGTGGCTGGCCAGCGCACCACACTGCAGACCATGGTGGCTAACCGCCAGCAGAATCTGCGCTATTCCTGCCTGGCCAATATGATCTGCGAAGAAAAGAAAAAAGGCAGCACCGTATGAAAAAGCTTTTGCGCAGTTTAGTATTCCCGCGTGCCTGCCCGCTGTGCGGGCGGCCGGTGCTGGGGCTTTTGTGCCCGCAGTGCGCCGAAAAAGAAAGCGAATACCGCATGAGCCGCTACCGCCTGGCGGTAGGAGACTACATGCTGGTGCATATTTCGGGCGCAGCCAGTCTGTACTGCTATAAAAACGAGGCAGCCGAAGCTGTGCGCCGCATGAAATACAGCGGCGAAGCGTGGCGGGCCGCCGGTTTTGCGCACCTGATAGCAGCGCGCATTTTTGGTTGTAATTACCGGGCAGGATATGGTATACTTTTACCATGTGAAGCTATGCCTGTTGGCATGGAATTTTCCGGCATTGTGCCGGTGCCGGCCGGAAGACCCGGCGTGCACATTCCGGGCCAAATGGCCAGAACACTGGGCGAAGACCTGGGCCTGCCAGTGTGGAACGCCTTATATAAAAGCCGCCCCACGCCCCGCCAGGAAGAGCTGGACCGCGAGGGCCGCAGGCAGAACCTTTGGGGCAGCTTTGCTGTTTGCCCCGGTGTGAGCGTGGAGGGAAAAAACCTTTTGCTGGTAGACGATGTGATCACCACCGGCACCACAGTTTCGGCCTGTGCGCAGGCGCTTATGCAGGCGGGGGCTGCAGGTGTGTTCGGCGTGAGCGCCGCGGCAGCCGTGCTGGAACCGGAGATACAAAAAGACATACAAAAAGCTTAAACGATAGATCTTACGCTGTTTGAAAAAGGAGAAATTACAATGGCTCTGAACGATATTGGCATCGATCTTGGCACAACCTCGATCATTATTGCAATGGAGGGCAAGGGCGTGGTGCTCAACCAGCCCAGCATCGTGGCGGTGGATACCCGTCAGAACAAGGTGCTGGCTGTGGGTGACGATGCGCTGGCCATGGTGGGCCGCACTCCCAGCTATATCTCGGCGATCCGCCCCCTGAAAGACGGTGTGATCAGCGACCATATGCTCACGCGTGAGCTGATCTGCCGCTTTATCCGCAAAGTGAATTCCTCGCGCATCAAGCCCCGTGTGGCCGTGTGTGTGCCCGCCGCCATTACCGGCATTGAAAGCGATGCCGTGGTGGAGGCTGTGATCGCCGCCGGTGCACGCCAGGTGTATCTGATCGACGAGCCTTTGGCCGCAGCGCTGGGCAGCGGCATCGACATTACCGCCCCCGAGGGCCATATGATCGTGGATATCGGCGGCGGCACCACCGATATTGCCGTGATCAGCCTAGGCGGCAAGGTGAAATCCACCAGCGTGAATGTGGCCGGCAACACCTTTGACGACGAGATCTTAAAGTTTATCCGTGCAAAGTTCAACATTGCCATTGGCCAGCGCATGGCCGAAAGCCTGAAAAAAGAGGTGGCCTGCTGCCCCGAGCTGGATTTCCACGGCGAGATGGAGATCAAGGGCCGCAGCCTGATCACCGGCCTGCCCCAGCGCCTGACGGTTTCTACCGACGATCTGTATGAGCCGGTGTGTATGCTGGTAGAGCAGATCGGCGCAGCGGCACATCAGGTGCTGGAAAAAACGCCCCCGGAGCTTTCGGGCGATATTTACAGCCAGGGCATTATGATCACGGGCGGCGGCGCACAGCTCAAGGGCCTGCCCGAATATCTGACCAAGGCACTGAAGGTAAAAACCATGGTCTCGCCCGACCCCGTGAACTGCGTGGCACTGGGCACCTCGAAGAGCCTTTCGATGGAGACCCAGCTTGAGACCGGCTTTGTGGATGCGACCCCGCATATCAGCCACTTCGGCCGCCGCTGAGCCTGAATCAGAAGCAGAAAAAAGTAAAGATCCCCTGCGCCAAAAGTCTGGCGCGGGGCTTTTTGGTGAGAAAAAATAACAACAGGTTGGTAAGAAACATGGCAATGGCAAACGCCCAGACACAAGAATTCATCGCCCTGCGCGACCAGTATATCGAGGCACAGTTCGGCCGCCTGAACGACCGGCAAAAAGAGGCTGTATTTACGGTAAACGGCCCGCTGCTGATTTTGGCAGGCGCCGGAAGCGGCAAAACCACCGTGCTGGTAAACCGCGTGGCAAACATCATCAGCTTTGGCTCGGCCCACGGCAGCACCTGGATGCCCCGCCCGGCCGCCGAAGAAGAACTGAACACCCTGCGCGAGGCTGTAAAAACCGGCGCCAAGGTGCCGGCCTCTATGCAGGGGCTTATGAGCAACAGCCGCGTGCGGCCCTGGAATGTGCTGGCTATCACCTTTACAAACAAGGCCGCAGGGGAACTGAAAGACCGCCTGGTGCGTATGCTGGGCGATACCGCCGGGAATGATGTGAACGCGAGCACTTTCCACTCGGCCTGCGTGCGTATGCTGAGAAGGGATGCCGAAAAGCTGGGCTACCCCAAGAGCTTTACCATTTACGATTCTGACGACCAGCAGCGCGCCATGAAAGAGGTATATAAAGAGTTGGGCGCAGACGATAAATTTGTGCCTGTGAAAAGCGCACTTTCGCAGATCAGCCATCTGAAAGACCAACTGGTGGGCCCCGAGCAGGCCGCCGAGAGTGCCTCGGATGCCAAGGGACGCTTGGTGTCAAAGCTGTATACAGCCTATGCCGCCCGCTTAAAAAAGGCCGGTGCCATGGATTTTGACGATCTGATCTACAACATGGTGCGCCTTTTGCAGCAGGATAAAGAGGTTTTGGAATATTACCAGAATCGCTTTCAATATGTGCTGGTAGATGAATACCAGGATACTAGCGTAGCGCAGTTTGAGCTGGTGCGCCTTTTGGGCAGCGGCAGCGGAAATGTGTGCGTGGTGGGCGATGACGACCAGTCGATCTACCGCTTCCGCGGCGCGACCATTGAAAATATCCTGAATTTTGAAACACATTTTCCGGGGGCCAAGGTGATCCGACTCGAGCAGAATTACCGTTCTACCAGCAATATTTTGAATGCCGCCAACTGTGTGATCCAAAATAACCTGGGCCGCAAGGGCAAAACGCTGTGGACGGATAACGGCGAGGGCTGCAAGGTGCAGCATTTTACCGCCGCCAACGAGCAGGACGAAGCCGAGCACATCGCCGCCGAGATCGGCCGCCATTTAAAAGAGGGGGCAAAGTTGCAGGACCATGCGGTGCTGTACCGCATGAATGCGCAGTCCGGCCCGGTGGAAACCTATTTTGCCCGCGCAGGCATCCCGTATAAGATTGTAGGCGGCCAGCGCTTTTATGACCGTAAGGAAGTAAAAGACATTCTTTCTTATCTTTCACTCATCGCCAACCCGCAGGACGATCTGCGCCTGCGCCGTATTATCAATGAGCCCGCCCGCAAGATCGGCGCCACCACGGTAGACCGCGTGGCCGAGATCGCCGCAGGGCTGGGCAGCAGCATGCTGGAGGTATGCGGCCAGGCCGTGCAGTACCCCAGCATTGGCCGCGCTGCCGGTGCACTGAACAGCTTTTATGCGCTGTATCAGAGCCTGGAAGAAAAAAGCCAGACTCTGCCGCTGGATGAATTTGTGCAGGCCGTGATCGAGGATACCGGCTATAAGGCCATGCTGGAAAAAGAGGGCGATGAAGGCCAGGCCCGTCTTGAAAACCTGGGCCAGCTGCAGAGCGCCGTGAAAACCTACCAGGAAGAGCGCGGCAGCGAGGCCACATTGGCAGGATACCTTGAGGAAGTGGCGCTGATCAGCGATATCGACAGCTACAACGGCGATGCCGATGTGGTGGTGATGATGACCATGCACGCCGCCAAGGGCCTGGAGTTTCCGTATGTGTTCATCATCGGCATGGAAGAGGGCATTTTCCCCGGCGAGATGGCGCGCTACTCCGAAGAAGATATGGAAGAAGAGCGCCGCCTTTGCTATGTGGGCATCACTCGCGCCAAAAAAGAGCTGTGCCTTTGCAGCAGCCGCAGCCGTATGCTGTTTGGCCGCACCCAGCGCAACCAGCCCTCGCGCTTTATTGCCGAGATCGACGAAGACCTGCTGGACGAGCAGGAAAGCGACAAGCTGGCGGGCGGCTTTGGCTATGCCGGCGAGTATGAGCGGTACGACCGCACCATTCCGGGCGGGCGCTCGGGCTACAGCGGGCAGAGCAGCGGCTACACGCCCTACCATGCCCCCGAGGGCCGCGCTGCACGCAGCGGGGGCGGCTATACCCCTTACCGTGCGCCGGAGGGCGGCGGCTGGAGCGGCAGCCCGCGTAGCGCATATTTAAACAGCGAATACAACCGCTATGTGCCCAAAGGACCCAGCCCGTTTGGCGGCAGCACGGTTTCGGCAGGCAGCTACACACCCCCGGCCAAGGAAAAGCCAAAGGCTGCCGCTGCGGCAGCCCCGGCGGCGGGCGATAAAAACTTTGCGCCCGGCGATATCGTGGTGCATAAAACCTTTGGCCGCGGCCGCGTGGTAAAGGTGACCCCCGTGGCGGGCGACCATATCGTAGAGATCGCCTTTGAAAAGGTGGGAACCAAAAAAACCATGGCCAACTATGCGCCGCTGACCAAAGAAGAGTAAGGAGAATTTTTCATGCTGAAAGTGGAACTGATCGCGCATACGCCCGAGCCGGAAAAAGTGGTGGCGGCGGCGGCCAAGCTGTGCTATTCGGATGCTCATATCGATACGCTGTTAGAGGGCCTGACCCCCGAAAAAACCACGAGCTTTTTAAAAATGCTCTCTGACCTTGGGCACGCCAGCCCCACCGAGCACGCCAGCTTTACCTTTGGCATCGAGGGCGTTTCACGCACGCTGCTGGCGCAGATCACACGGCATCGCATCGCCAGCTTCAGCGTGCAGAGCCAGCGCTATGTGCGCTTGGATGACTTTCGCTATGTGATCCCGCCCGAGATCGAAAAAGATCCCGAGGCAAAAAAGATCTTTATCGACAGCATGAACGAGGAGGCCGCGCGCTATTTAACACTGGCTGCACAGCTGGAAAAAACACACTTTGCCGCGCTGATGGCACAAGGGCTGGACGAAAAGACGGCCCGCAGCAAGGCCAGCAAAATGGCCAACGAGGATGCCCGCTTTGTGCTGCCCAATGCGTGCGAGACCAAGATGGTTGTCACCATGAATGCCCGCAGCCTGCAGAACTTTTTTGATCTGCGCTGCTGCAACCGTGCCCAGTGGGAAATACGCGCCTGCGCCGAGCAGATGCTGGCGCTGGTGTACCCCATTGCGCCCACGCTGTTTGCCCACAGCGGCCCGCGCTGCCTGCGCGGTGCATGCCCCGAGGGGCGCATGAGCTGCGGCCAGGCGGCCAAGGTGCGCGAAAAATATCAAAAAATGCGGGGTGAATAAGATCATGCAGGGAAAACTGATCGTAATCGAAGGGCTGGACGGCAGCGGCAAGGCTACCCAGGCGGCGCTGCTGGCCAAGGCATTGGCCGCACAGGGCAGAAAGGTGCGGCAGGTAAGCTACCCCAACTATCAGAGCGAGGCGGCCGGGCCGGTAAAAATGTATCTGCGCGGCGAATTCGGCCAGCATCCGGACGATGTGAACGCCTACGCAGCCTCGAGCCTGTATGCAGTAGACCGCTTTGCCGATTATAAAAAAAGCTGGGAGGGCTTTTACCGCGAGGGTGGCATCGTTATTGCCGACCGCTATACCACCAGCAATGCCGTGCACCAGTGCAGCAAAAAGCCGCAGGGCGAGTGGCAGAGCTTTCTTGACTGGCTGTTCGACTTTGAGTATGCCAAGATCGGCATTCCCGCGCCGGATGCCGTGGTGTATCTGCGGGTAGACCCCGCCGTGAGCCAGCAGCTGATGACCGGGCGCTACCATGGGGACGAAAGCAAAAAGGATATTCACGAAAAAGACCTGGAGTATCTGGCGCGCAGCCGGGCAGCGGCGGAATACTGCGCCGGGGTCTACGGCTGGAAAACAGTGGAATGTGTGCAGAACGGGCAGATGCAGAGCGTGGAGGCAATCAGCCAGGCAGTTCTGCAGGCTTTGAAAGGCACGCTGTAACTATAAATCAATACCTGAGTGCATTTAAAAACAGCCGAAAGCTTCGGCGTTTTGGATGCACCCAAAAAGGGGGAGAGTATATGGCACGAAAAGCAACCGAGCAGGATCTCGCGCGCTACCAGTATATCTGGAGCCAGGCGTTCGGCGACCCTGCCGAGTTCAGCAAAATGGTTTTTGAAAAGTTTGCAGGCGCAGGCAATGTGTTTGTAGAAGAGGCAGACGGCCAGACGGCAGCTATCTTATCGGCGGTGCCCTGCACATTAAAGGGCCGCAAGGGCTATTATTTTTACGGCCTTGCCACCGAGCAGAGCCAGCGCGGCAAGGGCCTTATGCGCGCCTTGATGGCCTATGCCGAAAACGAGCTGCACAGCCGGGGGGCCGAGTTCGTATGTTTGATCCCGGCAAGCGAAAGCCTGTTTGGCTTTTACGAAAAGCTGGGCTGGCAGCGAGCCTTCGGCCTGCGCAGGCTGAACCGCCCCATCCAAAAAAATATGTGGGCCCAGGCCGAGTTTGACAGCTGCACCGCAGGCCAGCTTTTGGAGCTGCGTAAAAAATACTGCCCCGACAGTGTGCTGCTGGATAAAAACCGCATGATCCAGGAGCTTACCAACCTGTATTCCGGCGGCATCACAGTGGTGACCAGTGCCGACGGCTACGCTTTGTATTTTGAAAAAGATGGTGTGCTGGATGTGATTGAGATCTTTGCCGAGGGTGAGCGTGCAGCCGAAAAGCTGCTGGAAGCCGCCCGCGAAAAGATCGGCGCCGAAACCGCCAACATCACGGTGGGGGCAGGCAGCACCCTGTTTTTGGGCGAGGGCAAGCAGCAGGATTATGGCATGATCAAGTTTTTGGGCCAGCCGTTTGATATTTTTGAATGCTACATGCGCCTGATGCTGGATAACTGAGGCCATACCGCACCATTCCCGCCGAAGCGGCCAACGGAATGCGGCATCGCCCCGGAAAAACCCCAATTTGGGGAAAGAGGATAAAAAATATGGAACAGCAAAATAACCAGAAAAAGCAAAAACGCCGCACGCAAAAAAGCGGCCGCCCCAAGGGCTGCACCGTACTGCTGGGCCTTTTGGCTGTGCTGCTGATCGCCGCAGCCGTGACGGTAAGCAGCGCGATGGGCGAGATAAACGGAAAGCACACCGATGAAAGCACCGAGATCACGGTGTCGGTGCCGCAGGGCGTGGCCTCGGGCACGGTGGCAAAGCAGCTGCAGGAGAGCGGCGTGATCAAGCATGCAGCGCTGTTTAAGCTGTATCTGCGCCAGACCGGCCAGGCCGGGCAGCTGCAGTACGGCGATTTTACGCTGTATAAGGGTGAAAGCTATGCTGACATCGTGGCGGCGCTGAGCCAGTATGCTGCTGCGGATACGGTGCGCATCACCTTCCCCGACGGCAATACCGCGCAGGATTTTGCTGCTCGCATGGAGCAGGCCGGCCTTTGCACCGCCGAAGAATTTTTGGCCTGTGCCAACGGTGAGGACGGCAGCGATTTCAGCCAGTACCGCTTCTGGAATGAGATGCAACCGGATAAAAATTACTTTATGCGTTGCGAGGGCTACCTGTACCCCGAAACCTATGAGTTTTATAAAGACGATACGGTCTATAACTTTGTGGATACCTTCTATTCGCATTTTAACAGCGTGGTCACAGATGAAATGTATGACCGCATGGACGAGCTTGGCATGAGCCTGCACGATACCATTGTGCTGGCAAGCTTTATCCAGGAGGAGGCAGGCAACGAGGAAAACGCCCATGTTTCGGCGGTGTTCCATAATCGCCTGGCCGAAAATTCGCCTTATCCCCGCTTGGAAAGCAACGCCAGCAGCTATGTGCAGAACCCCGACGACAACAACTATATCTATAACTGGATCGCCCCGTATTACGGCGGCTGGGATAATATCCCTGCTGAAATATACAATGCGTATAACACCTATGAGATCAGCGGCCTGCCCGCAGGTGCCATCTCGAACCCCGGCTACGATGCCGTTTACGCGGCCCTGTACCCCGAAGAACCGGATGCAAATGGCCCGTATTATTTCTTTGTTACCGACCTGACCGGCCATTATTACTATGGCCGCACCCTGGCCGAGCACAACCAGAACTGCGATAAGGCCTGGGCTGTGAACGCAAAGCTGGGTAAGTAAAAAGCCGTTTTCATAAGCATTGCACATCGTATAAATGGCCTTTTGCCGTTCAGCGCACCCTGCTTACGAAAAGCTTTTAAAACAAAAAGGAGAATAAAACTATGCTGCCGGTTCCGGAACTGCTTTCCCCAGCGGGGGATCTGGAAAAACTACAATACGCGTTTCGCTTTGGCGCGGATGCCGTTTACTGCGCGCTGCCGGAATTCGGTATGCGCTCGGCTCCGCAGAATTTTACCAATGAACAGCTGGCCGAGGGCTGCGTATATGCGCATGCCCGCGGCAAAAAGGTATACCTGACCATGAACACGCTGCCCACCAATGCCGAGGCCGACCGCCTGCCCCAGGCGGTGAAGGATGCGGCTGCCGCAGGCGTGGATGCCTTTATCGTAGCCGATCTCGGCGTGCTGGAGGCCGTAAAAAAATATGCCCCGTGCGTGGATATCCATTTTTCTACCCAGACGGGCATCACCAACTACGCCAGCGCTACGGCAGCCTATAACCTGGGTGCAAAGCGCGTGGTGCTGGCGCGTGAAATGAGCCTGGAGGATATCGCTATTCTGCGCGATAAAACTCCGCCTGAGCTGGAGATCGAGGCCTTTGTGCATGGCGCCATGTGCATGAGCATCTCGGGCCGGTGCCTGATCTCGAACTATCTGGCCGGGCGCGACGGTAACCGCGGCCAGTGCGCCCAGCCCTGCCGCTGGAAGTATTATCTGATGGAGGAGACCCGCCCCGGCCAGTATTTCCCCGTGGGGGAAAACGAAAACGGCAGCTATATTTTAAATGCCGATGACCTTTGCACCGCGCCATTTATTGATTTGATCTGCAAGGCGGGAGTGGACAGCTTAAAGATCGAGGGCCGCGCCAAAACGCTGTATTATGTTTCCAGCGTTACGGCGGCCTACCGCAAGGCGCTCGATGCCTTTTTGCAAGACCCTGCCGCCGACTACGATGTGCCCGATGAAGTGGTGGAGGAACTGAACAAAACCAGCCACCGCCATTATTCGCCCGGCTTTTACTTTGGCCCCGAGGGCGCAAAGCAGCACAGCGAAAACGGCCTTGGCTATGTGCGCAACTGGGAATTTATGGGTATTGTGGATCGCTGGGAAAACGGCATTGCTCACTGCATTCAGCGCGGTCGCTTTTTTGCAGGCGATGAGATCGAGGCGCTTGTGCCAGGCAGGGGCAGCGTGACCCTGCGCCCCGCGTGGATCAAAAACGAGGAAGGCGAAGAGGTGCCCTCCACCAACCGGGCCGAGATGCGCTATTCCATTCCCTGCCCCGAAGAGCTGCCGCCCTACACACTGCTGCGCAAAAAAAGTGATAAATAAAAATAAGTGCCCGCTGCCACGGCAGCGGGCCTTTTGCGTAAAAGAGGAGCCTTTATAGCGTGCCGTACAGAGCCTTTTCGGTCAGCACGGCGTGGGCAGGCTCGTCTAAGGGGCCGGCGGGCAGGCTGGCAAACAAAAGCGCCTCGGGGCAAAGCAGCAGCCGCCTAGCGGAATAGCTTTGCAGAAAGCGGTCGTAATATCCGCCGCCGTGGCCAAGACGCACGCCCTGCCGGGTAGCGGCAAGGCAGGGCAGAAGCGCCAGATCGGGCTGAACTCCCGATGCCAGGGCAGGCAGGCCCGGCGCCGGGGCAGGGATGCCGTATTCGGCGGGCTGCAGCTGACTCAGCGCGGTAATGGGCACAAGCTCCATTTGGCCGGGGCCGGTGATGCGCGGCACGCATACCTGCTTGCCCGCGGCCAGCCCGGCCGAAAGCAGGGGCAGCGTGCAAGGCTCGCGCTCGGCGCTGACAAAGCAGAAAATACTGCCTGCCTGCTGCCAGACGGGCTGCTCTTTTAAAAGATTCCACATGCAAAGGCCAATTTGTTGAAAAGTCTCAGGTTCTATGGCCGCCAGCCGCTGCCGAGCCGCGCGCCGGGCAGCTGTTTTTTGGTTATAAAGTTTATCATGCTCCATATGCGGTCTGCTCCTTGTTATTACTTTTTACTATTATACCTGCAAATGCAGAAAATGTGTAACTTTTTGCCGAAACCTTGCTTTGGCGGGAGGGAACAGCTTATAATAAAAAGGCGACGGTGACGGCACAGAAATAAGGCTTTTCGCAAAAAGAAAGGCTGTGCGGCGCTGCCGAGAGAATTTTTAACTGCGAGGAATACTTTGAAAATGAAAAAAGTGTGGGGGCTGGTGCTGGCCTTTGTGCTGGCAGTGGGCATGGCTGTGCCTGCTTCGGCCGAAGGGGCTGCCCCCGTAACTACAGACAGTGAAAGCTATATAGTCATGGAGCGCGGCACCGGGCAGGTGCTGATCGAAAAAAATGCGGATGAGGTGCTGTATCCGGCTTCGATCACCAAAATTATGATCTTAGGTCTTGCGTGCGAAAAGGCCCAAGGCAACTGGGATACCATTTTGACCGTGACCGAAAACGAAATGAACGCGATGGAGCAGGGGGCGGCACATATTGCCCTGCGCCCCGGCGAGGAAGTGCGGCTGGAGGATATGCTGTATGCTACCTGCCTTTCTTCGGCCTGCGATGCGGCCAACATGCTGGCCAGCTATGTGGGCGGCAGCATCGAGGGCGGCGTGGAGGCCATGAACCAAAAGGCGCAGGAGCTGGGGCTGACCAATTCGCACTTTACCAACCCCACCGGCCTACATGATGAGCAGCTCTACAGCACAGCGCGCGATATGGCAGTCATTACACGGTGGGCCATGCAGCAGCCGGGCTTTGAAACGGTTTTCTGCTACGAGGATACCTGGACGATGCAGCCCACGAACATTCAGGAAAAAGAGCGCTATTTCAGCCATTCGGATTATACGCGCTGGGAGTCGTATCAGGTGTACCGCCCTTATATGAAAGGCTCAAAATCCGGCTGGCACGATGAGGCTCTGTATACCCAGGTAAACTATGCCGAACAAAACGGCGTAGAGCTGATTATTGTGGTGATGCGCGCATCGACCCGCGCCACCAAATTTGCCGACCTTGTGAACCTGGGAGACTATTGCTTTGCCAATTTTCACAGGAAAACCGTGCCGCTTGAAAACCGCCATACCGAGATCCCGGTATGGGGCGGCGGCGGGCAGCTGGGCAATATCACGCTCACCAGCCCGGAAAGCATCGACCTGCTGCTGGCCGATGGGGTAAACCCGGAAAATCTGCAAACCGAGTTTTCGCTGCCGGAGTATTATGTGCTGGGCACACCGTTCACGCCGGTTTTAAAGGTATCGCTGCAGGGCCAGGGCCTGCAGTCGGATAGTGTGGCTACAGTATCGGCCCGTGTTTCGGGGCTGGATACCCTGCTTACGGCCAACACCTACACGCGCCTTTTAAACGATGGCAGCCACCGCAAGATCGGCAGCGGCCTGGCAGCGTTGGCTGTGGCGGCGCTGGCCGGGCTGATCGTATACCGCCTGCGCAAAAAGCCGAAGGTGCTTACCTTGCAGAACCAGCCCATTATTCTGGCCAGCCGCCGGCCGGACGGCACCTATGAAAGCCGCACGCTGCGCCCCACCGTGGGCAAGGCAAAGCCGGTGACCAGGCCGGAAAATATCCGCCATACCCCCGGCGGCTACAGCAGCCTGCCGCGCGGGCCGCGCAAATAAAGCTAAAGGATACAACATGGAACTTCGAGTGTTGAATTATTTTCTGGCGATCGCCCGCGAAGAAAATTTTACGCGGGCCGCAGAGCAGCTTCATGTTACCCAGCCAATGCTCTCACGCCGGATCGCTGATTTGGAAGAAGAGCTTGGGGTAAAGCTGTTTACACGCAGCAGCCACATATCTATCTTACCGAAGACGGCATGCTTTTAAAGCGCCGCGCACAGGAGATATTATCGCTCGCCGATAAAACCAAGCGCGATTTTTTGTATAAGCAGGAAAATTTAGAGGGCACGGTCACGATCGGCAGCGGCGAGTTTTTGTCTACAAAAATATTGACCGACTGCATAGCCGCTTTTAGAAAACGCTATCCCCGTGTGCGATACGAGGTTTTCAGCGGAAACGCAGGCAATATCAAAGACGGCATCGAGCGCGGCCTTTTGGATATGGGGCTGATGGCAGAGCCTATAGACATTCGCAAATATGAGTTTATCTCAATGCCCGTGAAAGAGCAGTGGGGCGCGCTGGTGCGCGAAGATTCCCCGCTGGCAAAGCTGCCGTATATCACACCGCAAAACCTTGTGGGCCTGCCGCTGATCTCAGCTGTGAGCGATATTGCCGAGAGCAATATCGGCAAATGGCTCGGCTCGGCACTGGGCAAAGTAGAGGTGATCGCCAAGGGAAACCTGCTATACAACGAGGCTCTGCTGGCACAGAGCAACATCGGTGCGGTGCTTGCCATGCGGCTGAACTGCCGCTACGACGGTTTGCAGTTTGTGCCCTTGGAGCCGCGCCTGGAAGGCACCACGGCGCTTGCCTGGAAGAAAGAGCAGATCTTTTCTTCCGCGGCGGCCACATTTATAGAGTTTGCCAAGAAATACATTGCAGGCATAGCTTATGATGATGCATAAGTATTAGACATAGCGCCTGCAGAACGATACAATAAGGGTGTTCCGAAAAAACGGAGCACCTTTATTTTTTTGATTACACCCCAGGAAGGAACTTTTTCGCATGACGATCAACGAAGCAAGCGAGCGCTACAATATCCCCATGAAGATACTCAAGGAGTATGAAAGCTGGGGGCTGTGCGGTGAGGTAAAAAAGGTGATGGGCTCCTGGCATTATGACCAAACAGATATCGAGCGCCTGAGCCTTATTATGACCCTGCACGATGTAGGCTTTACAAACAGCGAGGTAGAGCACTATATGCGGCTGGCACTATCCCCCAATGAAACCAAAGAAGAGCGCATCGCCATGCTGCGCAAAAAACGCACAGGAACGCTGGATGAGATCCACTTTAAGCAAAAACAGCTCGACCGGCTGGATTATCTGTGTTGTGAGATCGCCCGCGGTGCAGGCAGATAAAAATGCTTTGATGGCACTTTTCTGAAACACAATTTAAAGAGCAATTTAAGGAGGAAAAAATGATGAAACGAATTTCTGCACTTTTTACAGCCCTTTTCATGGCCGCAGCTCTTACTGCCTGCGGCGGCAGCGCGACTTCCGGCGCTTCTCAGCCTGCCGCAGATGTGGCGGAGGCCAGCAGCACAGCGGCAGCATCTTCTTTGGCAGAAAGCGAAAGCACCGCAGCAGAAGCAGACTCCAGCGCAGACTCTTCCGCAGCTTCTGAAACGGCCGACTCTGAAGCAGTGCCGGGTGCGCATTCGCTGGTAGTATATTTTTCCTGGTCGGGCAACACACGCAGAGTGGCTGAATCGATCCAGCAGCAGACCGGCAGCGACATCTTTGAGATCGTGCCCCAAACGCCCTACAGCACCGACTATAATACGGTGGTAAACGATGCCAAGGCCGAACAGCAGCAGGCCGCCTGCCCGGAAATTGCGGGCAGCATTGAGAATATCGACGATTACGATACGGTGTATGTGGGCTTTCCCAACTGGTGGGGCGATATGCCTATGATCCTGTATACTTTCTTCGACAGCTACGATCTTTCGGGCAAAACAGTGGTATTATTCTGCACCTCGGGCGGCAGCGGCCTTTCTAACACGGTAAATGAGGTGGCGCAGCTTGAGCCGAACGCCATCATTACCGCGGGGCTGCATATCCGCGATAATGCAGC
>CAVGKH010000047.1:0-4514 GCA_963629755.1 Gemmiger sp.
CCCCAACGGCGTGCTGGCCAAGGCCGGGATTCCCGCCGACAAGGCATGGATCGTGATTTGGACAACGACCACCTGGACCCTGCCCGCCAACATGGCTGTGAGCGTGCACCCCGATTTTGAGTATTCGTTTGTGAAGATCGGCGATGCCTATCATATCATGGCTACCGAGCTGGTAAAATCGGCTATGGATGCCTGCGGCATCACCGATTATGAGATCGTGGGCGAGCCTGTGCGCGGCAGCGAGTTGGAAATGATGACCTATCAGCATCCCTTCCTGGATCGCACCGGCCTGGTGATCGTGGGCACTCATGTTACGCTGGAAAGCGGCACGGGCTGCGTTCATACCGCCCCCGCACACGGCGTGGATGACTTTATCGTCTGCCAGAAGTATCCCCAGATCCCCGTAGAGGTGCCCGTGGATGACCGCGGCGTGCTGACGGCTCTGGCGGGTAAGTATGAGGGTCTGATGGTGTGGAAGGCCAACCCTGTGATCCTCAAGGATATCAAGGAGAGCGGCCATCTGCTGGGCGTGCAGCACATTGAGCATCAGTATCCCCATTGCTGGCGCTGCCACAAGCCTATTATCTTCCGCGCAACAAGCCAGTGGTTCTGCAGCATCGATGCCTTCAAGAAGGATGTATACGATGCCATTGAGACCGTGAAATGGCAGCCCGCCTGGGGCCATGACCGCATGACCGGCATGGTGCGTGACCGCGCCGACTGGTGCATCAGCCGTCAGCGCACCTGGGGCGTGCCGATTCCTGCCTTCTACTGCAAGGCATGCGGCAAGTACACCATTTCGGAAGAGACCACCAAGGCGGTTTCGGATCTGTTCCGCAAAGAGGGCAGCGACGCCTGGTATAAGTATGAGGCAAACGAGATCTTGCCCCAGGGCTTTAAGTGCCAGTGCGGCGCCTGCGACTGGGAGAAGGATACCGACATCATGGATGTTTGGTTCGACTCTGGTTCTACCCATGCTGCCGTACTGCGTGAGCGCCCCGAGCTGCAGTGGCCTGCTGATCTGTACATGGAAGGTGCCGACCAGTTCCGCGGGTGGTTCCAGAGCAGCCTGCTGACCAGCGTTGCCACCACCGGCAAGGCACCCTACAAGGCTGTTTTGTGCCATGGCTGGGTAGTGGACGAGCAGGGCAAGCAGATGCACAAGAGCGCCGGCAACGGTGTGGAGCCCAAGGAGATTATTAAGGATTACGGTGCTGACTTGGTGCGCCTGTGGGTGGCTTCGAGCGACTACACGGTGGATGTGCGCGTGGGCAAGAGCATTCTGAAGCAGCTGAGCGAGGCTTACCGCAAGATCCGCAACACGGCCCGCTTTATTCTGGGCAACCTGAACGGCTTTGACCCCGAGACCGAGATGCTGCCCGACGACCAGCTGTTTGAGATCGATAAGTGGGCTTTGTATGCACTGGATCAGCTGACCGCCGAGGCGCTGGACGGCTACGATACCTACAACTTCAGCAAGGTATACCATGCGATCTATAACTTCTGCGTGGTGGATATGTCGAACTTCTACCTGGATGTGGTGAAGGACCGCCTGTACTGCACCAATGGCCAGAGCCGCAAGGCGGCCCAGACCGCTATGTATAAGATCTTGGTGCAGCTGACCAAGCTGCTGAGCCCCATTCTGTGCTTTACCAGCCAGGAGATTTGGAGCTATCTGCCCAAGACCGGCGCTATGCAGAAGTATGTGGCCTTTGAAGAAATGGAAAAGGCCGGCCGCTATGCACAGAGCGCTGAGTTTGATGCCAAGTGGCAGCAGATCATGGCGGTGCGCGATGATGTGAAGAAGGCTTTGGAGCAGGCCCGTGCCGATAAGACCATCGGCGCTTCGCTGGAGGCCAAGGTGGTGCTGCACTGCGGCGATGCCGTGTATGACCTGCTGAACGCTATTCCCATGGACGAGCTGGCTGACCTGATGATCGTTTCGCACATCACCCTGGAAAAGGGCGAGGACGGCGCACAGGGAAGCGTGAGCGGCCTGGGCGTGGAAGTAGCCCATGCTGACGGCGTAAAGTGCCCCCGCTGCTGGAAGTACAGCACCGATGCTGCTGAGGACGGCCTGTGCAAGCGCTGCGCAGCTGTGCTGGGCAAGTAATATTTTGAACATAGCAGTAAAGAACTAAAAACGCGAGCGACGCTTTGGATATGCCCAGAGCGCCGCTTTTTGTAAAACGAGGATGATCGATGATTTCTATCGTGATAAAGCTGGCTTTGGTCGCACTGCTGGTGGCGACCGACCAGGGCATTAAATTTTGGGCAAGCAATGTGCTGCAGCCGGTAACGGCTATGCCGGTGCTGCCCGGCGTGGTGGAGCTGCGCTTTGTGCTGAACGATGGCATGGCTTTCAGCATGCTGAGCGGCAAGCAGACTTTTTTGATCATTGTTACCAGCCTGGCGCTGGGGGCCGTGGCGTATCTTTTGTTTAACAAAAAAATGTTTGGCCGTGTGGGCAACGCAGGGCTTTTGCTGGTGCTGGCAGGCGGCATTGGCAATTTGATCGACCGTGTGATGAACGGTGTAGTGGTGGATTATATCAACCTGCTGTTTATGAACTTTGCCGTGTTTAATTTTGCGGATATCTGCGTGTGCGTGGGCGTGGGCCTTTTGATTTTGGATGTGCTGCTGGACAGCGTAGGAAGCAAAAATGGAACGCTTTGAGTATGTGGCCCTGCCCGAAAACGAGGGTGAGCGACTGGATAAAACGCTGGCGGCCGTGTGCAGCCAGCTCTCGCGCAGCGCCTTGCAGGAGCTGATCGAGGCGGGCCGCGTTTGGCGCAACGGAGAACCGGCAGGCAAAAAGGAAAAGCTAAAAGCGGGCGACCGGCTGGAGGTAGAGATCCCCGACCCGGAGCCTGCCGAGGCAGTGCCGCAGAATATCCCGCTGCCCATAGTGTATGAGGATGATTATCTGCTGGTGGTGAACAAACCCAAGGGCATGGTGGTGCACCCGGCTCCCGGCAACCCGGACGGTACGATGGTGAACGCGCTTTTATATCATTGCGGCGGCAGGCTTTCGAGCATTGGCGGTGTGATCCGCCCGGGCATCGTGCACCGCATCGATAAAGATACCAGCGGCCTGCTGGTGGTGGCTAAGGACGATGAGACCCACCGTGCGCTATCGGAAAAAATGAGCCGCCATGACATTTTGCGCGAGTATCATGCCGTGGTTTATGGTAATCTGAAAGAGGATTCCGGCTTTGTGGAGGCTTCGATCGGACGCGATAAGAACGACCGCAAAAAAATGGCGATCACCGAGCAGAACGCCAAGTATGCCTACACAGAGTGGCGCGTTTTGGAGAGATTCGGGAATTTTACTTATATTGCCTGCCGCCTGAAAACCGGGCGCACGCATCAGATCCGCGTGCATATGGCAAGCATTGGGCATCCGCTGGCGGGCGATGCGGTGTATGGCCCGAGAAGCTGCATCACCGAGCTGCATGGCCAGTGCCTGCACGCCAAAATGCTGGGCTTTGAGCACCCGGCCACCGGGCAGTGGATGCAGTTTGATTCAGAGCTGCCGCCGTATTTTGAAAAATATATGCAAAAACTCAGAAAGGGAAGGGGATAAGCCATGCGTAAAATAGAAAAAACGCTGGTGCTGTGCGATGTGGATAACACGCTGCTCACAGTGCAGGGCGGCATACCTTCCTGCAACAAGGCTGTGATACGCCTGTTTCAAAAGCTGGGCGGGCGCTTTACGCTGGCTACCGGGCGCACGCCACTTTCGGTAAAGGCGGCGCTGGATGGCGTGCAGCTGAATGCCCCCGCTGTTTGCTGCGGCGGATCGGTGCTGTATGATTTTGAGATGGATGCGCCGCTGAGTGCACACTATCTCAACCGCGAGCAGGCCGAATGGGCGCTGTTTGATCTGATGAAAAAGTTCCCTGGTGCGGGCGTAGAGGTAATGGCAAACGGCGGGCAGATCTATATGATCCGCTCAAGCTGGTTTACTGAGTACCACCTGCACAACGAGCATATCGGCTGCGAGTATGCGCCGGTATTTGCCCTGCCCAAAGACTGGGAGAAGGTGTTGTTTGCAGCCGATCCCAAAACCATCGACCAGATGCGCGAGTATGCCCGGGCCGAAAAATACGGCCCGGATATTGAATTTATCGCCACCAACACCACCTATTTTGAGATCATGCCCAAGGGAGTGAGCAAAACCACGGGTATGCTGGAGCTGTGCGACCTCTATGGTATCGACCGTGCGGACACGATCATGATCGGCGATTATTTTAACGATATCGATCTGATCAAGGCGGCGGGCACCGGCGTGGCGGTGGCCAACGCGCCGCTGGAGGTGCAGATGGCTGCCGACCATGTAACGAGCTGCCGCTGCTGTGACGGCGCGGTGGGCGAATACCTGTATGCTATGCTGAAGGAGTGCGGCGTGTGAAGGTGCTGATACCGCTGGAGGAGCTGGAAGCCGAACAGAAACGGTGCGCCAAAAGCCGCCGGGAAAGCGGCGGCGCCTGGAACCGGCGTGATACCACGGC
>CAVGKH010000047.1:4524-13899 GCA_963629755.1 Gemmiger sp.
CGGCTGTGCTGCTGGCGGCAGTGATTCTGTTGGCGGGGGCGCTGCTGCTGTTTGCACCGCTGCGGCAGGCAGATTACCAGGTCGTGGGAAATTTTTCTTTGCAAGAGCAGACGGCTCCGGTAAACATCAACACTGCGCACGAGCAGGCGCTGTGCAGCCTGCCGGGCATAGGCCCGAAAAAGGCGGCGGCGATACGGGAATATATCCGCCAGAACGGGCCGTTTGAAAGCCTGGAACAGGCAGCGCAGGTGCCGGGCGTTTCGGCAGCCATGGTGGAAAAATGGCAGGGCCTGGCAACAGCTGAATAGGGCAATAACAGAATAATGACAGTAAAAAGGCACCGTGCAAAGAGGCTTATTCTCTTTGCACGGTGCCTTTTTAAGATTTATAGTCAAAAACGATTTTACAAAAATTCGGCCAGCACTTTTAAAAGCTTGGGTATCTCGATGGGCTTTGTGATGTGGGCGTTCATACCAGCGGCCAGGGCGTTTTGCCGGTCTTCTTCAAAGGCATCGGCCGTCATGGCAATAATGGGAATCTGCGCACGGGCCGGGTCAGGCGGGGCGCGAATTTTACGGGCAGCCTCGTAGCCGTTCAGGCGCGGCATTTGGATATCCATCAAAATAAGATCGTAGGTTCCGGCGGGGGCGTTTTGCAGCGCTTCAACGGCCGCAGCACCATCGTAGGCAGAGGTGACCACAAAGCCTGCCTCACTTAAAACGGCGCGTGCGGCCGCTCCTTTCTTACTTTATAGAAATATTATAGCATACCGCGAAAGCAGCGACAATATGAAGAACAGTACCGCAGAATTCCGGCCGCTGTTACAGCAGGGAGCGCGCAAATCAAGGCAAAAAAGGGCCGCCCCGGAGCTGCGGTTGGATCAGCGCGCAGTGCCGGGACGGCCGGGTGCAGAAAATACGGGAGCGGATCAGCGCTCTTCGTAGCTGCAGCAGAAGTGGGGATTCGCCACATCCGACTGGCCGCAGGTGCAGTTGCCGGTTACTTTGATCTCAGAAAGATCGCATTTGCAGCCGCTCATGTTGTGGGTGCAGGCGGAAACATCACAGGTAACACCGATGTTTTCCATGTTGTAAAACCTCCTTGTTGAAAAAAGCAATGGATATGGACGGCAGAATCGTGCAAGCCGTCTGGCTTTATTATGAGCGCTGCCGCCGCAGTTATGCACGCCGCACATCGAGGTGAGCCTGACCGGGCTATGCCTGCAGTGGCAGAAAGAAGATTTTTTACCCCGGGCGCAGCTGCTGCTTGCTATGGCAGGCCCTGCCGTGAATCTGGTTCTGGCTGGGGGCACGCTGCTGGCCCTGCAGCGGCAGGCCTGCTTTGCAGGGTATGAATTTGCCTGCTGCAACCTGCTGCTGGGAATTTTTAATCTGCTGCCCCTGCCGCCGCTGGATGGGCAGTATCTGTGGCTATTTATACGGCAAAAATTGCATTTCGGCTCAAAATAGGGTATGATAAAAAGAACTATGGCGGCGCCGCAGCTTTGTTAAAGGCCGGAGCCTGCCTGTATTTTGAGAGGAATCGCAAATGTTTACACCAAAACTCAAGGAAGCACTTGACCATGTGCAGAAGCCTGGCCGCTATACGGGCGGCGAACCGGGCAGCGTGATCAAGGATAAAAGCAAAATAGATGTGCGCATGGCCTTCTGTTTTCCGGATACCTATGAAGTGGGTATGTCTTTTTTAGGCGAAAAGATCTTGTATGAGCTCATCAACCAGCACGAAAACTGGTGGTGCGAGCGCGTGTTTATGCCCTGGACGGATATGAAGGCCGAGATGGAGCGCCTGCATATGCCGCTGTATGCGCTGGAAAGCAAAGACCCCGTGAGCGATTTTGATATCGTGGGCTTTACGCTGCAGTATGAGCTGAGCTATACCAATATTCTGGCAATGCTGGAGCTTTCAGGCATTCCGTTTTATGCCAAGGATCGTGACGAGAGCCACCCGCTGGTGATCGCAGGCGGGCCATGTGTGTGCAACGGCGAGCCGGTAGCCCCGTTTTTTGATGTGATGCAGCTGGGGGAGGGCGAAAATATGCTGCAGTCCATCTGCGCCGAGGTGGAAAAGGCCAAAAAAGAGCACCTGCCCCGCAAGGAGCTGCTGCTGCGCTTGGCAAAGATCCCGGGCGTGTATATCCCGGCATTTTATGATGTAAAGTATCTGCCCGATGGGCGCGTAGAAGCGATCACGCCCAACGAACCAGGGATCCCTGCCGTGGTGACCAAGGATATTTTGAAGGATATGAACTCTTACGAGCCGCCGCGGCACTTTGTGGTGCCTATGGTGGGCGCAGTGCAGGACCGTGCCAGCGTAGAAGTGCTGCGCGGCTGCGTGCGCGGCTGCCGCTTCTGCCAGGCGGGCTTTTTGTACCGCCCCATGCGCGAACGCTCGCCTGAAATGCTGGACAGCGCCGCGCACGACCTGTGCCGCAATACCGGCTACGATGAGGTGAGCCTTTCGAGCCTTTCCACCAGCGATCACAGCGGCCTGGAGGAGCTTTTGGACCGTATGAACACCTGGGCCGAGGGCGAGCATGTGAGCCTTTCGCTGCCCAGCCTGCGCGTGGATAACTTCAGCGAGAGCCTGATCGAAAAAACCAACCGTGTGCGCAAGAGCGGTTTGACCTTTGCGCCCGAAGCCGGTACCCAGCGCCTGCGCGATGTGATCAATAAAAATGTGACCTGGGAAGAAATCGAGCGCACCTGCACCATCGCATTCCGCTCGGGCTACACCAGCGTAAAGCTGTATTTTATGATGGGCCTGCCCACCGAGACCATGGAGGATATCGAAGGCATTGCCGAGACCGCGCAGCGCGTGGTGAATCTGTTTTATAGCCTGCCCGATAAGCCCAAGGGCAAGGGCGTGCAGGTGACCATCAGCGTGGCATGCTTTGTGCCCAAGCCCGATACGCCGTTCCAGTTCTGGCCGCAGGATACCAAAGAGATGCTGGAAGCCAAGCAGAAGCATTTGCTGGAAAGCGTGCACAGCAAAAAGATCAAGGTGAATTACCACGCCAGCGATACGAGCTATCTGGAGGCCGTGTTTGCCAAGGGCGACCGCCGCCTGGCTCCGGTGATTCTGGATGCCTACCGGCACGGCTGCTATTTTGACGGCTGGGAAGAGCATTTTAAATATGGCGAATGGCTTGCCGCGTTTGACCGCACGGGCCTTGACCCAAAATTTTACTCGCGCCGTGTGATCGGTCTGGACGAGGTGACCCCGTGGAGCCATCTGGACTATGGCGTTTCGCACGAGTATCTGGTGCGCGAATACAAAAAGGCCATGCAGGCCGAAACCACGCGCCCGTGCAACCGTGCTTGCAGCGGCTGCGGCGCCAATCATCTGTTAGGAGGACCCTGCTTTGAATACGATCAGAATCTGGTTCACTAAAACGGGTGAGGCCTCTTATATTTCGCTGCTGGACCTGCAGCGTGTGATGCACCGCTGCTTAAAGCGCAGCGGGCTGCCGGTGTGGTATACGATGGGCTTTAACCCGCATATCTATTTGACCTTTGCCTGCCCGCTGCCTTTAGGGCAGGAGAGCCTGACCGAGTGTGTGGACTGCAAGACCGAGGAGGAAAACCCCGACTTTGCCCAGTGGAAGCAGGCACTGAACAGCGTTATGCCGCAGGGCATAGAGGTAACGCGTGTGGAAAAGGCCGGGCTGAAGGCAGAAAACATCGGCTTTGCCCGCTATACCGTTACCAGCCGCGATGCTCGCATGGCGGCGGCACTGGAAGAATATAATCAAATGGCAGCGGCACCGGTGCAGAAAAAAAGCAAGCGCGGCATGAAGGAAATCGATTTGAAAGAATCAATCCCGGCGGTGCAGGCGGAGGCGTGCGGCGAGAACTGCCGCTTTACGCTGCTTTTGCCGGCCAGCGATACGCTGAATTTAAACCCCAGCCTGCTGCTGAAATTTATAGAAGAGCGGTTTGGCATTCCCGCTGTGAACAGCGATGTGCTGCGAACGGAATTTCTTACAAAAAATGGGCAGGAATTTCGATAAATTACTTGCATCGCGGGGCGGAGTGTGCTATTATATTTAGGCGTTAGTGTCTGCCGGTTCCAATCGGCAGGATAATGACAAAGCATTAAACAGGCGGTCCTCTGACGAATTATCGTGTATGAACGTCGCAAAAATTGGAGGATTATAATCATGGACGCAATGAAAATCATGACCGAGGGCATGATCAAAGAGAACAAGCCCGAATTCAATGTTGGTGATACTGTGCGCGTTGCTGTGCGTATCAAGGATGGCGAGAAAGAGCGTATCCAGAACTTTGAGGGTATCGTGATCGCTAAGAAGCACGGCGGTGTTGCAGAGACCTTTACCGTTCGCCGCACCTCTTACGGTGTTGGTGTGGAGCGTGTGTTCCCCATCAACAGCCCCTTCGTTGAGAAGATCGAGGTCATCCGCGCTGGTAAGGTTCGCCGCGCTAAGCTGTTCTACCTGCGTGAGCGCACCGGCAAGGCTGCCAAGGTCAAGGCTCGCATCTGATGATCAAAGAAAAAGGAACGATGCCTTGCACCGTTCCTTTTTTCTTTTATGCACAATTTGCAGAAATTCGGCGGGAAAGGGGAAAGGCGAATGGAAAACGTGCAGAACAGGCGCACAGCCAAAAACCGTGACCAGATCGAATGGTTTGAATCCATTGTATTTGCGCTGACGGTTTTGGTGCTGGCGTTTACTTTTGTAGTGCGTGTGGCCGCTGTGAGCGGCAGCTCAATGGAGCCCACGCTGCATGAGGGAGACCGCCTTTTGCTGCAGAGCATAGGCAGCCCTAAGGCGGGAGACATTGTGGTGACTGATGATCTGATCGATTACGGCAAACCGCTGGTAAAGCGTGTGATCGCGGTGGGCGGCGATGTGGTAAACATTGATTTTCAGTCTGGCGTGGTATATGTGAACGGTGAACCGCTGGACGAGCCTTATACCGCCGAGCCTACCTGGATCAGCGAGGGGCAGGAGTTTCCGCTGACGGTGCCCGAGGGGTATCTGTTTTTGATGGGCGATAACCGCAATGCATCAAAAGACAGCCGCAGCACCGAGATCGGCTGCATCGACGAGCGGGATATTCTGGGCAAAGCGCTGCTGCGCATTTATCCGCTGCAAAAAATAGGAGTGATCCAATCATGGAAAACGAACTGATCAACCGCAGGGTCATTCAGTGGTTCCCGGGCCATATGACCAAAACGCTGCGCCAGATGGAAAAAGAGATCCGCAATGTAGACTGCGTGCTGCAGCTATTGGATGCTCGCATCCCACTTTCCAGCCTGAACCCGGAGATCGAGCGCATCACGGCCTCAAAGCCGCATTTGTACCTATTAAATAAGGCCGATCTGGCCGACCCTGCGCTGACCAAGCAGTGGATCGCCTATTTTAAATCGGCCGGGGCAGGCTGCATGGAGATCAGCTCTAAGCAGCAGGGCAGCCGCGGCGCGGTAAAGGCAATGATCGAAAAAGAGCTTTCGGCGCTGCTGGCCCGCCGCGCAAGCAAGGGCATGGCCGGTGCACGCATCCGTGTGATGGTGGTGGGGATTCCCAATGTAGGAAAATCGACCTTTATCAACAGCTTTGCGGGCACGGTGCGCGCAAAGGCGGCCGACAAGCCCGGCGTGACCCGCGGCAAGCAATGGATCACCGTAGGCAATTATGATTTGATGGATATGCCCGGTGTTTTGTGGAAAAAGTTTGACAGTCTGGAAACTGCCACCAATTTGGCCTTTATCGGATCGATCAAAGATGATATACTGGATATTGAAGAGTTGGCCGTGGGCCTTTTGAGCGAAATTCGCGCGGTTTACCCCGAGCGGCTGGCCGAACGCTACAAGCTCAGCGAGGAAGACCTGAAACTGGAACCGTATGAACTGCTGGAAGCCATTGGCCGCAAGCGCGGCATGCTGATCAGCGGCGGTGAGGTGAACACCGAGCGTGCGGCCATCATGCTGGTGGATGAATTCCGTGCCAGCAAATGGGGGCGCATTACGCTTGAGAAGCCCCCAGTGCGTGAGCCGGAGCCTGAGGACGGCATCGAGGAGGACTTGCAATGACTCCCCTGTATGAGATGGATGCCGAGATCCGCGCCGCGCACGGCATTTTCTGCGGTGTGGACGAAGCGGGCCGCGGCCCCTTGTGCGGCCCGGTGAGTGTGGCCGCCTGCATTCTGAACCCGGACGACCCCATTGAGGGGCTGAACGATTCAAAGAAGCTGAGCGAAAAAAAGCGTGAGGCTTTGTATGCCGAGATCACGGCTCGGGCGCTTGCCTGGAAGGTGGTGCTGGTAGGGCCCGAGATCATTGACCGGGATAATATTCTACAGGCCACGCTGGGCGGCATGCGCCAGGCGGTAGAAGAACTGGAGATCACCCCGAATTTTGTGGTGGTGGATGGCAACCGCTGCCCGGCAGGGCTTTCGATGCCGTGTGAAGCCATGGTAAAGGGCGATGGCCGCAGCGCCAGCATCGGTGCTGCTTCGATCTTGGCAAAAGTGACCCGTGACCGCTATATGTACGAGCTAGATAAGCAGTATCCGCAGTATCAGCTGGCAAAGCACAAGGGCTACCCGACCAAGCTGCACTATGAGCTGATCGCGCAGTATGGTATTCAGCCATTTTACCGCCGCAGCTTTTTGAAAAAGCAGGGCTATTGGCATGACTGAGCGCACGCTGGGCCAAAAAGGCGAGGCAGTGGCGGCAAAGTATTATTTAGACCGCGGCTATACACTGGCCGAGCATAATTATCGGTGCCGCTTTGGGGAGCTGGATCTTGTTTTGCAGAAAGACGGGCTTTGGGTGGTGGCTGAGGTAAAGACCCGCAGCCCCGGAAGCCTGGCGGCCCCGGCAGAGGCCGTGGACTATGCAAAGCAGCGGCGTATTATCAAGGCGGCAAAATATTATATCAGCCGTACCATGCTGGAAGAGCCTGCAGTGCGGTTTGATGTGGTGGAGGTGCAGCCCCTGCCCGGCGGCGGGTGGAGCGTGCACTGCATTCCCAATGCGTTTTTATGCGATTAAAGCATGAGAATAGAAGAGGTAAAAGTATAAGAAGAGGCTGTTGCAGCCCCGGCGGCCGTTTGCGGCAGGCGGTGAAAACGGCTTCTGAAGGGATGCCCGGCAAAAAGGGCAGAGGAGTGGTAGTTATGCAGTTTACAAGCACACGCGATTCCCAAAAAATTGTGAGCGCCTCGCAGGCGATCGCCCAGGGCCTTTCAGACGAAGGAGGGCTTTTTGTGCCCTGTGAATTCCCCAAGGCTGATCTGGAAGCCATGAAGGTCATGGATTATCCCGCTTTGGCCAAAACTGTATTGGGCAGCTTTTTAACGGATTATGACCCTGCATTTTTGGAAAGTGCCGCAAAGGCTACTTACGGGGAAGCATTTGGCGGCAAGGCCGGATATGTAGCCCCGGTTGCCGAAGGGCTGTATTCGCTGGAGCTGTGGCATGGCCCTACCTGTGCATTCAAAGACTATGCGCTGCAGCTCATGCCTAAGCTTTTGGTGGAGGCCAAAAAGAACCTGGGCCGCACCGAGCATACCAAAATTCTGGTGGCTACCTCGGGCGATACCGGCAAGGCTGCACTGGACGGCTACCATGATGTGCCGGGCGTGAGCATCGCGGTGTTTTACCCCAGCCACGGCACCAGTGAGATCCAGCGCCTGCAGATGGTAACGCAGGAGGGCAGCAATGTGGCCGTGTATGCCGTAAAGGGCAACTTTGACGATGCCCAGACCGGCGTGAAGCGCGTGTTCGGCGATAAAAAGATCGCCGGGGAACTGGCAGAAAAGAACATTCGCCTTTCCAGCGCAAACTCCATCAACTGGGGGCGTCTGGTGCCGCAGATCGTTTATTATTTTGCTTCGTACTTCCAGCTGGTGAACGCCGGTAAGATCGCCATAGGCGATGCCGTGGATTACTGTGTGCCTACCGGTAACTTCGGTGATATTCTGGCCGGTTATTATGCCAAGCGCATGGGCCTGCCCGTGGGCAGGCTGGTATGCGCCTCGAACCGTAACAATGTGCTGACCGACTTTATCACCACCGGCACCTACGATGCCCGCCGTGAGTTCCACCGCACCACCTCGCCCAGTATGGATATTCTGGTTTCCAGCAATCTGGAACGCCTTTTATTCCATGCGGCCGGAAGCGACAAGGCGGTGGCTGGGTACATGAGCGAGCTGAATCAAAACGGCGTTTACACGGTGGCCCCCGAGGTGCTGGCCTTTATTCAGGAAAACTTTGCCTGCGGCTGTGCCGAAGATGACGAGGTGGCGGCCGAAATCAAGACCCGCTATGAGAATGACCATTATCTGTGCGATACTCACACGGCGGTTGCTTTTAAGGTGGCCGAAGATTATAAGGCTCGCACGGGCAGCAAGGCCCCCATGGTGGTGCTTTCGACCGCAAGCCCGTTCAAGTTCCCGCGCGACGTGCTGCAGGCATTGGGCTGCGAGGCCCCGGCCGATGACTTTGTGGCTATGGAAAAGCTGCAGGCCGAAACCGGTATGCCTGCACCTGAAAGCCTTGCCTGCCTGAAGAACAAGGCCGAGCGCTTTGACACTGTGATCGAGCCGTCTGAGATTGCAGCAGTGGCCTTGGGCAATAAATAAGGATCGAGATAAATATGCCCCGTCGGCTGCGGCAAAAGGGTCTGCGGCCGGCGGGGCATTCACACCGAAGCAATATATTAAAGGCTAAAGACTTTTTGGAAAGGAGGGCGGTATGGCAATATTTGCGATCGGAGATCTGCATCTTTCACTGGGCGGTGCTAAGCCGATGGATATTTTTCCGGGCTGGGAAGGATATCTGCCCAAGCTGGAGCGCAACTGGCGCAATTTGATAAAGCCCGAGGATACTGTGGTGCTGGCAGGCGATACCAGTTGGGCTATGCGCCTGGAGGACACCGAGCAGGACTTTGCATTTATTCAAAGCCTGCCGGGGCAAAAGCTGATCTCAAAGGGAAATCACGATTATTGGTGGACGACTGCCAATAAGATGAATAAATATTTAGAGGCCAAGGGGTTTGACACACTGCACATTCTGCACAACAACGCCTATCTGGTAGAAAACAAGCTGATCTGCGGCACGCGCGGGTGGCTGTTTGACATTGGCGAAGCGCAGGACGAAAAGGTGATGAACCGCGAGGTAGGGCGCCTGAATGCCAGCCTGGATGCTGCCGACCGGCTGGCAGAGGGCCTGCCGGAAGAGCCGGAGCGACTGGTGTTTTTGCATTACCCGCCCGTGTGGCCAACTGCCCGCAGTGAGGGCCTGGTGAATACTCTGCATGAGCGCGGCATAAAACGCTGCTACTACGGCCATTTGCATGGAAGTTCACTGCGCTTTGCAGTGCAGGGC
>CAVGKH010000048.1:0-13555 GCA_963629755.1 Gemmiger sp.
TCTATAGGCCAGGCCGTTGTAAAAAACGCATTTTTGTGCTATACTCTATTTATATGTCTAATATGGGTGTACTATGTCAGGTGCAGGGTTTCTGTGCCTAGCTTTATTAAGGTACGCCCTGGGGCGTGATTGAAAGGGGTAAAAGTCTGCTTTTGCCTTTTTTAAGTGTGCCAGAATTCACAGTATGGCAGAAAAACCGGTTTGCCGGCACTGCGGCGGGGCTTTGCCGGCCTGTTCAGGAGTAAAATTATGGTATCGTTTAATGATGTGCTGATCGCGGCCAAGGAATATTGCAAAAATCAAATGGTAGATGCCACCTACCGCCTTTACATTGAAAAGCTGCAGCTGGTAAGCTTTGAGGATTCCTCGATCATAACCCTCAGCATCGAAAATGAATTTTTGTGCGGCATAGTGAATGACCGTTACCTCACCCTTTTGCGGGATGCCTTTAAAAGCGTTTTGGGGTTTGAGGCCGAGGTGCGCGTGGTGAGTCCCGAGAAGCCTGCAGCCCCTCCCCTGCCCGAAGCCGAGGCTTCTTCCTCTGCTTCTGCCAGCCAGCAGGTAAAGCTGCCCAGCGGCCGGTACGATTTCACCTTTGAAAACTTCATCAAGGGCCCCAGCAACCAGTTTACCCTGGCGGCAGCGCAGGCCGTAGCCAACAACCCTGCCTATGCCTACAATCCCCTGTTCATCTGGGGCAGCAGCGGCCTGGGCAAAACACATCTGCTGAACGCCATTCAGATCGAGATCAAAAAGAACCATCCCGATTTCAACATTATGTATATCACCTGCGAGCAGTTCACCAACGAGCTGATTGCTGCTATCCGCTCGAACTCTACCGAAATGTTCCGCCAGCGCTACCGCCAGGCCGACCTTTTGCTGGTAGATGATATCCAGTTCATCGCGGGCAAGGAAAGTACACAGGAAGAATTCTTCCACACCTTTAATACGCTGCATAACTCGGGCCGCCAGATCGTGATTGCAAGCGACCGCCCGCCCAAGGAGATCAAGAGCCTGGAAGACCGTCTGCGCACCCGCTTTGAGTGGGGCCTTACCGCTGATATCCAGCCGCCCGAATTTGAAACACGCGTGGCCATTGTAAAGCGCAAGGCTGAGCTGCTCAACCTTCATATGTCCAACGAAGTGGCCGAATATCTGGCCAACCACCTGCGCAACAATATCCGCCAGCTGGAAGGCGCCGTAAAAAAGATGAACGCCTACTATATGCTGGAGGGCATTGAGCCGTGCATCGGCGTGGCACAGAACGCTATTAAAGATACGCTGAACGAGATTCAGCCCGTACCTGTGACCATCGAGCGCATCATCAGTGAGGTATCGCGTACCTATAATGTAACGCCCGACGATATCCGCGGCTCCAAGCGCACTGCCAACATCAGCACAGCCCGCCAGGTAGCCATGTATGCCGTGCGCGAGATCACCGGCATGAGCTTGGAGGATATCGGACGTGAATTCGGCAACCGTGACCATTCCACCATCGTGTACGCCATGAAAAAGATGGAAAATTCGTTGCAGAAAAACAAGAGCTTAAAGGAAACTGTAGACGATATCATCAAAAATGTACACTCGTAAACCCGGCAAAACAGCTCCTGTGGAAAGATTTTAAACGGGCTGTATAACATTTCAACATTTTCAACAGAGTTTTCAACAATCAACATGAGTTGTTCACATGGCGTGTGGAAAAGAAAAAGTTTTTCACATCTTCCACAGCCTGTCCACAGAAGAATGTTAAGTGTTTGCATCCCTTCAAAAATGCCTGAATACAGGCATCACGAGAGTTTTCC
This sequence comes from Gemmiger sp., assembly GCA_963629755.1. Taxonomy (GTDB): domain Bacteria; phylum Bacillota; class Clostridia; order Oscillospirales; family Ruminococcaceae; genus SFIE01. Next base: position 1,803 of record CAVGKH010000048.1, read on the forward strand.
ACAATTTCAACCCCTCTACTAAAGACTACTACCTGAAAGAGATTAAGGCTTAAAAAACAAAACAAGAAAAAAGCCATCATTCTCTGCCGGGAAAACCATCGTTTTTATTTTTCACTTTTCATATACGCTATCTTTATTACACAAAGAGGAAATCCAGAATGAAATTCATTTGCGACAAGATCCTGTTATCCAACGCGATCGACGGCGTTTCCAAAGCCGTCACCAACCGCAGCGCCATTCCCGTGCTGGAAGGCATTTTGCTAAAAGCCGAAGGTTTTCAGCTCACGCTGACCGGCTACGATATGGAAATCGGCATCACCACCACCATCGAGAGCAATGTGCTGGTTCCCGGTGAAACTGTGCTGAATGCCAAGCAGCTCGGCGATATCATTCACCGGATGCCTGCCGGTGAGGTAGAGCTTGAGCTTTCCAACAACGGCACCGTGACCATCAAGGGCGGCGTAGCCGAATTTGAGATCCCTGCTATGCAGGCAGGCGATTACCCCAGCCTGCCGAACCCCGGCGCAGACCACACCACCACGATGCCCTGCGGTAAACTGGCCGATATGCTGAATAAAACGCTGTATGCCGTAAGCCAGGACGAAAAGAAACCTGCCCATACCGGCGAGCTTTTTGTGATCGAGCCCGGCAAGCTGACCGTGGTCGCACTAGACGGTTACCGCCTGGCCATCGTGAGCCGCGAGGTAGAATGCACGCGCGATATTCGCATCATCATTCCCGGCAAGACCCTGCAGGAGCTGATCAAGCTGATGGGCGACGGCGAAGAAGATACCGTGACTATCGATGCCAACCGCCGCTATGTGGTGTTCCATACCAAGCAGTATACAATCATGAGCCGGCTGATCGAGGGTGACTTTTTGAACTATGAAAGCGTGATCCCTCAAGGGGCAGCTACCATGGCTACCATCGAGTGCCGCGAATTCATCGATACGATCGAGCGCGCCAGCCTGATCATTACCGAGCGCCTGAAAAACCCGCTGCGCATCACCTTTAACCAGGCCGAGCAGAAGGTGATGGTGCGCTGCCAGACCAACCTTGGCCGTGTGCAGGATGAATTTGACGCCAAAATCGAAGGAAATACCGTAGAAATCGGCTTTAATAACCGCTATCTTCTGGATGCTTTGCGCAACAGCAAGGCTGAGCGCGTGACCTTCCAGATGAACGGTGCCCTCTCCCCCATCAAGATCCTGCCCGAAGAAGGCGACGACTTTACCTATCTGGTGCTGCCGGTGCGCTTTAAAAACGACTAAAACAGCGAAAAGAAATAACTAATTATTATAATTCGAGTATAAAATTCTTTTATACAGAAAGAAGCGTTTTTATGGATACGATCCAGATCAACACAGAGTTTATCAAGCTGGACAGCCTGCTGAAATTTGCTGGGCTGGTAGAGACCGGCGGTGAGGCCAAAGAGCTGATACAAGGCGGGCAGGTAAAGCTGAACGGCGAAGTGTGCACCATGCGCGGCAAAAAGTGCGTGGCGGGCGATGTAATCGAGCTGGACGGGCGCACCGTGGCTGTGCGCGCCCGCGCATGAGGCTGGACCGGCTGCAGGTCACCAATTACCGCAACCTGGAAAATGCCGAGCTGCTCCCCGCCCCCGAGCTTACCGTGCTGGTGGGCCAGAACGGGCAGGGAAAGACCAATCTTTTAGAGAGCATCTGGATGCTCACAGGAGGCAAAAGCTTTCGCGGCAGCCGTGATGCCGAGCTTGTGCGGCGCGGGGCCGATTTTGCCATTCTGGAGGGCCGTGTGCAGGCCGAGGAGCGCAGCCAGGAGATCCGCATTGCCGTGGGTATGCCGGGCAGCCAGCGGCCCGGGCGCACTGCGCGCCTGAACGGGGCCGACCGTGGGCGTGCGGCAAGCATTGCGGGTACTTTTACGGCTGTGGTGTTTGACCCCAATCACCTTTCGCTGATCAAGGGAAGCCCCGAGGGGCGGCGCAAATTTCTGGATGCGGCCCTGTGCCAGCTGTACCCCGGCTACCTTACCCTGGTGCGCCGGTGCCTGCGGGTGACCATGCAGAAAAACGCGCTGCTGAAAAAATATGAGATAACGCCGGATGCGGCATCAATCCTGGATGTGCTGAACGAGGAGCTGGCCCATGTGGGCGGCGAGATCACCCGCCGCCGCATGGAATACATTGCTGCGCTGCTACCGCTGGCAGAGGCTAACTACCGCGATATTTCGCAGGGGGCTGAAAGCCTGCGTTTGGTGTATAAGCCCTGCTTTGAAAACAGCCTGGCCGAAAAGCTGGAAAGTGTGCGCCGCCGTGAGATCGCCGCGGGCTTCTGCCTGGCCGGGCCGCACCGGGAAGATTTTGATGTGTTTTTATCCGACGAGCCCGCAAAGCTTTACGGCAGCCAGGGCCAGCAGCGCAGCGCCGTGCTGAGCTTAAAGCTGGCCGAGGCTGCCCGTGCCCAGCATGTAACGGGCGAGCACCCAGTGATGCTGCTGGACGATGTGCTCAGTGAGCTGGACGACAGCCGCCAGAGCTATCTTTTAACGCGCATGGAGGGCAAACAGACCTTTGTGACCAGCTGTGACAGCGCCGCCTTTGCCCGCACGAACGGCAAGCTGGTGCTGGTGCGGCACGGTGAGATTCAGGAGATCAGCTGATGTATTTGCATATGGGCCAGGATTATATTGTGCGCGAGCAGGAGATCATCGGCATTTTTGATATCGACACCACCAGCACCGGCAAGCGCACCCGCGAATTTTTAGACCGGGCCGAGCGCGAGGGCGCGGTGGTATCCATGAGCAACGATATTCCCAAAAGCTTTATCGTAACGGATTTTCCGTATGAAACCGTGTATCTAAGCCCCATTGGCAGCGCGGCGCTTGCAGGCCGTGCCAAAAAGCCGGGCTTTTTATAAATATATTTTCTACGAAAAGTAGCTTGATATTCTTACAGACTTTTGTTTTGCAGCAACTTATGCAATGGAGGAAAAAATGGCAGAAGAAATTTTGGAAAATAACAGCACCGCCACTGACCATGAATATACCGGCAGTGAGATCCAGGTGCTCAAGGGGCTGGAGGCTGTGCGCAAACGCCCCGGCATGTATATCGGCTCTACCGGCCCGCGAGGCCTGCACCATCTGGTGTATGAGATCGTGGATAACTCTATCGACGAGGCCCTGGCCGGACACTGTGACCATATCGAGGTGACCATCAAGCCGGACAATTCCATAGAAGTGACCGATAACGGCCGCGGCATTCCCGTAGATACCCAACCGGATACCGGCCTGCCTGCCGTGACCGTTGTATATACCGTGCTGCACGCCGGCGGCAAGTTTGGCGGCGAAAACTCGGGCTACAAGGTGGCCGGCGGCCTGCACGGCGTGGGCGCCAGCGTAGTAAACGCGTGCTCGGAATGGCTGCATGTGCGCGTGCGCCGCGACGGCAGCGAATATGAGCAGGACTTCCACCGCGGTGACCCCGATGGCGAGCTGCGCCGCATTGGCCCCGCTTCTTCTACGGGCACGACCGTTACCTTTAAGCCTGACCCCGAGATGTTCCGCGAGACAACCGTGTACGATTACGACACACTGCTCAAGCGCCTGCGCGAGGAAAGCTTTTTGAATGCGGGCGTGCGCATTACCCTGCGCGATGAGCGCGAGGTGGATGAGCTGACCGGCAAATTCAAGCAGGAGAGCATGTGCTATGAGGGCGGCATCCGCAGCTTTGTGGAGTATCTGCACAAGGTGCGTGATCTGGAGACCCTGCACCCCAATGTAATCTATTTAAAGGGGCAGACTGCCGGCGGCGAGGCCGAGGTGGCCATGCAGTACAATTCGAGCTACAACGAGCTGCTGATCTCGTTTGCCAACAATGTGCACACCCCCGACGGCGGCACCCATGAGGACGGCTTTAAGAGCTCGCTGACCCGCGTATTCAACGAATACGGCCGCAAGCATGGCCTGCTGAAAGAGAAAGACGAAAATCTTTCGGGCGCAGATGTGCGCGAGGGCCTGATCTGCGTGATCAGCGTAAAGTTGAAAGAAGCGCAGTTTGAGGGCCAGACAAAGGCCAAGCTGGGCAACACCGAAATCCGCACGCTGGTTTCGGGCATGGTGTATGAAAAGCTGACCGAGTTCTTTGAGGAGAACCCTGCTGTAGCCAAGGTGATTTTTGAAAAAGCTACCGCGGCTGCCCGTGCCCGTGAGGCCGCCAAGCGCGCCCGCGATGCTAGCCGCCGCAAAACTGTGCTGGACAGCATCAAGATGCCCGAAAAGCTGGCCGACTGCCATGAAAAAGATCCCGCCAAGTGCGAACTGTTCATCGTTGAGGGCGATTCGGCAGGCGGCTCGGCCAAGCAGGGCCGCGACAGCGATACCCAGGCAATCCTTTCGCTGTGGGGCAAGATGCTGAATGTAGAAAAGGCCCGCCAGGATAAGGTGTATGGCAACGACAAGCTGACCCCCGTGATTCTGGCGCTGGGCTGCGGCATCGGCGAGGAATTTGACATCAACAAGCTGCGCTATCATAAGATCTTTATCATGGCCGATGCCGATGTGGACGGCTCGCATATCTGCACGCTGATGCTCACCTTCTTCTTCCGCTATATGCGCCCGCTGATCGAGGGCGGCTATGTGTATATTGCGCAGCCTCCCCTGTTTAAGGTGCAGAAGGGCAGCACTGTGCGCTATGCCTACGACGATAACGAAATGGCACAGCTCAGCAAAGAGATGCCCGGTGCCCGCGTGAACCGTTATAAGGGCCTTGGCGAAATGAACCCCGAGCAGTTGTGGGAGACCACCATGAATCCCGATAACCGCGTGATCGTGCAGATCACGATCGAGGATGCGGAAAAGGCTGATGAAGCGTTTACTATTTTGATGGGCGACCAGGTAGAGCCCCGCCGCCGCTTTATTGAGACCAATGCAAAATATGCTACGCTGGATGTATAAGCAGGGCTTGCGATAAGCCGGCCGGCGGGGCAGGCCCCGCCGGAACCCCCTTCTGAGGAAGAACCATGAAAAAAGGAAAAAAAGTAAGCTTACTGCTGGCCGCAACCCTGGTGCTGAGCCTATTTGGGTGCGGCGGCGTAACAGACTGGGATGCGGCCCAGACATTGATCGGGCGCTCGCGCGAAGTGGGCAGCAGTGAGAAGGAAGCTTCGATCTTGCAGGAGTTTTTGAAAAAATGCAAGGATGCCGATGAGTTTGAAAAAGCAGCGGAATATTATGAAAACAGCGGCCAGCCGGACGAAGCGCTGGAAATTTTGCTGGCAGGCGCACAGAGCCTGCAAAAGCGTAAGGACAGCGACTGCGAACAGCTGACCGAGGATTATTTTGAACTGCTGGCCCAAAACGGAAAGCTGGAGAATGTGCGCCAAAATGCGCCTGATCTTTCGGCAATTCCCGTGAACGGCAAGCCGTTTGGCGAATACAGCCGCGAAAGCCTGCTGGCGCTGATACCCACCGAGAACATCAACTATGTGGACGATGCCCCCGAGGACGACTACTATTATTACGATGCGGCGTTTCGCAATGTAAATCTGAATGTGAGCGGCTCGACCGATGAGACCTACCCGCACTACAGCATCAGCTTCTATGACCTGAGCGAGGGGCGCGGCAGCGGCAAGGGCGAGGGCCCCGAGCCTGTGCTGCCAGACGGCATAACGCTGACAAGCAGCTTTGCCGACTGCCTGACGACCATGGGCTTTGAAGCCGGGCAGGTAAAGCTTTTGCAGGACTACACCAGTGTAACGGTGTATCTGGGCGAGCGCGACATGGATTTTTATGTGTATGATTATTCCCCCGGGGATAAATACCGCTATTTTCAGGTGAACTACGCCCTGCGTGCCTACGACGGCTCGATCGGGTTTAACTTTACGCAGGACGGGCTGGAAAGCTATGAGCTTTCGTGGAGCTCGTAAGATACGCCCCGCTGGGGCCTAGTTGGTTGATAAACCGGAAAAGAGGCTTTGCCGCTTTTCTGTGGTCTTCTTTTAAAAATGTGCTGCACAGCAGCTTACCCACAAGAAAAGGGAGTCAATAATGGAAGAAAAATTTGAGATCATTCCCGGAACCGGTACGAAAAAAATCATCCGGGATGTGAAGCAGGAAATCGAGACCGCCTTTTTGGATTATTCCATGTCGGTCATCGTGGCGCGTGCACTGCCTGATGTGCGTGACGGCTTAAAGCCGGTGCATCGCCGTATTTTGTATACCATGCACGAGCGCGGCAACGACAGCCACCACCCAACCCGCAAGAGCGCCGATACCGTGGGCGCTGTGCTGGGTAGCTACCACCCCCACGGTGATGCCAGCGTATACGATGCCATGGTGCGCCTTGCCCAGGATTTCAGCCTGCGCTACCCGCTGGTAGAGGGCCAGGGCAACTTTGGCTCGGTGGACGGTGACCCCGCGGCTGCCTACCGTTATACCGAGGCCCGCATGAGCAAGATCGCCGAGGAGATGCTCACCGATATCGACAAGGAGACCATCGACTGGTCGCCCAACTTTGATGAGACGAAAAAAGAGCCCAGCGTGCTGCCCAGCCGTTTTCCGAACCTTTTGGTAAACGGCAGCCAAGGCATCGCTGTAGGTATGGCTACGAATATTCCCCCGCACAACCTGACCGAGGTCATCAACGGCTGCATTGCCTATATCGATAACCCCGAGATCGAGCTGGCCGGCTTGATGGAATATATCAAGGGCCCCGACTTCCCCACCGGCGGCATCATCATGGGGCATAGCGGCATTCGCGCGGCCTATGCCACCGGCCGCGGCAAGATTACGCTGCGCGGCCGTGCCGAGATCGTGGAAAATAAGGACGGCAGCCAGGAGATCGTGATCACCGAGATCCCCTATATGGTGAACAAGGCCCGCATGATCGCCTCCATGGCCGACCTGGTAAAGGAAAAGCGCGTAGAGGGCATCCGCGATATCAAAGACCTGACCAGCCGCAAGGGCATGAAAATCGTGGTATACCTGCGCAAGGGCGCCAATGCACCTGTGATACTGAATCAGCTGTACCGCTACACCCAGCTGCAGGATACCGTGGGCGTGATCATGATTGCACTGGACAATAAAACCCCCAAGACCCTCACGCTGAAGCAGATGATTCAGAAGTATGTGGAGTTCCAGGACGAGATCGTGCGCCGCCGCACGGCCTATGACCTGCAGAAGGCCGAAGAGCGCGCCCATATTCTGGAGGGCCTGCACCGCGCTGTGGACATTGTGGACGAGATCATTGCGACCATTCGTGCCTGCAAGGGCGGCATGAGCGAAGCACGCCAGGCCATTATGGAAGAATTCGACTTTGACGAGATCCAGGCCGATGCCATCGTGAAGATGCAGCTTGGTAAGCTGGCCGGTTTGGAAATTTTGAAGATCGAGAACGAATTGAACGAGCTGCACGGCCAGATCAAGACATGGAAAGACCTTTTGGCTGATGATGCCAAGGTGCTGGCTGTGGTAAAAGAAGAGCTGACCGCCCTGCGCGACAAATATGGCGACGAGCGCCGCACCGGCATTGAGCATGTGAGCGGCGAGGTGGATATCGAGGATCTGATCCCCGAAGAAAAGTGCGTGTACACGCTGACCCATGAGGGCTATATTAAGCGCACCGCCGCTGATACCTACCAGGTGCAGAACCGCGGCGGCCGAGGCATCAGCGGCCTGAGCCACAAGGACGAAGACTTTGTGCAGGAGCTGTTTGTGGGCTCGAGCCATGACAGCGTGATGTTTATGACCAACCGCGGGCGCGTGTTCCAGCTGAAGGGCTACCAGATCACCGAGGGCAGTCGCACCAGCAGGGGCACCAACATTGTGAATCTGCTGCAGCTGCAGGAGGGCGAAAAGGTCACGAATATGATCTGCCACAAGCAGTCGGGCGACGAACAGGCCCAGGGCTTTGTGACTCAGGTGACCGTGAACGGCCTGATCAAGCGCACACCTGTTGGGCAGTATGCCAATATTCGCCGCAGCGGCCTAAACGCCATTGCCCTGAACGAGGGCGACAGCCTTGCCTGGAGCGGCCTGACCACCGGCGAGGATGAACTGATCGTGGCAACGCGCGGCGGCCAGGCCATCCGCTTTGCCGAAAGCGATGCCCGCCCCATGGGCCGTATGGGCCACGGTGTGCGTGCCATCAGGCTGGCCGAGGGCGATGCAGTGGTAGGCGTGGGTGTCTGCCGCCCGGGGGCGACCATCTTTACCGTGACCGAAAGCGGTAAGGGCCGCCGCAGCCTGATTGAGGATTACCGCCGCCAGAGCCGAGGCGGCAAGGGCATTTTGAACTATAAGCACGACGATGCCGTGGCCGGTGTAGCCGTTTTGGAGGACAGCGATGATATCATGCTGATCAGCCAGGAGGGCATCATCATTCGTATGCATGCTTCGGATATCAATGTGCAGGGCCGTTATGCCGGCGGCGTGCGCGTGATGCGTGTGGCCGAGGGTGACTGTGTGGTGACGGTGGCTCCCACCGAGCGCGAGGACGATGCCGAAACAGCCAAGCCCGAGGAGACCGGCGAGGCCGAGCTGACCGCAGAGCAGATCGCTGCCTTGGAGCAGAGTGAAGCCGCTGAGGCTGAGAGCACGCCCGAGGACGAAGAATAAAAATGGAAGCAACGCCGTTCGGGCTGACCCCCTTATACCTCGTCACGGGTTGACCGTTCGGCCAAGAGTTCCTCGGCACAAGGGAGCCAGCCCTTGTGTTATGTGCAAACCTTATAAGCCGAGCAAGTAGGGGCCTGCAATGCAGGCCCGCCAAGGCGTGGACATTATTTTATCGTCCTGCTGTACATTGGCGAGCGGGCTTGCCGTGCAAGCCCCTGCAAGATCCTTATAAAGCTTAATGCGGTTCACCTAAGAATGGCCGCCATGCGGTGAGGAACATTTGACCGTAGCTGGGCCGTGACAAACCACATAGTGCCCATTCGGCCCTATGAGAAAAACTATATTTACAGCACTTTTATAAAAAAATAGCCGCAGCAGATTTTGCTGCGGCTATTTTGAAACAACGGAGGAAAATTTGCATATGAACGAGATCAAAACAGTAGCCGTGATGGGCGTAGGGGCGGTAGGCGCCTATTTTGTGTGGGGCCTGCAGCAAAAGCTGGACGAAAATCTGTGGGTGGTGGCAAAGGGCGAGCGTGCCGAGCGCCTACGCACCAAGGGCATTGTGGTAAACGGCGAAACGCTGAAGCTGCATGTGCGCACCCCGCAGCAGGCGCATGGGGCTGACCTTTTGATCATCGCTACCAAATACGGCGCTCTGCAAACCGACTTGGAGGATATTGCCGCAGTAGTAGGCGAAAACACGCTGGTGCTGAGCGTGCTCAACGGTGTGGACAGCGAAGAGATCGTAGCGGCAAAGATCGGCCGTGAGCATATGCTGTGGAGCCTGATGAAAATATCATCGGAGCGTGTTGGCAACGAGATCCGGTTTGACCCGGCCGGAACACTGGGCATATTTTACGGCGAGCCTGGCTGCGAGGCCCCTACCCCGCGTGCGCTGGCCATTGCGCATTTGTTTGACGGCAGCGGAGTGAACTACAGCATCCGCCGCGATATTATGCAGGATATCTGGTTTAAGTTTGCGCTGAATGTAAGCAAAAACCTGCCACAGGCCATGGTAAACTGCGGCTACAATGGCTATTTTGGCAGCGAGCATGTGCAGTGGCTCAGCCATGTGCTGCGGCAGGAAGTGGTAGCTGTGGCGGCTGCACAAGGCATTGACATCAGCGATGAAAGCAATGCGGCTACGGCCAACAGCAATACCACCCGCCCGGAAGCGCGTTTCAGCACCCTGCAGGATCTGGATGCGCACCGCCCCACCGAAATTGAGATGTTCAGCGGCGCCATGGTGCGCCTGGGGCAGAAGCTGGGCGTGCCTACGCCCTACAATGAATTTGCGCTGCATTTGATCCACGCACTGGAGGATAAAAACGCAGGAAAAATCCAATAAAAAGCAGGTGCACCACCGTTCGGGATAGCCCCCTTATACTTCGTCACGGTTGACCGTTCGGCCAAGAGTTCCTCGGTACAAGGGGACTATCCCTTACAGTGTACTGATTTTTAAGAATGGGTACTATGCGGTGAGAAACATTTGGCCGGAGCCGGGCCGTAACGAAACGCATGGTGACCATTCGCCCTGTGTGCAGCGCAAAAATTATTTTTTAGGCTGGTAGCGCATATCCGAAACGGTGTAAACTGTGATAAAGGCCTTGGGGTCTTCACGGTTCATGTAATCCATGAGCTTTTGATATTCGCCCTTATCCACAATGGTAATGATCTCGCGGCGTTTTTGCATATTGTAGGCACCGAACGATTCGTACACCGTAGCGCCGCTATGCAGATCATTTAAAATAAACTGGCGCAGCGCTTCTTCTTTTTCGGTGATGATGCACACACGGCGTTTGATGTTGTGGTCAAAAATAAAATGATCGAGCACGATGCCATTGAAATAGGTGCCCAGAACGCTGAGCACCACGGTTTTGGAATCGTATACCAAGGCGGCCGAAAGGGCTATGCACATGCCGGAAAGCGACATGGCCTTGCCAAGGTCGAGGTGCAGGTATTTATTTAAAATTTTAACGATGATATCGATGCCGCCCGAGGAAGCGTTGCGGTTGAACAGCATGGCAAGCCCTACGCTGACCACCAGAATGTAGCAGACGACATCCAGCTCCTGGCTGCCGGTAAGAGAACTGAAGGAGGGAAAAAGCTTTTCAAACAGAGCCAAAAACAACGGCAGCAGAATGCTGGTATATACAGTTTTGGCACCAAACTCTCGCCCGCAGGTAAAAAAGCCGATGATGAGCAGCACCACATTCAAGATCATGGTAATGGCCGAAAGCGGCAGCGGGATAAAATTGGTCAAAATAATGCCAAGGCCCGAGATGCTGCTGATGGAGGTGTGGCTCGGCACCAGAAAGAAAAATACCGCAGCGGCAATGATGCCGGTAGCCAGGGTAAGAATGAGGGCCTCTTTTAAAAGCGCTGTGAGATCGAGTGATTTTTTCATGGTATCCCTTCCCCTGCCTGCTGCCTTAAAGCTGCCCGTTTTGCTGCAGATACCACAGCTTGAGCAGGCAGGTGCTGGTTTTACTGTCGGGTACCTGGCCGTTCATAACAAGGTCAATGGCATCTTTCAGCGGCATTTTTACGGGGGTGAGAAATTCATCTTCATCTAAGTGCATTTCACAGGGGGTAAGGCCCTTGGCCAGGTAGCAGTAGATGATCTCGCTGTCGTACCCTACGCTGGGGTATACAGGGCCGATATCGCGCATGGTGTCGGCAATCAGGCCGCATTCCTCGCTCAGCTCGCGGCGGGCAGCCTTTTCGGGGTCTTCGCCTGGCTCCAGCTTGCCGGCGGGAAGCTCCCAAAGCTCCTGCCCCATGGCATAGCGGAATTGGCGGATCATGTAGATCTCGTTTTCGGGGGTGAGGGCGGCAATGCAGGCCCCGCCGTGGTGATGCAGCACCTCGCGCTGGCCGGTTTTGCCGTTTTCGAGTGCGACCTCATCTACGCTGACAGAAAATACCCGCCCCGTAAACACGGTGCGGCTAGAAAGCTTTTTCTCAAAATGTGCCATATGTGTAAGTCCTTTCCGTGAACAAGTAATAGCCTAAAACCTATCATACAGGATTTAACACCGGAACGCTACAATTTTAAATAAGCAATTTGCACAAAAAAATGGTATAAATTTTAGCTAGATTAAAGGGTAAATCCCTTTGTAATTCCTTGTTATTTTTGCTACAATATAGCCAGGAAC
>CAVGKH010000049.1:0-8783 GCA_963629755.1 Gemmiger sp.
GGCCAGGGGTTCATGCCGCGCACCCAGTTGTGGATCTTTTCCGCCGTCCAGTCAAAGCTGAACTTTGCCATATCCTTGGTCAGCGGCGGCGCCAGCGTGACCTCCGCCTCGTTTTGCGGGGTAGGCGTTGCCTTGCCTGCTTCAATAGCCCGCAGACATTCCAAAAGCGTGGCGGCACCCTGTGCGCTCACGCGGTCAAACAGTTCGCCGCTGGTCTCCTCCGAGCCGATCTTCACAGGCGACACCATCAGAATATCGCCGGTATCCATACCCTCGTTCAGCTGCATGATGGTAACACCGGTCTCGGCATCGCCGTTCAGTACTGCCCACTGGATAGGGGCCGAGCCGCGGTATTTGGGCAGTAGCGAAACATGCAGATTGATGCAGCCATATTTAGGCAGGCACAGGATCTCGGGCGGGATCAAGCGGCCGTAGGCCACCACCACCACAATATCGGGAGCAAGCTCACGCACAGTCTGCTCGGCAGCGCCATCGCGCAGTGTTTTGGGCTGCCATACCGGAATGTTATGCTCCATGGCCAGCTGCTTTACGGGCGGGGCCGTTAATACCTGCTTGCGGCCAACAGGCTTATCCTCGCGGGTAAATACGCCGCAGATGTCATGCCCCGCCCCCAAAAGAGCCTGCAGGCTCTCAGCCGCAATATCGGGGGTCCCCATAAATAAAATGCGCAATGCTGTTTACTCCTCATCTTCGGGGTGGTCGTCTTCGTAGAAAGATTCGGCCAGATCCATGATCGTGATGCCGTCCAGATGATTGTTTTCATGCTGAATGCAGCGTGCGAGCATATCATCGGCCTCGATCTCAAACCAGTTGCCATTGCGGTCCTGCGCGCGGGCCTTTACATGCTTGCTGCGGGGGATCGCGCCGTTATGCCCGGGGAAAGAGAGGCAGCCCTCATAGAGGGTCACCTTTTCATCGCTCATTTCCAGAATCTCGGGATTGATAAACTCGATGAACTTGGGGTTTTCGGGGATCTCGTCCTCGGTCCAGTCGCGGTCATCCAGGCAGATGAACAGGCGGCGCATATAGCCTACCTGCGGTGCTGCCAGGCCCAGGCCGTCGGCCTTGAGCAGGGTCTCCTGCATATCGTCCAGCAGGGTGGCGAGCTTTTCGTCAAAGCTGGTCACCGGGCGGCATACTTTTTTCAAGATAGGATCTCCATCCTGTACGATCGTGCGAATTGCCATGTTTTTTCCTCCTTAGGGCCTTATCAGGGGCCCTGCTTCTATTAAAATAGTATTATCGGTCTCCGTCAGAGTTCATATCCACTGCCACTCTTGCCTTTGCCGCCAGGCCCTGCCCGCCATACTCTGTGATCACGGCGCTGAGCAGCGTGCGGAATGCTTTATCATTTCGGCATTTTATCGTAAGCTTATAGCGAAATTTATCGTTTACCATCACCACACTGTAGGGTGCCGGGCCCAGCACGCGCAGCGGCATTTGCGGCAGCTGCCCGGCTTTCTGCGCCAGGATTTGCGAAAAGCCGTGCGCCGCCTGCACCACCGAAGCCTCATTCGTACCGATAAAGCCCACCATACACACCGAGCAGAACGGCGGATACAGGCACGCCTTACGGAACACGATCTCCTGCTCGTAAAACGCTTCATAGTCCTGCGTGGCGGCCATTTGCAGCACCGGATGCTCCGGGTTTGTGGTTTGTATCAGTGCACGGCCCGGCAGCTCGGCGCGGCCGCCGCGCCCCACCACCTGGGTAAGCAGGCTGAACACATTTTCATAGGCGCGAAAGCCCTGCCCAAACAAAAGATTGTCGATGCCCAAAACGCCTACCAAGGAGACCTTGGCAAAATCCAGCCCCTTGGCCACCATCTGTGTGCCCAGCAGGATATCGTATTCCCCTGCCGCAAACGCAGCCAGCATTTTTTCGTGGGCGTTTTTAGCCATCGTGGAATCCTGATCCATGCGCAGCACGCGGGCCTGCGGCAAAAGCTTTTCGATTTCTTCCTCCGCTTTCTGCGTGCCGAAGCCGGTGTAGCGCAGAGTGCCGCCGCACTGGGGGCATTGGCTGATGGGTGCCATGGTTTTGCCGCAGTAGTGGCACATCAAGTGCCCCTGCGCTTTATGATACACCATCGGCACACTGCAGCTTTGGCATTTTAACACATAGCCGCAGTCCTGGCAGGCACACACCGTGCGGTAGCCGCGGCGGTTCAGCAGCAAGATTGACTGCTCACCCCGGGCCAGGTTCTTTTGCAGCTCCTGCGCCAGCTCTACGCTGATCTCGCCCGGGTTGCCGCGCAGCAGCTCGGCACGCATATCTACCAGCTTTACCGCGGGCAGCGGATTGCCGCCATATCGCGTGTGCATCTGCACCAGCCGGTAGCGCCTACTTTTGGCGGCATAGTAACTTTCAACGCTGGGTGTGGCCGAGGCAAACAGCACCAGCGCGCCGTTATCCGCCGCACGCCGCCGCGCGATCTCGTGCGCATCATAGCGCGGGGCCGATTCACTGCGGTAGGTGTGCTCCTGCTCTTCGTCCATAATAATAAGGCCCAGGTTTTTCAGCGGTGTAAATACGGCGCTGCGGGTGCCCACTACAATATCTACGCACCCCTGCTGAATCATTTTCCACTGCAAAAGGCGCTCGGTATGGTTTAAGGCGGAATGCTGCACCGCCACACGGCTGCCGAAGTTCTTTTTCAAGCGCAGGATCATCTGCGGGGTCAGGCTGATCTCCGGCACCAGCACCAGCACAGTTTTGCTGAGGGCCAGCACCTTTTCGATCAGTTTTAAAAACACCAGCGTTTTGCCGCTGCCCGTTACACCGCGCAGCAGCGCAGCCGCCGGTTTGCCCTGCTCAATGAGCGGCAGCAGCTCGTTGTAGGCGTTTTGCTGCTCTTCAGTAAGGGTGATCTGCTCGGGCTGCAGCGGGATATCGCTGTAAAGGTCGATCGATTTCCATCGTTTTTCCCAGCAGATCAGTTCTTTTTCCAAAAGCGCTTTCAGCACCGGGCGGTTGATGCCCGCCTCTTCCAGCATGATCTCGCTCATGGCGTGCTTTTCCAAAAGCTGCAGGGCCAGCTTTTGCTTTGGCCCCAGGCGCTGGCCCACGGGCTGGGTGCCGGAAAGGCTGTACCAGTTTTCGGTGGCGCGCTCCATCTGGCTTTGCAGGCGGGGCGTGCCGTCCTCCTGCTGGGCCATGCGATACTGCGCGCCGTAGGGAATAATAGCCTTTACGGCCTCGTAGTAGGTGCAGAAGGTGCGCTCTTTTAAAAGATACACAAGCCCCAAAAGATCCGGCGTGAGCCTTGCCTCATCGGGGGCGGCATCCAAAAGAGCCTTCGTGCGGGGCAGCGTTTCTTCTTGTTCGCCGCATTCCAGCACCACGGCCATGCGCGGGTGGTTGCCCCGGCCAAAGGGCACCAGCACCAGGCTGCCGGGATGCACGCGGCTGACCAGTTCTTCGGACACAAGGTAGGTATACAGCTTATCGAAATGGATCGTGGCGTTATCCACAGCAACCTTGGCAAAATGCGGCATCGCGCCATCCTCCTTTTCTTTGCTCTATTCTATGTGCTTAGTTCTCGGCTGTGATCAGCGTGTAGATTTCGTCGGCACAGCGGTCGATATCATCGTTGACCACCTGCTTATCGTAGGTGGGCGCCAGCTTGAGCTCTTCTTTGGCGCGGGCAAGGCGCTTTTGAATGGATTCCGGCGTATCGGTTCCGCGGCCGCGCAGGCGGCTTTCCAGCTCTTCCATGCTGGGCGGGCAGATAAAGATGGTGGTCGAGCCGGGATACTGGCGCTTGATGTTGGCCGCGCCCTCCACCTCGATCACTAGCGCCACATAGATGCCCTGGCCGATGCGCTCTTCGATCTGGGCGCGCGGTGTACCATAGTAATTGCCGCAGTAGTTCGTATACTCTACCAGCTTATCCTGTTCGATCCACTGCTCAAACTGCTGGGTGGTAAGGTAAAAGTAATCCACGCCCTCTTTTTCTGCTCCGCGGGGAGCGCGCGTGGTGGCCGAGATGGAAATGCCAATCTCAGGGTGCTTTTCACGCAGGCGGTTCACCACGGTATCCTTGCCGGTGCCTGCTGGGCCGGATATCACGATCAGATATTTATCATTCTTCATCTTCCAGTTCCTCCTCTGCTGCCGAGGTATCGCCCTCTACACGGCCTGCCAGTGTTTCGGGCTGCAGCGCCGAAAGGATCACATGATCCGAATCCATCAGCAGCACGGCACGGGTTTTGCGGCCATAGGTGGCATCGATCAGCGCGCCCTTATCGCGCGATTCCTGCACAAGGCGCTTGATAGGCGCTGAATCCGGGCTTACGATCGAGATCAGGCGGCTGGCATTGACCATGTTGCCAAAACCAATATTGATCAGTTTCATGGACGTTTTTCCTTTACTCCGTTTTACTCTATGTTCTGGATCTGCTCACGGATCTTTTCGATCTCCGACTTCATTTCCACCACCAGGCGGGTGATATCCAGCTGCTGACACTTTGAGCCGATGGTATTGGTCTCGCGGTTCAGTTCCTGGGTCAAAAAGTCCAGCTTACGGCCCACGGGCTCGCTGAGCGCCAGGATCTCGCGGTACTGCTGAATGTGGCTGTGAATGCGCACAGTTTCCTCGTCAATGGCCGTTTTATCGGCAAAAATAGCGGCCTCGGTGATAATGCGGCTGTCATCGATATTGCGGTCTTCCAAAAGGGTCTTCAGCTTTTCATACAGGCGCTGGGTATAGGCTTCCACACGGCCCTCGCTGGCCTTTTCTACCTTGCCCACCATCTCTTCAATGGTGCACAGGCGCGAAAGCACATCCTGCTGCAGTTTTTCGCCCTCTGTGGCGCGCATAGCCAAAAACTGCTGCAAAGCCTGCTGTGCCACAGCGCTTACATCGGCCCAAAGCTGGTCTTCGTTGGCACTGGCGCGGCGCAGCACCAGCACATCGGGCAGGCGAGCCAGCTTATCAGCCGTAATATCGTTCTGCACGCGCAGTACATCGCTCAGCCCCTGCAGTGCCGTGCGGTAGCTTTTGGCCAGCGGATAGTCCACTTCTACCACGGTATCTGCGGCATCGATGGTTTGGATCTGCAGGCTCAACTCTACCTTGCCGCGGCTGATCGATTTGCTCATCAGCTTTTTCAGCTTATCCTCTAAAAAGCTGCAGCTGCGGGGCACACGGGAAGAATACTCAAAATAGCGGGAATTTACACTGCGCAGCTCTACTAGGATGCTTCTGCCGTTCAGCACCTGCTCTGCGCGGCCGTAGCCGGTCATGCTCAGGATCATAAGCGAAACTTTCTCCTTATTCCTTATATTTTTATTTTCCGTATGCAAATGGGCTTGATTGCGGCCTAAAAAATGCGCAAAATTCCCCATTAAACATTTAATCTATTTTACACTGTTTTGGCTATATTTTCAAGCCCTTTGCACCGGTGTCTGCCCCAGCCGCTGCCCGGCGCAAAAAGGCACCGCCTTTATAAAAAGCGATGCCTTTGGGGGTTATTGATTTCTGCCAAACACCTGCCCGGCCTCCAGCTTGGTGCAAGGCGGCAGGGTGCTTTGGTCTTTTACCACGGCGTGCAGGCACACATGGCAGCCTTCGCTCACCGTGCAGTCGTGATCCACTGCCGAGCCGATGTTCAAGATCACGCCGCGGCCGATCTTGGCATGGGCGCCCACCACGCTGTAGGGCAAGATCACGCTGCCTTTTTCCACCTGTGCCGTGCAGCTCACCCAGGCCGTGGGGTGGCGCAGAACCGGCAGCTTATAGCCGCAGGCTACCAGCTTTTTAAGCCACTGCAGGCGCATGGCATTATTTCCGATTGCCACAATGGCGTGGGTATAGCTGCCCGCCAGTTTTTCGCAGTCGGCCAGCCTGCCCGCGATTTTCTCCCCTTGTGCCGCATCGTCTAAAAAGGCGATCTTATTATAAATTCCCAGCTCTTCGGCCAGCTCCAGCACCACCTGGCCAAAGCCGCCCGCGCCCAGAATCAGCAGTGTGCGGTCATACTCTTTTTGCATTGGCTGCATTACAGCTTCCCCCTTTTACTTCCGCCATTTTTATTATCATATTCCATTTTGCCCAATTTGTAAATCGGCACGGCTTTTTTCATGAAAAATGCAGCTTTTGCATAAGGTTTTGGTAAAGGCCTGCCGCCTTACGCCTTGGTGGGTCTCTGAGGCTGTTTTTTATAAACACCGCGCATTATTTGCATGCTGATTAAAGCACCGAAAAACAGCTTCTTATGGGAGGGAGTGGGTATGAAAGGCAATCCGGAAGAACGCGCTGTAAAAACCGCTGAATATATCGTAAGCACTGGGGCTACCGTGCGCAGGGCCGCACAGGTTTTTGGAGTAAGCAAAAGCACCGTGCATAAAGACCTGCGCACACGGCTGCGCCTGCAAAGCCCAGGGCTGTATTTTGCTGTGCAGAAGGTGCTGGAAAAGAACAAAGCCGAGCGCCACCTGCGCGGCGGCTCGGCCACCAAAGCAAAATACAGCCGATAAAAACACCCCGGGCACGGCCAAAGCGGCACTGTGCCCGGGGCATTGCTTTTTATAATGCTTTTGCGCGGCTTATTCCTGCTCTTCGCCTTCAGCATCCACCTCTACATTGAAAGGGGCGCTGCAGTTGGGGCAGTAAAGCTCATCGTTCATCAGGGTCTCTTCGTCAACGGTCAGAACGGTGCCGCAGTTGGGGCAGGTCAGCTCATATTCTGCATCCTCGCCGTCATCTTCTTCGTCTTCGTCCTCATCGTCGTCAACATCATACACAATGGACTCCAGATCATCCATGTCTTCATCAATGGCATCCAGTTCATCGTATACCTGCGAAAGCTCGTTGTCGTGCTCGGTCACCTGCTCGGCCAAATCTTCCAGCAGGCCCTGCATAGCGGCGATCAGCTTGCCCTCGTTGGTATTCACATCAAAATTCATGCCATCCATCAGGCCCTTGATATAAGCAGCTTTTGCATTCAGATCCATGGCAGTAGCCCTCCTTTAGTGTATAAAAAACACCGGGCAGCAAGTCAGCAGGCTGCCGCTGCCCGGCAAAAACAGATTAAACGCGCTCCATATACTCGCCGGTGCGGGTATCGATGCGGATCTTTTCGCCCTCGTTGATGAACATGGGAACACGAATCTCAGCGCCGGTCTCCAGCTTAGCGGGCTTCAGGGTGTTGGTAGCGGTGTTGCCCTTAAAGCCGGGTTCAGTCTCGGTGACCTCCAGCTCAACGAAAGTGGGGATCTCAACGCCGAAGATCTTGCCCTTGTAAGACAGGATCTTGCACATATCGCCCTCTTTGCAGAACTTGAAGTTGTCGCCAACATCATTTTTGTTTACAGGAACCTGATCGTAGGTCTCGTTATCCATAAAGTAGTACAGGTCGCCGTCCTCATAGCTGTAGCTCATATCGCGGCGGTCAACCATAGCCTGCTCAAACTTGGCGGTGGGGTTGAAGCTGGTCTCCAGCACGGTGCCGGTGATCAGGTTGCGGTACTTGGTACGAACAAACGCAGCGCCTTTGCCGGGCTTCACATGCTGGAATTCCACCACGATGCAAGGGTTCTGGTTTTTAGGATCCTCAAAAATAATGCCGTTGCGAAAATCGCCTGCAGTAATAGTTGCCATACAGGATATTCCTCCAATAACAAATCTTAAATTCGTGTTGCACACACATTTCTGAAAATATTTTACCCGAAAATAGCTTGTTTTGCAAGTAGTTCCCTTTGAAAAACAAAGCTTTTTGCAAATTTGCCCAGGTTTTTTATAGGCTTTGGTAGTATTTTTGCATGGTAAGCGCATCCTCCGCCTGAGTGCCGGCGCTCTCGCAGATCACCACCGGTGAAAGCTGCCGCTCTTTAAAAAGCTGCATAAGGGGCTGATATTCGGGGCCGAACTGCGTATCGGCAAAGGTCCAATGGCGCTTTTCGCCGCCCTTGCTCCACTCGATGCGCGAAAAATGCACATGAAAATTCTTAGCACGTTCATCGCCCAGCACCTGCTGCATACGGTCAAGAATATCGGCATAGTCCTGCTTGGTTTTTATGCCGCCCAGCGTGCGGGCGTTCAAATGCCCAAAATCGATGCAGGGCGTAATGCGCTTATCCACACCGCACAGTGCCAATACTTCATCCAGCGTGCCCAGCTGGCCGATCTTTCCCATGGTTTCGGGGCACAGGGTCAGATTGCCAAAGCCTTCGTTGTCTACCGCTTTTACAATGCGCTGCATGGTATCCAGCGCTTTTTCCAGCGCCTGCTCACGGCTTTGCTTGCCGCAGCTGCCCGAATGAAAGATCACGCGCCTGCCTCCCAGCGCACGAACCATCCGGCAGCTTTGCAGAATATAATCCACGCTTTTTAAGCGTGTTTCCTCTGTCATGCTGCTCATGCTGATAAAATACGGGGCATGAATGCTGAAAAGAATATCCGGCTTTTCGGCCCGGCGCGCCATCTCGGCAGCTTTATCCAGCCCCAGGCGCACACCGCGCCCGCATTGGTATTCAAACGCATGCAGGCCAAAGCTTTCGATATAAGCCGGGATATCCAGGCTGTTTTTATAGCCCATGGCATCAAAGCTTTCACTGATACCGGCCGTGCCGAAACGAATGCTCACAGCACTCTGCCCCCCTTGCGGTAATAGTTTGCCATAAACGGCTTTTCAAAAAAGCGCTTGATGATAATGGCGCGGTTTACATCTTTTGTGCGCGGCAACACCATCAGGCAGCGAATGCCGAACAGCGCCGCGGCCAGACGGTCGGTAAAGATCTGATCGCCTACCATGGCCAT
>CAVGKH010000049.1:8793-13150 GCA_963629755.1 Gemmiger sp.
GTTTCGGCACCCCCAGGCGCTTTTGCGCGATCTGCAGCCCGGTGGTAAGCGGCTTGCGGGCCTTGGGCACCCACGCAAGCCCCACGCGGTCGGCAAAGGGCTGCACACGCCCGGGCTTATTGTTAGAAACGATCATCAGGCGCACATTTGCCGTGCGCATAGCATTCAGCCACTGCGTGACCTCAGGCTCAAGCACCTGGCTCTCATCGCCGGTAAGCGTATTGTCTACATCCAGCACTAGGGCCGTGATACCGCTTTGGGCCAGGATCTCCGGCGTGATATGCGAAACGCTTTTATAAAGAACCTCCGGTGTAAGCAGCATGCGCCTTTGCCCCCCTTTTCTGTTGCCGATAAAGGTTTTGTGAATAATAAAAGCGGACCCCTTTCGGGGCCCGCTTTGCTGTGCTTACGCACGAATTCCGTCATCACACGGTTCCGCTCAGCAAAACCAATTACTTGAATTTGCGCTTGCGGGCAGCTTCAGACTTCTTCTTGCGCTTCACGGAGGGCTTTTCATAAGCCTCACGCTTACGCACTTCAGCAAGAACGCCGCTGCGAGCGGTGCTGCGCTTAAAACGGCGCAGAGCGCTTTCGAGGGACTCGCCCTCCTTGACATGAATCTCAGCCATTGCTTTTTATCCCTCCCTTGAGGCAGGAGTCTGTTAACAAGTGTCTTATTAACATTAGAATTATACTACACGAAACAAGCCTTGTCAACAGCTTTTCTGATTTTATTCAAAAGAATTCGAAAATTCTTTTGATCAGCCTTTTACCGCCAGATTCACCAACTTGCCCTTTACATAAATCTCTTTCACGATGGTCTTGCCGCTGATCTCAGCTGCCACCGAAGCGTTGGCTTTGGCCTGGGCAATGGCATCGGCTGCCTCGATATCGGCAGGCACACTCAGGTGAGCGCGCACCTTGCCGTTTACCAGCACGGCCAGGTCAATGGTAGCTTCTACGCACTTGGCCTCATCATACTCAGGCCACTTGGAGTAAGCGATCTGGGTATCGTGGCCAAGCTGCTGCCACAGTTCCTCAGTCATATGAGGGGCAAAGGGGTTCAGCAAGAGCAGCAGCGTGGAATATTCATCGCGGGTCACGCCGCCGGCAGCGCCCAGTGCATTTACCAGTGTCATCAGCTGGGCAATGGCCGTGTTCTGCTTGAGGTTTTCAATATCCTCGCCCACCTTCTTGATAGTCTGATGGAACAGGGTCTCCAGCTCGGGGCGGTATCCCTCGCCGTCGATGATATTCTCCGAAAGTCCCCATACACGCTCTAAGAAGCGCTTGCAGCCTGCGATCGAGCTGGTCTTCCAAGGGGCAGCCTGCTGGAAATCGCCCATGAACATTTCGTACAGGCGCATGGTATCGGCACCGTAGGTATCTACGATCTCATCGGGGTTCACCACATTGCCGCGGCTCTTCGACATCTTTTCATTGTTTTCGCCCAAGATCATGCCGTGGCTGGTGCGCTTGGCATAGGGTTCCGGGCAGGGCACAACGCCGATATCGTACAGGAACTTGTGCCAGAAGCGGCTATAGAGCAGGTGCAGAGTGGTGTGCTCCATGCCGCCGTTATACCAGTCAACAGGTGCCCAGTATTCCAAAGCTTCCTTGCTGGCCAGAGCCTTATCGTTGTGGGGGTCCATGTAACGCAGGAAATACCACGAAGAACCGGCCCACTGGGGCATAGTGTCGGTTTCGCGCTTGGCGGGGCCGCCGCAACAGGGGCAAGTGGTGTTCACCCACTCGGTATGGCGGGCCAGCGGGCTTTCGCCGTCCGGGCCCGGCTCATAGTCGGTGATATCGGGCAGCTGCAGGGGCAGCTGGTCTTCGCTTACAGGCTGCCAGCCACACTTTTCGCAGTAGATCATGGGGATAGGCTCGCCCCAGTAACGCTGACGGCTGAACACCCAGTCACGCAGCTTGTAGTTCACCTTATCGCGGCCCTTGCCGTTTTCTTCGAGCCAGTTCACCATTTTGGCCTTGGCATCCACGACCGAAAGGCCATTCAAAAAGCCGGAATTTACCAGCGTGCCAGTGGCAACATCGGTGAAGGCCTCTTTATCCAGGTCGCTCTCGGTTTTGCCCTTGACCACCTCAATGATGGGCAGGCCGAACTTTTTGGCGAACTCCCAGTCGCGGGTATCATGGGCAGGCACGGCCATGATCGCGCCGGTGCCGTAGGTAGCCAATACATAGTCCGAAATGAAAATGGGGATCTCCTGCTCATTTACAGGGTTTACGCCCATCACGCCCTCCAGCTTAACGCCGGTTTTCTCTTTGTTCAGCTCGGTGCGCTCAAAGTCAGACTTGCGGGCGGCCTCCTCCTGGTATGCCTTTACGGCATCGCCGTTGGTGATCATGCCGGATTCCATCCACTTTTTCACAATGGCATGCTCGGGCGAAACCACCATGTAGGTAGCGCCGAACAGCGTATCGCAGCGGGTGGTATACACCGTGAGCTTATCGCCTGCCGTGGTGCCGAAGTCTACTTCTGCGCCATGGCTGCGGCCGATCCAGTTTTTCTGCTGGGTGGCAATACGCTCCAGGTAATTCACCTTGTCCAGATCGTCGATGAGCTTATCGGCGTAGGCGGTGATCTTGAGCATCCACTGGCTCTTTACGCGGTGCACAACAGGGCTGTGGCAGCGCTCACAGGTGCCGTTTACCACTTCCTCGTTGGCCAGCACGCACTTGCAGCCGGTGCACCAGTTTACATTCATCTCTTTTTTATAAGCAAGGCCATGCTTATACATCTGCAGAAAGATCCACTGGGTCCACTTATAATAGCTGGGGTCTGTGGTGTTGATCTCGCGATCCCAGTCGATGGCAAAGCCCAGGGCTTTCAGCTGGCTCTTAAAATGTGCCACATTGTTTTTGGTCACGATGGCCGGGTGAATGTGGTTCTTCATGGCAAAGTTTTCGGTGGGCAGGCCAAAGGCATCCCAGCCCATGGGATACATGGCATTATAGCCCTGCAGGCGCTTTTTGCGGCAGATCACATCCATGGCCGTATAGCTGCGGGGATGGCCTACATGCAGCCCCTGGCCCGAGGGATACGGAAACTCTACCAGGCCGTAAAACTTAGGCTTGGAATGGTCGATCTGTACCGAGAAGGTTTTTTCATCTTCCCAGATCTTTTGCCATTTGGCCTCAACGGCCTTGAAATCATACTTCAAAATAATCAACTCCCAATTTGTATATATTACAAGGGCTATTTTTTACTGCATTTGTGCCTTGGCAGCCTCGCTGGCAACTTCCAGGTCGGCAGAAATATCGACTTCTTCACCGTCGGCCCACTGATGCTCGAGGCCGTAGAAATCGCGGGTATCGGGGGTAAACACATTCACGATCACATTGCCGTAATCCAAAAGGATCCAGCGCTTCGAGTCGCTGCCCTCAATGTGATTCGGCTTTTCGCCGCAGTCTTTGCCCAGCTGAAACTCCACCTCATCGGCCAGTGCGGCCACATGGGTGGTGCTGGTGCCGTTGGCGATCACAAAATAATCGGTGAGCACGGTCAGATCGCGCACCTTGATTACTTTGATATTGGCAGCCTTCTTTTTATCCAGGGCGATCGCCGCCTGAATTGCGAGTTCTCTGCTTTCCATGGTTCCTCCTTGAGTATAAGATTCGTTTTACTGCACCGCCGTATTATCGGCGGTAACAGTGTAGCTTCCATCCAGATTTTCATTCTGCTGGCCGTTTTCACGCTCGGTATCCAGCTGGCCCATATACTGCACATTGGGGTCGCTGGGTGAGCCAGCGGTTGCCCAGCTGGCAAAGTTGAGGCTTTCTGCTGGCACCTCGCCTGTATATTCGCGGAAATACTGGTTCAGCAGGGTAGCTGTTTCTGCAGCTGCACCCACCACAACGCTGTTGTCGTTATAGCGTTCACCGCAGTTGTACACCGGCATCTGGCACAGCATGATGTTGGCACTGTCGGTTTTAAGCAGGCTCACGGCCAGCTTGGCAATGGTCACGGTATCCAGGTCGGTGGTCACATAGTTCATAAAGGCCGGGGTCAGCTTTACGGCATCTTTCAGAGTCATGGTGCGGATCTTGCCCAGCAGGCCCGAGTAGAAATAGCGCTGCATGTTCAAACGGTCAAGGTCGGCACGCTCAAAGCCTGCGCCGTGGCGGTTGCGCACAAAGAATTCTGCCGCGTTGCCGTCCAGGGTCTGGTAGCCCTGCTTCAGCTCACTGCCGCCGTAAGAAATATCCTGCGGCACATACACTTCCACGCCGCCGAACAGATCAACAACTTCTTTCATGGCTGCCATATTGATCGTGATATAGTGGTCGATAGGCAGCTGCAGGGTGTTGCTGATCACATCGCACAGTGCGGTCA
>CAVGKH010000050.1:0-13046 GCA_963629755.1 Gemmiger sp.
TCATTGATCTGGCCGGACTGATAGGTAGTGCAGTAGTAACCGCGGGTAGCCAGGTCAATGGCAGGCTGCATGATCTGCTGGCGGGTCACTGCGCCGGAGCCAAAGTTCTCGCGGGCATATTCCATACCGGCCACTTCACCGGGAACGCCCACGGCCAGGCCGCCGCGCTGGTTGGCAGGGTTGCCGTATGGATCGGTCTTCAGAGTCTCTTTGTCGTCCTCCATCCAGGTATAGGCATCCTGGGCGGCAGGGGCTACCTCGCGGTAGTCGATAAACTGGGTGGTGCCGTCGGCGCTGTGCACCAGCATAAAGCCGCCGCCGCCCAGGCCGGAAGCCTGCGGCTCCACTACGCCCAGAGCATACGAAACAGCAATGGCGGCATCCACTGCGTTGCCGCCCTGCTCCAGCACCTCAATGCCGGCCTGGGTGGCGTACACATTGGCCGAGGTCACTACGCCGTTGGTGCCAACGGCTGTGCGGTCATCACGCTTGGTATTGCCATCGGCATCCACCGAATACCACACCGGCTCTACGGGGCCGGTGCCATCGTCTGCCTCAGCAGCAGGCTGCGAAGAAGCCGCCTGGCTGGATACCGCACTGCTGGCAGGGGCTGCTCCGCATGCGGCCAGAGAAACTGCCAACCCAACAGCAACAGCAGACTTAGCAAAAGAAGCATGGGTGATCTGTTTTTTCATGTTGTCCTCCTTTGAAAAAGATCTTCGTGCGTTCCAACCGCCGCGGCAAAGCCTACCGCCGCAGTTTGATGAGCCGATTATAAGGGAGGGCGGGCAAAACTGTCTATTTTTTCTCATATTTATCTGCACGAAAAAAAGCGAAAACGGCAGAAATTCTTTACCTTAATAAAGCAAAAAATAAAGAATGAAAAGAAAAAAGAGAAAAATACAGGCTTTTCAAAAGCGCTTTCACAAATTTAACACATTTTGTTAAAACATTCCGTTTTGCTGCAAAAGGCAGCTCACAGCGGCAAGTTGCGTTTGTATGCGGGCTGAAAGCGCTTCGCTGCGCCAAGTCTCCACGGTAATGGCATCCAACCCCAGCACCCGGCCGGAATACTCGTTCAGGCTTCCGGCAGGCGGCGAGGTAAACAGCGTAAAGGGGGCCGTAAAGCGCGGGTCAAGCTGTGTTTTTTGCAAAAATTCCAGCACCATATCCCCGGTATTTTCCAGCGAATAGCAGATGATGGAATTGCCCAGCGAATCATAACGCCCGCTGCCGTCCAAAGCGTTTTCGTGGGCCTCGTGCAGGTCTAAAATAAGGTCGGGCTGCTTTTCGGCAAGCTCTTGGGCAATGGCGTTATCCAAAACGGCGGCATCCCAGCTTGTTTCACTGCCAAACCAGCGGTTGGCATCGCGCCCCGAGCGCGTGGTGCGCTGGCCGTGCAAAGCGCCGTAAGCGTTTGCGGGGCTTAATATCCATACCGTTCCGGCAGAGATGTGCATTTCCTTTAAAAGGCTCCCGGCCTCCCAGGAGGCCTGCTCATCACCGTGCAGCCCGGCCACGATATAAACGGTTTTTCCCGGTTTTGCACCGTGCAAAACCGTTACCGTCTGCTGCAGCTCGGTGCTGGGCAGCAGCTCGTATTCCTCGCGCACGGTTTTACCGGTGCCGCACAGCTCCGGGGCATACCGGCGCAGCTGCCCGCGCGTAATGCTGGCTTCGGGGGTCAAAAACAGGCTGAGCGCCAGGCTGCACACAGCGGCAAGCACGGCCAGTCGCTTTGCTTTCATGCCTATCCTCCCTTAGGTAGAAGCTCCGGATCCAATAAAGATAAAAAGCGGGCGCAGCGCCAACCAAGCGCTGCGCCCGCAGCTTCATACCGCTTTTAAAGTGTCAGTTCCGCATTAGTAGGCCAAAGCCTTGCCGTCGCGGCGGGGGTCAGCACCGCCGTCCAGCGTGCCGTCGGCTGCGTAGCGCACAGCGTTCACCGAGCCGAAGCTGCGGTTGAAGTCATCGCTGGCGTTCATGGTCCAGCCCTTAGCTTCCATCTCAGAGATGGTCTCGTCAGAGAAGCGGCCCTCATAGTCCAGAGTGGTGTTGCGGAAGCCCTTGATACGGGGTGCATCGATGGCCTCCTGCATGGTCATGCCATGGTCGATCAGGTTAGAGCAGATCTGTGCCACGGTAGCAATGATGGTCGTGCCGCCGGGAGAGCCCAGAGCAGCCACAGGCTCGCCGTCCTTCATGATCAGCGTGGGGCTCATGCTGGAAAGCGGGGTCTTGCCGCCGGCAATCGAGTTGGGATGATCGGCGCCCACATCAAAGTCGGCCATCTCGTTGTTCAGAATAAAGCCGTAGCCGTCCACTGCCACAGCAGAGCCGAAGTAGCCGTTTACGGTGCAGGTAACAGAAACCATGTTGCCGTCTTTATCGGCCACAGAATAGTGGGTGGTATCCTGGTGCTCAAACATCCAGGGGTCGTCGGGCATCACATTGGTCATAGCGGTGTCCATATCGATCTTGTCGGCCAGCTTCTTGGCGTAATCCTTGTCGACCAGGCCGTTTACAGGCACATCCACAAACTTGGTGTCGCCCATGTACTCGCCGCGGTCGGCGTAAGCCATGGCAAAGGCAGAACCCATCAGGTGCTGTGCCTCGGCAGAATCCTGGTCCATGCTGGGAACATCAAAGTTTTCCAGAATGTTCAGAATTTCCAGCACGATGGTGCCGCCCGAAGAGGGAGAGGGAGAAGAGTAGATGTCGTAGCCGCGGTAGGTGCCGTGCACAGGCTCCATCACTTCTACCTGATAGTTGGCCAGATCCTCCATGGTCATCAGGCCGCCGTACTTCTGGTCGGCAGCAACCATGGCCTCGGCGATCTCGCCCTTGTAGAATACATCAGCGCCCTTTTCAGCAATCAGCTTCAGGGTCTTGGCGTAATCGGGGTTCTTAAAGGTGTCGCCGACGTCGTAGGGCATCAGCATGCCGTCGATATCCTTCAAAAAGAGCTTGCCGCTCTCAGAGTAGAGCATCAGGGTATCGTAGCTGTTGTTCATATCGCCCGAAAGGGTGGGTGTCACGGTAAAGCCCTTTTCGGCCAGCTCAATGATGGGGGCCACGATCTGCTCGAGCGACATGGTGCCGTAGTTCTCCAGAGCGTATACCATACCGGCCACATAACCGGGAACGCCCACAGACTTGCCGCCGTTCCAGTTCTGGCTGCCGATCACATTGCCCTCCGAGTCTACCTGCCACATATCGGGGGTGGCGGCAGCGGGGGCACACTCACGGAAGTTGATAAATTCAATATCGCCGGTCTCGGCAGAGCGCAGGGTCATAAAACCGCCGCCGCCCAGGCCCGTGGCGTTGGGCTCGACCAGGCCAAGGGTAAAGCCAACGGCTACGGCAGCATCCACAGCGTTGCCGCCCTGCTCAATGATCATGCGGCCAATCTTGGAAGCCTCGTATTTGCCCGAGGATACCACGCCGTTCTCACCGGCATCGTCGCGGCCGGTCTTGGTCAGGGTGCCATCGTCATTCCACAGAACAAAATCGTCCAGAGAGGTGTAGCCGGCATCAGCTGCATCGCCAGATTCGGCGGGGGCGGAAGATGCAGGGGCGGAAGAGGCGGCGGGCTGAGAAGCAGCGCTTTGTGCACAGCCTGCCATCATGGCCGCTGCCAGAGTAGCTGCGGCCACACGCTTGGTGACTTGCATTTTCTTCATTGTGTTTCCTCCTTTTTCGTCTGGGGTCTCTTTCTCTTATTCACCAAATCGCTTCATTGAAAAGGCGCATAAGTGCAAAGATGCAAGCATTCGGGAGAAAAGCGGAACTCCCAAAGGCTTGCCAAAGTTTGTGTAGAAACTGTGTAAATTATATGAAACTTTGCCGGATAAGTCTATTTATTCTCATATTTCTCTCGGGAAAAACTAAAAAAATATAAAGTTTCGACCCGGTTTCACAGGCTGGAACTTTATATTTTAAAGCAGTATTGTTGTGCGTGTGCACAAATAGAAACATAAACTCTTGGCACATTTGCCAAAAACAGGCGGTAGGCAAAGAATCGCTTTTTATATGCTTTCCGCCCGGCGGAACAGCTGGCGCGGGCGGCCCACCTTGCCGTAAATGCTCACCATTTCCACCTTTTTATTCTGGATCAGATACTGCAGATAGCGGTAGACCGTCTGATAGGCAAGGCCGCTGCTTTTGGCAACCTCGTTCACGGTCATATAATCATCGCCCTCTTTGAGCGAATCCAGCACCAGCTGCATGGTCGCTTCGCTCAGGCCCTTGGTCAGGGGCTGCTGGGCGGGGTGCTCACGCTCCAGCAGGCGCAGGTGCAGCTTTATGCGGCTGATGATGTCCGGCGCCTTGATGGGCTTTAGGGCAAAATCGCTGGCGCCCGCCTGCAAAAACTGGTCGGCCACGGCCTGGCTCTCGTCGATCGTAAACACGATAATGGGCACCGTGTGCGAAAGTGCACGCAGCATGCGCACGCCCTCCACACCGTTGATGCCCGGCATATGGTAGTCGATCAGCACAATGTCGGGCCTGTGCAGGCGAAACTGCTCCAGCCCTTTTTCCGCATTGGGGGCGCAGCAGGCCTCCCAGCCCTGAAAGCGAAACAGCTCGCCCAGTGCAAAGCGGATGTTTTCGTCATCGTCAATGGAAAGTATGGTAATCTTGTGTTCCATGGTCTAACACCTCCGGTAAGAATATGATGAACCGCGTGCCCCTGCCCGGGCGGCTTTCCGATACCACCGAGCCGTCCATGGCTTCCACGGTCTGTTTTACAAAGGCAAGGCCCATGCCGCTGGAGCCCCGGCCCGAAACGCCCTGCTCCCACATGGCAGCCTGCTGCTGCTCGGTCATGCCGCAGCCGTTGTCTGAAACCGAAAAGGTGATAAATGGCACATCTTCCACCAGCCGCGCGCGCACGCGCAGCCAGATCTCCAGCGTGCGGCCCGGCTCGGCGGCCTGTGCGGCATTATGGATCAGATTTACCAGCACGCGCGCAAACAAAATGCTGTTTACGCTCACCTTCCGCTCGGGCACCTCGTTGTCTATGTGCACGCTGCCCGCGTAATCCTCTACCGAGATCTGCGCCAGAGCCATATCCAAAAGGCGCTTGGTGTCGCTGGGGCTGCATTTGTTTTCGTATAAAATTTCTGAGATCATGCCGCTCATGCGGTCCATCTGGTTCTCAATGCGGCTCAGATATTCCAGCTCACGGCTGCGCCCGTCGGCCTCGCACTGCATTTTCAAAATGCCCACCAGGGTCTGCGTGCTGGTCAGGGGCGATTTTAAATCGTGCACTAGATATTTCATTTCCTGATAGGTGCGGTTTTTCATTTCCAGCAGGGTAGCGCGGTTCTGCACGGCCTGTGTTCTTTCCTTTTCCTCCGCCAGGCGCAGAATATTGTTTTCATCGCGCAGCTGAAACAGAATAAAGGCCGCAAACAGTGCCACCACCAGAATGCCCACCGCGCCGATGGCGTTCAGAAGCGAATCGGCCTCCAGCACATCGGCGATCAGCTTGATATCAATGCTGGTCTCGCCGCGGCCCACGGGCAGATTGCGCATCAGCGGCATGATATCCAAAAACTGAAAGGCCACCGTAAAGATCAGCAGCATCAGCGTTTTTTTGGTCAGCGAGATATACTGGTAATCGAGCCGGCGAAAAAACGCCACGCACAAACTCAAAAGCAGGGCGGGCAGGCCAAAGTCGTACCGGATGCCGTGCACTAAATCAATGCCCTCATACACGAGCGGCAGAATCAGCAGGATAATGCACGAGTTGGGCACCCAGCTTTTTTTGCCGCACCAGTAAAGCTGTATCGACTCGGCAATGTAATACGCGCCGATATAGTGCGGCGCGGCGCGCAAAGCGTTCAGCATCACCAGGCGCAGCGCGGCCACCATCAAATCGGTCTGCTCTAAATCTTCCAGCGCGCGGTACATATATTCCTGCACACGAAAGCTCTGCACCGTAAACAAAACGGGCATCAAAAAGCTCAGGCCAATCAGCGCCAGCCCAATCAGCATTTCTCTGCGGTCTATTTTGCGGATCTCAAAATCCGGCAGTGTGATATTACCGATCTTCAATCATAGGTCTCCTTTTTATACACCATAGTATGCCCGCTGCGCCCAGCACCCCGGCCAGCGCCAAAAGGCGGGGGTATACCGTGTGGTAATACAGCGCGCTCTGCCCCGGCGGGGCAATGGTCTCGGGGTCAAACGGCAGGCTGTACTGCGCGGCCAGCTGCTTGATGTTCAGCAAGTGCAAAACCGGCAGGCCGCGCGCATTGTAATACTGCAAAAGCCCGTCGTCCTCCCGCACGGCGGTAACGGTGTAGGGGGCCAGCACCCCGGCCTTCATGGTATCCTCTTCCATGCCGATGGTGGTAATGTTGCCGCCCACGCCCACAAAGCAGCTGATGGGCCCCAGGGTGTCATACAGCGCCTCGCGCGCTTTCAGGTTGGCGGCAAAATCGCGCTGCTGCATAATATCGGCCACACCGTAGGCCGCAATGCGGGCAAGCGCCGTCTGCTTTTCTTCCTCAAACATTTCGCCGCCGCAGTCATAATCGCCGCCCGGGGTAATCAGCGCCGGGGGCGTTTGCAGCTTGCCGTCGAGGTACAGGCGGCACACCATATCCGGAAAAGTAAACTCCGGCTGGTTGGCGCCAAAGGTGCTCGCTCCCATCGAAGCAATATAGATCACCTTTACATCCATCACCTCACAGGCGGCCAGCACGGCCAGGTTCAGGGTAGGGAACGACCCTGAAAACCCTGCGCCGATGGTA
Source organism: Gemmiger sp. (assembly GCA_963629755.1). Classification (GTDB taxonomy): domain Bacteria; phylum Bacillota; class Clostridia; order Oscillospirales; family Ruminococcaceae; genus SFIE01. Next base: position 6,765 of record CAVGKH010000050.1, read on the forward strand.
TCACCCGGCTTTACCCCGGCCTCGGTGAGCATCTGCACCAGCAGCGCGGCCATGTCGGCGTTGGCGGTGGTGCGCTTGGCTTCCTCTGAGCCAAGGCTCGTGGTAATGGGCGTGTATTCATCGCCGATCATGCCGGTGCCGTGTGTGTCATAGGGGGTCAGGGCCAGCCCGGCCTCCTGTTTATAAGTGCGTACACTGTCCATCCAGCCCTGCAGCTTTTCGGCGGCCAAAAGCTTGGCCTCATAGTCTTCGGCAGGCTGGATGCGCCCCAAGGCCAGCGTAAGGGCCAGGCAGGCGGCCAGCCATACCACGGCCAGCGCAAGCGCCAAAGCACGGCGGTTCTGCAGCTTTTTCATGCTAAAAAAAGCCCCCCTTTACACACCGGGCAGCTTTTGCCCAATGGCCAGCAGCACCAGCGCCGTAAGCAGCGTAGCGGCGGCAATGGCCAAAAGAGCATCGCGAAAGCCCTGCCGGTCGATCTCGCGGGCCAGAATGCCGGGCATCAAAATGCCGATCACGCTGAAGGGCAGCACGCCCAGCGCGCTGAGTGCCCAGTTCAAAGCAAAGGTGAGCAAGATCAAAAAGGCAAAGCGGCGGCGGCCGAATAAAATGAGCCAGCGCGAAGCCAGGCGGCACAGCAGCACGCTCACGGCGGCCACGGCCAGCGTGGCAGCAATGCGGCCCGGGCTGTGCAGCGCCAGCACCAGATAGCCGGGCACGATCAGGCCCGCCGAAAGGCCGGTAAGCTCGGTAAAGATCATGCTTACAACCACGCCCAGCAGAATGATTTGGTTATACATAAGGCGTTCCCTCCTCGCGGGCGCGGGCAATCAGCTCACGCCCTGCGCCATACAAATTGCCCACCGCAAACAGCACCGTGCCCGGCGCAGCCTCGCGCAGCGGCATGGCGGCGGCGTGCGAAAAGCTGCGCACGGTGCAGCCCGGCAAAAGCCGGTGCAGGCGGGCTGTCATATAGCCCTTGTGTGAGCCCGCCAGCCAAACCTCAGCCGGGGCCAGCCGGGTGCATACGGTCAGCATATCCTGCGTGCGGCTGCCGCGGTCGGCCCGGTTGCATACGATCAAAACAAGCCTTTCAGCTCGGTTGCCCAGCTTTTTTTGCAGATCGTTCCAAACGATGCAGGTGGAATCGGGGTCATTCACCGAAACAGCGTTCACAAAAATGCCCTGCCCCAGAGTATATAAAGCCAGCGCATAGGGGTCTCGCTTATAGTGCGCCATGCCCGCAAGGGCGGTTTCGCGCGCAACGCCCAGCTCTTCACATACGGCCAGCGCCAGCGCAATGTTTTCGGCAAAATCAAAATCCGGCTCGTCCCCGGCAGGGCGCGCCAGGCAAAAGCGGCTGCCCAGCGCCTCGGCATGGCTCTTTAAACGCGGGGCCATAGCTTCGTCAGCCGTAAATAAAATGCCGTTTTTGGGCACGGTATGGCTCAAGGTATCCGCGATCTCGGGCAGGGTAGAGCCCATCACATCGGCGTGGTCGTGCCGCACATTCGTGATCACGCCAACATCGGCCTGCAGAATGCGGTGCTGTGCGCAGTGCTGATACTCCGGCTGCAGCGCCATGCACTCGATCACCAGCACCTCGGCCCCCTGGGCGGCGGCGCGGCGCAGAATGCCCACCTGCTCTTTGATGTTGGCCTTGCCCCGGCGATGCAAAGGCTCCTCCGCACCCGAAACATCAATAGTCATGGGGTCAGTGCCGGTAGTTTTGCAGAATACGCGCACACCGCCCGCCCGCAGCCCGGCATCGATCAGGCGGCATACTGTGGATTTGCCGCGCGTGCCGTTTACATGTACCACATGGCGCAGCGCCGCGCGGCTTTTGGCCGCAGCGCGCCCCTCCAGCCAAAGCCCCAGGCACCACGCAAGCCCCAAAATAAAAATCGTGACCCTAAGCATAGAAAAACCTCAGATCTTGTCAGAATCCTGTCAGGATATAATATACTATTATAAATAATAAACCGGAACAGCGCAAAACACCATAGATAAATATGAGAAAATGCCGAAAAGGCTCCTTAAAAGAGAAGGCTTGGGTTTGCCGGGATATTATATAAATTGGAATTTAGGTGCCTCTGGCTGGAATGGCCACCGTGTGGTTCGTCACGGCCCGACTTTGGCCAAATGTTCCTCACCGCATGGCGGTCATTTTTAAAGACTTAAAACCCATAAAAATTGCATCGTCTCATTTTCCAGTCACCAAATGCCGTTTGCAAGACTACAATGCTTTAGAAGAAAAACCTCACCACAAAAAGGGGGCTGGCTTATGAAATGGCAAAAGATCTCGGGGCTGCTGGCGGCACTGGCTCTGGCAGCGTGTATGACGGCGGGCGCATCGGCACTTAAAATTGTGCGGTATTGCCCAAAACAAGTTAAATATCGGCCGCATTTCCGTCATGCCTTTGGATTGACAGAATGCATCATTCTATGATAAAATATCACTCAGATCAAATTACAAATCGGGCGGGAGCGCACATCCGGCCCCGGGGCAGCGCTCCGGCAAAGGCGCGCGTTCCTGCAAACACAAAAACAGGAGGAAGCGGCTATGCATATGCGAATGGATCAAGCATTCATGCGAAAGTGCGGCGGCGCTGTTTTTTCCCGTTTTTATATTTGCTTTTAACTTTTCCTTTTTTGGGGGAAAAGTTTTTTTTTACCCAAAATCAGGGCATAAAAAGAAAGGATAAACCACCATGATCCTGCAAAATGCTGCCGGTGCGGCCGGCGAAAAATTCGATCTTTGCCTGCGCGAGGGCAAAATTTTTGCCATGGGCATGCACCTGCAGCCCGATGAGGGCGAAGAAACGCTGAACTGCGAGGGCCTCACCGCCCTGCCTGGCTTTGTAGATACGCACTGCCACTGGCGCACCCCCGGGTTTGAATATAAAGAAGATATCACCACCGGCAGCCGGGCTGCGGCGGCAGGCGGTTACACCTTTGTAAACCTTATGCCCAACACAAAGCCCGTGTGCTCCAGCGTGGCCATCGCCAATAAGGTCATGGAGGAAGCCGAGCGCGTGGGCTTGTGCAGCTGCAACCAGACCCTCAGCATCACCCGCGATTTTGACGGCATCACTCTCGACCACTTAAAAACGCTGCCCGCCACCGTGCGCTTTGTCACCGAGGACGGCAAGGGTGTGCAGAATAACCAGACCATGGCCCGCGCGTTTGCCATCTGCCAGCAGAAGGGCATCACCATCATGTCGCACGCCGAGGATATGGAGATCAGCAAGTGGGACTACCGCCTGGCCGAAAACATCGAGACCGTGCGCAACCTGCACCTGAGCGAATACTACGGCACGCGCCTGCACTTCTGCCATGTTTCCACCAAAGAGGCTATCGAGGCCATCGAGGCCAGCCGCTGGAAGGGCGCGCCCGTTACCTGTGAGGTAACGCCCCATCATCTGTGGTGGACGAAAGATAAATGCGAGTATCGCGTAAACCCGCCCATTCGTGAGCAGGCCGATGTGGATGCCCTGGTGGAGGCTATTCGCTTGGGCGCGGTGGATACCATCGGCACCGACCATGCCCCCCACACCGCCGAAGAAAAGGCAGCAGGCGCCGCCGGTATGGTAGGGCTGGAGACTGCGTTTGCCATCTGCTACACCAAGCTCTGCCTGCAGTGCGGCTTGCCGCTGCAGCGCCTGGTCGAGCTGATGAGCACCAACGGCGCGGCGCTGCTGGGCCTTGCGGGCAAGGGCAAATTAGAGATCGGCTATGATGCCGATATCGCCCTAGTCGATCTGAACGAGCAGTGGACCGTGCACAACGAGGCCCTGCACAGCAAAAGCAAAAACAGCCCCTACGAGGGCGTACAGCTGACCGGCAAGGTAAAATACACCTTCCATAACGGCCGCATGACATGGAAAGACCAATAAATCGATACCGTCAGTAAACAAAAAGCAGAAAAGCCTGTAAATAAAAAGCTACAAAATATACGGAGGGTAATATTATGACAAATATGGACAAATTGTATGCTGCTGTAGCCGCCCGCGGCCCGGTGTGCGTAGGGCTCGACACCGATATTTCGTATCTGCCCGAAGATTTTGTGGACTCTGCCAAAACGGCAGGTGAAAACATTGTGGCCTTCAACAAGGCCATCATCGAGGCCACCAAGGCTGTGTCAGGCTGCTTTAAGGTGCAGATCGCCTATTACGAAAGCCTGGGGCTGGACGGCATGAAGGCCTACGCCGATACCCTGGCAGCCGTGCGTGCTGCCGGTGTGCCCGTGATTGCCGACATCAAGCGCGGCGATATCGCCAAAACCGCCGAAATGTATGCCAAGGCACATTTCGAGGGCGATTTTGAGGCCGATTTCATCACGCTGGCCCCCTACATGGGCCTGGATTCCATTCAGCCTTATATGCCATATATTAAAGAAAAAGGCAAGGGCGTGTTTGTACTGGTGCGCACCAGCAACCCCGGAGCAAAAGATTTTGAGTACGAAAAGCTGGCCGATGGCCGCCATGTGTACGATATGGTAGGCGACAAGCTGAACGAGGTTGGCAAAGAGGCCATGGGCGAAAGCGGCTATTCCAGCGTGGGCCTGGTCATCGGCGGCACACACATTGAAGAGGCCGCCGAGATCCGCGCCCGCTATAAAGACAGCTTCTTCCTCATTCCCGGCTACGGCGCACAGGGCGGCACGGCTCCCGATATCGCCCAGTACCTCACAAACGGCAACGGCGGCGTGGTAAACAGCAGCCGAGGCATTCTGCTGGCCCGCAAAAAGCAGCCGGGCACCAAGTTTGACGAAGCCGCTTATAACGAGTGCGTAAAAATGAAGGAGGCGATCGCCGATGCGTGCAGCAAGCTGTGAAACCGTAGTATTGAGCCAGCAGGAAGTAGCCGAAAACATTATGAAAATGCGGGTGTCGTGGGTAGATGAAAACCATGCCCCCCACGCAGGCCAGTTTTTTATGCTGCGCGGCTGGGCCGATGACGAAGCGCCTTTTTTGAGCCGCCCCATCAGCCTGCACTGCTATGATCCGAACGAAGAGGCTCTGGAATTTTTGTACCAGGTAAAGGGCGAGGGCACCGAAAAGCTTTCGCTGCTCGAGGAGGGCGATATCATTCGCGTGACCGGCCCCATGGGCAACGGCTTCGATGTACCGGAGCTGGCAGCCCAGTATAAGAAGATCGCCGTGGTGGGCGGCGGCATTGGCACGGCGCCGCTGTATCAGCTGTGCCGCGAGCTGGCCGAAGCCGGGAACAAGCCCGACCTTTTCTGCGGCTTCCGCGAGGAAGTGTATGAAATGGAGCCCTACCGCAGCCTGTGCGGCCTTGTAAAGGTCAGCACCGATACGGGTGCCGTGGGCTTTCAAGGCTTCGTGACCGACCTGTTCGATGCCGCCGATTACGACCTGGTGCTTGTGTGCGGCCCGGATATCATGATGAAGAATGTGACGGCCAAATGCGCCGCCGCCGGTACCAAGTGCCTCGTGAGCCTGGAAAAAAAGATGGCCTGCGGTATTGGCGCATGCCTGGGCTGCACCTGCCATACGGCGGGCGGCCCCAAGAGCGTGTGCAAAAACGGCCCGGTGTTTGATGCAGCCGAAATTTACGGGGAGGTGCAGGCATGAGTGATCTGCGAGTAAAGCTTTGCGGCGTGGAAATGGCAGGCCCGGTGGTGGCCGCCAGCGGAACCTTTGGATTTGGCAGCGAATATGCCGACATCTGCGACCTCAGCTGCCTGGGCGGCATTTCCGGCAAGGGGCTCACCCTGCACGGCCAGCCCGGCAACCAGGGCGAGCGCCTGTGGGAGACCCCGGCGGGCCTCATCAACAGCATCGGCCTGCAAAACCCCGGCGTGCAGCATTTTATTGATGTGGAATTGCCTGAAATGAAAAAGCTGGGCACCACCGTGTGGGCCAACCTTGGCGGCCACAGCATTGAGGAATACGAGCAGGGGGCTGAAATGCTCTCCGCCAGCGATGTGGATATCATCGAGCTCAACATCAGCTGCCCCAATGTAAAGGCCGGCGGTATGGCCTACGGCGTAAAGGCCGAAAGCGCTGCCGAGGTGGTGGGCCGCGTGCGTAAGGTGTGCACCAAGCCCCTTATTGTAAAGCTCAGCCCCCAGGCCGAGGATATGCCTGCCATGTGCAAGGCGGTAGAAGCTGCCGGAGCCGACGGCATCAGCCTCATCAACACCCTGCAGGCGTGCGCCATTGATATTGAAAAGCGCCGCCCGGTGTTCAATAATATTTTTGCAGGCCTCAGCGGCCCGGCCATCCGCCCGGTGGCGCTGCGCATGGTGTGGCA
>CAVGKH010000051.1:0-12995 GCA_963629755.1 Gemmiger sp.
CTTCCAGACACTGCGCGCCGAGGTGGAGACTGCGGCGGCACCGGCGTTCATGGCGGCCAGAACATCCTGCTTGGTGCGGATCAGCCCGCCCGCGATGAGCGGTGTTTGCGTTTTCTGGCTGATCTCGGTGATGATGGGCGGCATGATGCCGGGCAGAACCTCGATAAAATCCGGCTCGCACAGGCTTTGCTGGCTGAACAGCGTGCCGAGAGAAAGGCTGTCGAGCACAAAGGCGCGCTGAATGGTGAGCAGGCCCAGCGTGTGCGCGTGGCGGATCAGGTTGGGGTGCGTGGAAATGATGCCGTCCGGCCCGCAGGCGGAGACCAGCGCATCCACGGCGATGGTGCGGTTGCTGAGCCCCTCGACCAGATCGATATGCACAATGGCCCGCTTGCCCGCGGCATGGATACGCGCCACGATATCGTGCACATTCAAAAGGGTGGAGGAGAGAAGAAAGATTGTCTCACGGTCGCTTTCAAGGGCGGCGGCGAGTGATTCTTCGTTTTTGACGGCAGCGATGATGGGGTCAGCCATCAAAAGCTCGGTAAGTGGATGCATGGGAAAACCTCTCTGGAAATAGGAAAATATCCCGGTAAATTACGGCTTGGCCGCCTGCATGCGGGCAATGGCCTGCCGAATGGCTCCCAGTGCTTTTTCGGGGACATCGATGCCCTGCACGGCGGCCTCCATGGGGCAGAAGCCTGTGCCTGCACGGTTTAAGATGCCGTCGGTGAGCTGGCCGTAAGCGGCCTCAATGCCATTCTGCTGCAAAAGCTGCAGTGCGGCACGGCTCATAACGGGGGCATACACGCTTTCGGGCTTCAGCAGCACATACAGCATGGCAGGCGCTTTGCCCACCACTTTATCGGCCGCGGCAAAGCCCTGCAGCGATTCACCGGCATTCAGCCGGGCCAGCAGCGGGCGCAGGCCGCGCTCAGTGCTGGAAATAAGGCTGCTGCCGCTGCAGAATACACAGGTATAGCTGCCGTTTTCTAAGGCTTCTTTGGCTTTTTTAGCGTTATCGGTCATTTACGGTCTGCACTTTCTGCCCAGAATACCAGCAGGGGCAGCAGTACCCACTGCAAAGCCAGGCCGAATGCACCGGTCTTGATGCTGGAAAGAATGATGGAGACCGGCAGTTTGCTGACATGCAGCACATTCACGGCCAGCAGAATAGCCACAGCGCGCACAGCACGGCCGCCGATCTGCACGGCGAACACCTTGGCAAGCGTGGGCAGATTCACATTGCGCAGAAGACCGGCCAGCAGGCCGTAAACGCAAAGCTCGATCATCATAAAGGGCAGCATGGCTGCGCCGGGCATGGCGGTGAGGCCAAAGCTGACGGCAGGAGCCAGCAGACCCGCAACGGCACCGGCGTAGGGGCCGGCCAGCAGGCCTACCAGCATGATGGGCAGGTGCATGGGCAGGAAAATTTCGCCCAAAGCGGTGCCCAGGCCGGACATAGCGCCCAGCACATGGAAGATCTGGGGCAGAGCCACAGCGCCGACCACAGCGGCGGCAGTGGCAGCGGTTTGTGCCTTAACGGAAAGGCGGGGCTTTTGCAATGCAATGCTAGACATAGGTAATTCCTCCGATTCCATGAAGAAATATTTTAAGATTGATTTTATTATAGCATAGAAACGGTAGGTTTTCCAGAGTGGAAAATCAGAGCGTGCGGCAACTGTATCATGTAGAATTCAGAAATAAAAACAGGAGAAATCATGCACAGGGTTCCATTGAAAACAGGGAAGAATTCTGATAGAATTATTATAGAAAAATAAACGGGAGGGCAGACACATGATCATTAAATCGTCAACAGCGCTTCGGAACGACTACGGCAGGATCTCTGATTTAGCACATAATGAGCAGGAGCCGATCTATATTACCAAAAACGGCGAGGGTGATCTGGTCGTGATGAGCATTGAAGCGTTTGAACAGCGGGAAGAAACTTTAAAGCTGCGTGCAAAGCTGGAGGCAGCAGAAAACGACCGGATTTCCGGTGCACCTGCTTATACGCTGGAGGATTCCAGAAAACGGCTGGAGGCGATCTATCAGCGTGGCTAAGCTTATGGTCTTAGAACCGGCCCAACGGGAGCTGGAGCAGATCGCTCAGATCCACATGCAGCTTGTGGGGCCAAACTCGGCAAGAAAGATCTCGGATCTTATTTTGAATACACTTTCCCGATTAGAAAGGTTTCCTTTTTCCGGCAGTATTCCGCAGGATAAAGAACTGCGGAGCAGCGGGTATCGGTATGTGATCGCAGGGAAATATATTTGTGTGTACCGCTTGATCGGCGAAACGGTTTATGTTTATCACATTGCACATGGCGCAAGCAATTATCCTACGCTTTTTAAACGGCTTTTAAGAGAAGAAAAAGAAGAATAAAAAATCGCCCGCAGGCTTTTGATAAGTCTGCGGGCGGTGGTTTATGGTATTACAGGTCGCGGGTGGCTACAATGTCGGAGCCGGTGCCGCAGATGTCTTTTACGATCACCTGGCCGGTTTTAACCGGGCAGGTGACAACAACGCTGTCGAGCACCTTCATGACATCCATCATCATGCCCTTGGGAACGGGCAGCGTGGTTTTTACCGCGCAGCGGGGATGCAGGCCGCCCTCGGCGCGCACCGTGCTGGTGACGATGCGGGTGGGGTGGGTGAGCTCTTCTTTGCCGTAGCCGATGCCGTTCTGGCAGCCGTTGCCGGTAACGGCGTAATCATGCTGCTCGTCTACCTGCAGATGGCAGCCCTTGGGGCAGCAGATGCAAATTACTTCTTTCATGGTGCTTAGGCCTCCTCCACAGAAACAGTCAGGGTATCGCCGGTGGCTTTATCCAGCAGAACGCGCGGCATGGCGATGTGCTCCATCTCACCGGGAGCCATGCGCTCGCGCTTGAAGCTGGCAAGCACCTGGTCGCCGCAGGTCACCTTGATGGCGCTCGCGCCGATGTTGCGGCGCACACGGAAGGAGATGCTGACGGTTTTTTCTACATTTTCTACGCGGATGCGTTGGGGCACGGTGTAGCCGATATCCGCGCCGGTCTGCAGGGTGAGCACCTTGCCGGTTTTACTTTCGCCGTGCTTGATGTAGGCGGCGGCGGATTCACCGGCGCGCTCGCTCTCGGCCGAAACAAAGTCGACCAGGTCATGCACCTGCAGCACATTGCCGCAGGCAAACACGCCGGGGATGCTGGTCTCCATATTTTCGTAGACTACAGCGCCCTTGGTGTGGGGGTCCATCTCGATGCCAGCCTGCTTGGTAAGCTCGTTTTCGGGGATCAGGCCCACGCTGAGCAGGATGCAGTCACAGTCAAACTCCATCTCGGTGCCGGGTACGGGCTTGCGGTCGGGGCCGACCTCGGCCACGATGGCCTTCTGCACACGCTCTTTGCCTTGGATATCCACGATGGTGTGCGACAGGTACAGGGGAATATCAAAATCGTTCAAGCACTGCACGATGTTGCGGGTCAGGCCGCCGGAGTAGGGCATGACCTCCACGCAGGCCAGCACCTTTGCGCCTTCCAGAGTCATGCGGCGGGCCATGATGAGGCCGATATCACCGCTGCCCAAGATCAGCACGCGCTTGCCGACCAGATAGCCTTCCATATTGGCGTAACGCTGGGCGGCACCGGCGGTGTAAATGCCAGCGGGGCGGGTGCCCGGAATGCCGATGGCGCCGCGGGTGCGCTCGCGGCAGCCCATGCCCAGAATGATGCTCTTGGCCTGCAGCACCTGATAGCCGCGCTCTTTGCTGACACAGCAGACTTTTTTATCGGGAGTGACTTCCAGCACCATCGTGTCGAGCCAGACCTTTACGCCGGTATCAGCCAGCATGGCTTCAAACCGGCCGGCATACTCAGGGCCGGTGAGCTGCTCTTTAAAGCGGTGCAGGCCGAAGCCATTGTGGATGCACTGGTTCAGAATGCCGCCCAGCTCTTTATCGCGCTCGATGATAAGAATATCCCGCAGGCCGGATTCCCAGGCCTTGCAGGCAGCTGCCAGACCGGCGGGGCCGCCGCCGACAATGATCAGATCAATCATGTTTTTTCCCTCCGATCTTCGTTTCCTGCACCAGAACATTGGTGCCTGCTTTATCCTGCAGCACCTCCATGGGGTTTACACCCAGCTCACGGCTGAGCAGCTCCAGCACACGGGGGCCGCAGAAGCCGCCCTGGCAGCGGCCCATACCGGCATTGCAGCGGCGCTTTACGCCGTCAATAGTGGTGGCGGGCACTTCGCTGTGAATGGCGTGCAGGATCTCACCCTCGGTGATGGTCTCGCAGCGGCAGATCACACGGCCGTAAGCGGGGTTCTCGGCAATGAGCAGGGCCTTTTCTTCGGGCGAAAGCTCTTTGAAGCGAATATGACGGCGGCCGTCTTTATAATCGCGCTTTTCAGCGCCCAGAATGTTTTTCTCAGCCAAGATCTTAACAGCCTCGCGCGCAATGGCGGGGGCGCTGGAAAGGCCGGGACTCTTCATGCCGGCCAGATCGACAAGGCCCGGCACATCGGCGGCTTCTTCAATGATAAAGTCGTCAACATCCACATTGGCACGCACACCGGCAAAGTTGCGGATGCTCTCGCCGAAGTTGATGTCGGGGATGCTGCGCTGGGCAGTGGTCTTTACGAACTCCAGGCCCTTGCTGGTGCAGGAGGTATCATCGCCCTGCACGCGCACGGCATCGGGGCCTACGATCAGGTTGCCATGTACGGTGGGGCTGACCAGAACGCCCTTGCCCAGCTCGTTGGGGCACTGGAAGATCACATGATTGGCCCGGGTGCCCTCGCTCTTATCCAGCAGGTAGTATTCGCCGCGGGTGGGGTGAATGTGGAAGCGGGGAGTGCCCAGCATGGCATGGATCTCTTCAGCCTTGATGCCAGCGGCGTTGACCACATATTTGGTCTGAACGGTGCCGGTAGCGGTTTCCAGCTCAAAGCCGCCATCGATCTTTTTGATGCTCTTCACAGCGCTGCTTCTGCGCAGCTCTACGCCGTTGCGCACGGCCACTTCAATCATTGCCAGGGCGTATTCCCAAGGGCTTACAATAGCGGCGCTGGGAGCGTACAGAGCGCCCTTGACGGTGCCGATTACATGGGGCTCGAGGGCTTTCACTTCATCGGCCGTGAGCAGCTGGATATCAGGCACACCGTTGGCAACGCCGTTTTTGTACAGCTTTTCAATGTGGGGGATGTCGCTGTCGGTGAGGGCCAGCACTAGGCTGCCGCACTGCTTATAGGGCACATCCAGCTTTTTGCAGATCTCTTTGGCCATGGCCACACCGGTAACATTCAGTTCGGCCATGCGGGTGCCGGGCTCGGGGTCATAACCCGCATGAAGAATGGCGCTGTTGGCCTTTGTGGTGCAGTCGGCCACATCGTTTTCTGCCTCGAGAACAAGGATCTTGGCCTCGTAGTGAGACAGGGCATAGGCAGTTGCGGCGCCAATCACGCCGCAGCCGATAATGGCAATATCGTACATCTAATTCCTCCTTTGATGTTTCTCCAGGGAGCTCCTATTTTGTGCTGTGCCTGCCTGCTCCGGCTGTTTTTGGCAGCAAAAAAGAGCAAAGCAAACACAGCCTAGTGCTGATGTCTGTTTCGCTCTTCCTCTGAAACGATCAACCTATTGGTTTTATTATAGCGCCGGAAAAGCGGAAAGACAAGCAGGCGGCGGAAAACCGGAAAAATGCTGATTTTTGAGCCGCAGAATCGGCACTTTTCACAGACGGAAAGTGACAAATATACCCGGCAAGAGAAAAAGCGGACAAGACCTTTTTACAGCATATGCGAAAGGATCTCACGAATATCCCGGTAGGTGCCGGTGGGGTGTACGCCGAATTTTTCGATATCTTCGGGCACGCCCTCGCCCGAGAGCACAAAGGCCGTATCGATGCCGGCATTCACGCCGCAGGCAATATCGGTATAAATGCGGTCGCCCACAAGCACGGTCTCTTCGGGGGTGCAGCCGTATTTCTGCATGCTGAGCAGGGCCATATCCGGCTCTGGTTTGCCGATGAAATGCGGCTTTTTGCCGGTGGCGCGGGTGAGCATCTGGCACACGCTGCCGCAGTCGGGCACAGAGCCGTAGCTGGTGGGGCACACCCAGTCGGGGTTGGTGGCTACCCAGCCTACGCCGCGGCCCAGCAGAATGCAGGAATCCTCGAGTTTTTGAAAGGTGAGCTCGGTGTCAAAGCCGCTGACCAGAAGATCGATACTGTCTTCAAGCTTATCGGTGATGCTGAAACCGGCCTCAGCCAGCTGCTGGCGGAAGGTGCGGGTGCCTGAGGCATAGATCCTGGCGTTCTGCAGCCCATGCTCGCGCAGATACCAGATGGTGGCATCCACCGAGGTGAGAAAATCCTCCTTGGTGGTGAAATCGATGCCCATGTTCAAAAGGCGCTGCACATAGGCATCCACGCTGCGCGAAGAGTTGTTGGTAACGAACAGATAGCGCCCGCCGCTTTTTTTGACCTGCTTTAAAAAGTCGATGGTGCCGTCAAACAGATGGTCGCCCAGGTAGATGGTGCCGTCCATATCCAAAAGAAAAAGCTTTTTGTTTTTTAAGTCGATCATAAAAGATTACTCCGTGTGCTTACAGAAAAACAGGGGGATCAGCGTTGGCTGATCCCCCTGTTTGGTGCAGAAAGATAATTTAAGCCGTTTGGCTGCGATCAGGCTGCGCCGTAGATCAGATCCGGCACGCAGGTGATCAGAACCGGGCAGAAGGTGAGGATCATCAGCACAACGAGCAGCGATACGATGAACGGCCATACCTCTTTGAGGAAGTCGCTGATCGGGCACTTGGTGATGCCGCAGGTGGTGAACATCATGGAACCGAAGGGAGGCGTGATGCCGCCGATCATGATGTTGACGATCGCGACCAGACCGAAGTGGTAGTCGTTGATACCCAGTGTGCGTGCCACAGGCAGCAGCAGGGGAGTGATGATCATCAGAGCAGCACCGCCCTCGAGGAACATGCCCATGATGAGCAGCACGAGGTTGCACAGCATCAGGAACACATACTTGTTGGCGGTAAAGCCCAGAATGGCGGAGGCCACGATCTTGGGCAGGTTGATCCAGCTCATGTAGTTGCCGAAGGTATTGGCGGCGACCATGATCAGAACCACGCTGGAGGTACCGGAGATACTATCCAGCAGAATGGGGATCAGGTGCTCTTTTAAAGAGAGCTTTTTATACACGAACTTGCCGATGATGAAGCAGTACAGCACAGCGAAAGCACCGCCCTCAGAGGGGGTGAACACGCCGAAGCGGATGCCCAGAATGATGCCGAACGGGAAGAACAGGCCCCAGAACGAGGTGACGGCCTGCTTGAGCAGTTCCATAGGTTTGGGGAACTTATCGCGGCTGCGGGGATAGTTGCGCTTTTTGGCAATGATGGCGACCGTGATCATCATGGAAACAGCCATCATGATGCCGGGCACATAACCGGCTGCGAACACACGGCCCAGAGAAGCCTGTGCGATCAGGCAAAACACGATTAGGTTGACTCCGGGAGTGATAACGGGGGTAGCAGCCGACGATGCTGCGGTGATGGCGGCGCTGAATGCCTTGGAGTAGCCGCGCTTTTCCATTTCGGGCACCAGCATCTTAGACTGCATGGCGCAGTCGGCGTTGGCAGAGCCCGAGCAGCCGCCCATCAGCATGCTCAGCAGCACATTCACCTGTGCCAGGCCGCCGCGCATGTGGCCGGTGAGGCACTCGGCAAAGTCCATCATCTTATCGCTGATGCCGCCGTAGTTCATAACGGAGCCGGACATGATGAAGAACGGGATAGCCAGCATGGAGAAGGACTGCGTAGAGTTCATGACCTTCTGCAAAATCAGCCATGCCTGGCTGGTGGTGTCGATGAAGAAGAAATAATAGAAGGTCGCGCCAAACAGAGAATATACGATGGGCAGACCCAGGAAGTACAAAATGAACACCAGGAAGATAGGGGTAAGAGCAGCAAAGGAAAGCGTCATTCTTTGTTACCCCCTTCCGTGGATTTCTTGGCGCCGATGTGGAATACATCCTTGCCGATGAAGTAGATCGAGTAAAGTGCCGAGAGGCCGAAGCCGATAGGAACGGCAATGCCGGTCCACCACTTGGGCAGGCGGAGCAGCTCGGTCAGAACGATCTTGAGCTTGCCGGAGTTGGAGAAGATCAGGTGATATACATACTGGCTGCTGATAACCGTCAGCATGATTAGCACGATCAGCTCAACGAACTGCATAACGACCTTGACAACCTGCTTTGCCTTGCCGCGGATCATATTGACCACGATATCCACGCCTAAGTGTGCGTGCTTGCGGTGCGCATAGGCGCTGCCGATAAACACGGTCCATACGAAGAGGCTGGTAACGATCTCTTCGCACCACTGAATGGGGTGGTTGGCAAAGTAGCGCATGATCACATTGGCGTTGACCAGAATCACACAGATGGTGAGGGTAACGCCGGTGATGATGGCATCAAGATTCTTCAGGATCGTTTTGGGTGTGATGTTATGTTTCATACTCTTTTTCCAATCCAATGTAAGAATGCGGTGGAAAATCTGCCTCTGCCCGAAAAGGGGCGGCGCAGGGCGAATGAAGCTTTATGCTTTAAAGAGGGCTGCCCGGCTTTGCAGGCAGCCCCGGTTTTACCAGTTAGATCGAAAGCAGCAATTATGCGTTCTTTGCGCGGTAATCCTGGATCAGAGTGACCAGCTCCTGGTGCAGGTCGGGGTTCACGCCCTGGTACTCTTCCACGATCCAGTCGTAAACAGGAGCGCAGGCCTCGGTGAAGGCATCCAGATCAACATCGTTCCAAGTGACACCGTGCTCGGCCAGCATAGCCTTCTGAGCATCTTCGTCCTCTGCGCAGGAGGTCTGCTCCCACTCGCCGCACTCAACAGCAGCTTCGTCGAGGATATCGCGGTACTTCTGGGGGATGGACTGGTAAACATCCTCACCCATGAACAGCCAACGGGTAGCAATCAGGTGGTTGGTCAGAGCGACCTTCTTAACCAGCTCGTAGGGAGCGCCGGCACCGGCCAGGGTAGAAGTGGAACCCTCAAAACCTTCCACAACGCCTGCGCTGATAGCGGACAGGCACTCGGTGAAGCTCATGGGAGTAGCGATAGCGCCCATGGCTTCCAGAGTCTTGGTGTACAGAGCGCTGGAGGTTGCACGCAGCTTTACGCCGGCCAGATCAGAAGGCTCGGTGATGTCACGGTTGGTGACCAGGCTGCGGAAGCCGAAAGAGTAGTGGGTATCCAGAATGTGGATGTTCTCCTCTGCCAGGCGGGCCTTAATGTCCTGCACGGGCTCGGAATCCATCAGGTAGTTGTATTCATCGTCGGTGCTGTACAGCATGGGGCCAACCAGAACGGCGCAGTCGCCAACATAGTCGGCAAACAGGTCGGGCTGCTCAAGGCCGATCCAGTTAGAGCCGTTCACTGCCTGGGTAACAGAGTCGCCGTAGCAGTCCAGCTCGTTCTGGCCATAGTAAGTAATGTTGATGTGGCCTTCAGTGCGCTCATTGACCATCTGAGCGAACTTTTCGCTGGCCTTGTAGTTCCATTCGGTGGGCTGGAACACATTGGAGAACTTCAGATCGATGTAGAAATCGTCTGCGCCGTCATCCGAAGCGCCGGTGCTGCCGGCAGCGGGAGTGGATGCGGCAGGGGCTGCCGTGGAAGCAGAGCCGCCACCGCAGGCGGTGAGGCTGAGCGCCATAGAGGATGCCAACAAGAGTGCAAGTGCTTTTCTCATGTGTAATCGTCTCCTTAACTGACTTTTTCTCATGGGTATCGCGACGGGAATTTGACTCGTTGCTCAAATTGAACAAGAAAACGGGTCCTTTTGATTGGATTGTAGTATGAATTGACAAGACTGTCAAGAAAAAGTTTACAGTAATTTTGCAATTGGAATATAATTTTTACACATATTGCTAGTGCCGCACTGGCAAAAAATCCAGGAATATGGACGATTTTTCCAGATTGGCGGCCTGAGGACAAAAAGTGCAAAAAAGTTTTTGAAAGCTTGAGCGCATATTGCATTCCGGCAAGGGTTCGGGTAGAATGAATTTGGCGATTTAACGCCGTGCATTTATACCTTATATAATAAGCAGTTAGATAAAAAAATAACAATACCCCGGCCGGGCACGCTTTGCCGCTTGCAGGCTGGGCGGGAGGACGCTATGGCAAGACGACCGGTATTCAAACTTCGCATGCAGCACACCGAAGAAACGCTCACCGCGCTTTCGCGCATGCAGTACGCTTTGTTCTGTGGGGCAAACCGCACGGCACGCACGGTGATCAGCCTGGCGCTTCTGCTGCTGGGCATCCGCTACATGGAGCACTGGTGGGGCATGCTGGTGATCGCCTACGGCGGCTTTTTGCTGGTGAGCACCCGCCAGGCTGCCACGCGCCCGGCCAGAAAGATGATCGAGCAGATGAAGGCGGGCAGTGTGCCGATGCCGGCATCGACCTATTCGTTTTACCGCGCTGGCCTGGTGGTCACGCCACTGGACACTGAAAAGCCCGCCGAAGCCCCTGTTTATGATGTGGACGAGGGCGAGGATTACGGCAGCAAGCCGGTGCAGGGCGTGGCACTGGGAGAAAACGAGCAGTTTCTGCCCTACAGCAAGGTGTACCGTCTGGGGGAGGACGGCGAGAGCTTTTATATCTTCCGCGACCAGTACGGCGGTTATGCGGTGCCCAAGCAGCTGCTGGGCGAGCGGGAAGAGGAGTTCAAAAGCTTTATCGAGCAGCACTGCGACCAGACCTTCCGCAGCGGCTCAAGCCCGGTGCAGCGACTGATGGCAGTGAACCGGCTGTGGAACATGCGCAAAAAGAGATTATAAGCAGAAAACGCAGATAAATGATTGATTTATGAAACGGGCTGATAAATTTATTGGCAATGTTTAACAAACAAAGCTGCGTTTCGTTGTGCGAATCGGATAAAAACGCTGAAACGCTTGCTTTTTGCGGTGCCATGGGATAAGCTAAAAACAATAGGATACCAGTTTGTGAGAGTGCGAGAAAAACAAACAAAGTTCCCGACAAGGGGGTTTTGTTTGTTTTTTTGTTATGTAAAAATCCTAAAAAGATTCTTTGAGTGAACCAGCAAGGGAAGTGAACCGGAATGCTGCCAGGCCTTGGCTATCTGCGCGAACTGAATATGGTGTCGATTTTGGTGCGGCTTTTGTGCGCTATGGCGTTTGGCGGTGCGGTAGGCATTGAGCGCGGGCATAAGCGCCGCCCGGCTGGCTTCCGTACTTATATGCTGGTGTGCCTTGGCGCAGCGCTGACCATGCTGCTGAGCCAGTATGTAGTTTACATGCAGTCCGGCCCGTGGGCCGAGCAGATCGGTGAGCTGGGCATCAAAAACGATGTTTCACGCTTTGGCGCGCAGGTTATCAACGGCATCGGCTTTTTGGGCGCGGGCACGATTTTGGTAACGGGTCACCAGGAGGTAAAGGGCCTGACCACAGCGGCCGGGCTTTGGGCCAGCGCCTGCGCGGGCCTTGCCATCGGCGCGGGCTTTTATGAGGGCACGGCGCTCTGCTTTCTGCTGGTGTGGGCGTGCATCCATGTGTTCCCCGTGTTTGTAGAAAAGCTGCTGGCCCATGCGCGCAATATGAATATCTATGTGGAGCTGGAGTCGATCAACAACATCGGTGCGCTGATCCACCTGCTGCACGACTATAACATTCAGATCTATGATGTGGAGCCGGATTCCGGCTCGGTAAAAACGATGCGGCTTTCCAACGCGACTATTTCGCTGCGGCTGCCCAAGGGCATGGCCCACGAGCTGGTGCTTTCGAGCATTGCCAAGCTGGACTGCATCGTGTCGGTAGATGAGATCTGATCGGCGCGGCGCGGCGCGCTTTTGAAGCACACCCCCGGCCAAAGCCCCGGATGGCTTCCGGAAAGGAAAGGAGTTCTGGACCCATGCTGCATTTTCTGGATCCATTTCGAGATTTTACGCTGACATCGGTAGCGATCCGTATGCTGCTCACGGTGATCTGCGGCGGCCTGATCGGCATTGAGCGCGCGTTCAAGCGGCGCAGTGCGGGCTTCCGCACGCATATCCTCATCTGCCTGGGTGCGGCGATGGCCATGATGACCAGCCTGTATCTGGTGCTGGTGATGCATTATTATACCGACCTGGGCCGCTTGGGCGCGCAGGTGATCGCCGGCATCGGCTTTATCGGTGCGGGCACGATCATTGTGACCAAGCGCCACAGGGTAAAGGGCCTGACCACAGCAGCCGGGCTTTGGGTAACGGCCATCATCGGCCTGTGCTGCGGCGCGGGCTTTTATGAGGGCGCGATCTCGGCAACGCTGCTGGATCTGATCGCCGAGCTTTGGCTCTCGAAGCTGGAGTACCGCATGCTGGCAGACTCGCGCGAGATCACACTGTATGTGGGATATAAAGAAAAAGAAAGCCTCGATTCGCTTGTGCGCTACTTCCAGACTGTAAATGTGCGCATTACGGATATGGAGATTACCCGCAATAACGGTGCAGAAAAATCGCCCTGCGTGGTGCTGACCCTGCAGATGAATCCTACTGTGAGCATGGATGGTGTGATCCGCGGCATTTACCGCCTGCAGGGCATCAGCTCAGTGGAGGAGCTGTAACAGGCAGCTGTCTGATGGCGGCCTGAAGCATAAAAGGCCCTGCATCGGCTACCTTCTTTGTATAGAGGGCGGGAGCTGAAAGCATGAAACGACATCAATTCCATTATCTCTATCTCTGTAAAAGGGAGTGCGCTTTGATAGGCCCACTCCCTTTTGCGGTATTTATGAGAAAAACTCTTTTATATATATAATGTAATATAAGAGGGTCAGCTATGTTGGCTGCAAATATCTTGTGTGAAGCGGCATTAAACGGGGATTAAGAAGAAATTTGCAAAAATTTAAAAAAAGTGCAAGAAAGTAGTTGACAAAGTGGTGTGGGAGGTGGTATTATAGCAAAGCTGTCGCGAGACAGGGCGGCCGAAAGGGCGCAGG
>CAVGKH010000052.1:0-12840 GCA_963629755.1 Gemmiger sp.
GCAGCGCCTCCAGCTCTGCCAAGCCCGTGGTCACATCCACTGTCCCCGACTTTGGGATTGAGGGAATCCCAGGCTTCCAGTCAGCGGTCATTCCATAGTAAGTTACCGTTTGGGTATATGGCACGCTGCTGCTCCACCCGGAGGCGGGCAGGGTCACGGTTACGCCCTTTAAAGATTTAATATCTTTGGCCGCTTGATCGGCCGTTTCTTTCACCGGGCTGATTTGTGCCCGCATATAAGCGGCAATACCGCCGGCTGTAAGCACAGCTCTGCCAAGGTCATATTCATCTTTCAGCATGGTAGCGCTGCCGGCATTCAAGTCGCTCAGTTCCTTTTGAATCTGTTCCAAAGCTGCTTGAAGCTGTAAGAAATAGGCACTTGTATCAAGCTGACCAATAGTTTGTGCGACTGTACCGCATCTTTGCGTATCCAATCGCGTGTCTGTAATAGCCTGCTGTGTCAGGGTGCTTACATTTTTATTTACTGTTATATTTGCAAGCCCAAGCTCCCATACCGTGCTGTTTCTTGTCAATGTTGGGGCAACCGGCTCAGCCGCCGGGGTTCCTTCCAATACAGCAAGTTCTATACTGCGTTTATCCAGGCTAAGATCAAGCCGCAGCACTACAGTATCGATTCGGTTGTTCGTTGTGTCTGCCGCTGTCACGCTCAAGCTTTGTACTGCTGTTTCAATGGCGAAAGCGCCTTGAATCTGTGCTTTTCCCGGTGCCACTTGCAATGCCATTCCAGCACCTGAAGCCGTTACCTGAAAGCTTGTTGTGGGATCATAAAAAACGCCGTCTGACCAATATGCCTTATAGAAATCTCTCAAAAATGCTGAATCTACCGCCCGGTCATACAAAGGCAGCCCTTGCTCATCATATGTAACCCGGCTGGTAAACGGATAATAAAGCATTAGTGTATCAGCCTCGCTTTCTTCAATGTCGTGAGCTTTTTATTGCCCAATTCTATGGTTATTGTCGTGTTGTTTTCTTTGTGCACTTCCCGCACTGTTACAATGCGCGCTTCCATACTGATTCCTGCATCAGCTACAATAACATTCACCTTGTCTCCAAGATCCCAATCTTGCCTGTATTTATAGCCGCCTGCACTTGCATCGATGTCCACATTGTTGATTGTTTGATAGTCAAGCAGTTTTTCAATGCCCTCTTGCTGTAAGCTTTCCAAATATTCTGCTTCCGTTTGTTTTTCTGGATCCCAGCGAGAATTTCGGCTATCAAAATAAATTTGCTTTTTATAACCACCACCGGAAATATCAGCAATTGCCACTTTTCTGTTTTCGCTTTGGTCTTGCCCTGCAACAATTGCGTAGTTTTTATAGTTGCTGCTGTCGCTGCTGGCATTAACGGCCGTTAGGTTTCCAAAGCCATCAGCAAAGGTTACGAACGGGTTTTCTGTTTGCCCTTGTGTTCTGTCCTTTCCCTGCCAAACCTCGCAAAATGTTTTATTCTGCCCATAGTCATACACGCACCGCAATCCACACTCAATGCCTTGCAACCGTTTCCAGGCTGCTTCACCCAGTTGTCCACCGGTTTCCTGCCAGACACTATTTTTTTCTTCTATGATCTGTGGCGCATCTTTCACTTCCAAGAGCGGTATATCTGCTTTATACTCTCTGAGCATCTGTATTACATCAGCAGCTATTCCAGAGCCAGCAGCATAATAAGTTGGGTAGACCACTTTATCATTCAGAGCATTTTCTAAAAAATATCCACTCAGCTGAACAAAACGCCCTTTGATATTTTCTGTCAGCTCTACTTTTTGAATGATTCCTGTTTCCGGACGCTCCGGTGTATAGATGTAGGCCATATTTTCGGCATACGCTCCCGCCGGGATCTGCACTGAAAATTTTCCCGGCGAGTAGTATTCGCGATTCCACTGCAAATTTATGTATGTCAAATATCCAACAGGGGCAAAATTTGAATCCAATGCCAAGAGTTCCATCTTATACTCCCAGATAGTTTTTAAAATACCGAACGATTACATGCATACTGTTATTGCCTAGATCTGCATCAAATTGAATGCTGTTATCTCCCGGCTGCAGGCGCATTCCAGAGAAATTGCTGCTTCTATCAACTTTGTTCAGCGCATTTTCGCCGTTTATTTCTACCGTTGGCGTTGGCGCTGTCTCAATTTCGATTTCATCCCCGGCTTCCAGCGTTTGCAAAATTCTCACATATGCCCCATTGATTGTTACTTTGGGGTTGACCACTTTGTTATCCATCTGAATTGATAACATAGGCGCTGCCGAAACATCACCGTCATAGTTTACATGTACTGTTCTATCAAACAGATAGGTACTCACGATCAAACCATAGGCGGGATGATCCATGTATGGCCAGCCCCACCGGCCTGTTTCTGCTGCAATATCTCGGCCGAAATCATCGACCGACAACAGGAACGGATCTGCGCAAAGCATTTCAACTTCAAGCTGCTGCAAAGTATAAATATTGAGAAACGGGCAATTTACGCTTTTCACCTTGGCGGCGATCCATCGTTTACGGCCTAAATATGTGATATATACCTTATAATCCATTTTCGGATTAAAGAACGCTACAGCCGCTGCTCGGTCGATGGCATTATTTATGGTGTTCCGGTTTCTGCCTTTGATTTTCAAAGTGCGGGCCGCTACGCGGCTGCCGGTAATAATGTCACCATCCCCGGCGCCGCGCTTTTCGCTGAATATTTCATAGCTGGCAGCGGCCAGCCCTTCCAGTTTATACAGAGACCAATCTGCACCGCCAAAAACGAATTCCTTGCCGTCCGTTCTCACAATTCGGACCTGCGATTTATACGCCATTACTATTCACCCGCCAGTCCGTACTCCGTAGTTTTGCGAACTTCTGCAGCCACCACATCAGGGGCCTGAACTTCATAGCCAAAGTTAATATACTGGTTTACCGTAGTTGCTCCTGTTTGTGCCATGCTTAACTGCATACCCATTTTGCCCGTAAGCCGATTCATGGCATCTTCTACTCTCCAAATATTGGAATCAATGCCATTTGCAAGGCCCTTCATAAAATCAGGCATCCACTGTTCGTAGTAATGCAGCGGGCCAATATCCGGGCGGCTGAAATGCAGTCTGGATGTAATAGCTGAAACCACATTGCCTACAGCGCGTTTAATACTGTCGATGGAATCTGTGATGCCTTTTGCCATGCTTTCAATCATATCTTTGCCCCACTGTTTAAACTGCGCAGGCAGGCTCTTGATATAATTGATGCTGTCCGTCATGATTCCCTTCATACCGTTGGTTACCGCGGCCTTCACTGCGATCATGCCATCTTTCAGCAATGTTATGATTTTTCCGCCGATCTGCAGCCAGTTGAATGCCGTGATCACATCTGCAATAGCAATCAGGATCTGCGGGAGATTCTGCAGCAAAGTAGGCAGTGCATTCCAAAGGCCCTGCAGAAGAGTCAATATCACATTTGCCCCGCATATAAGCAATTTCGGCACATTATCATTTATGATTCCTGCAATGTTTGAAACAATCTCCGGGATATTCTCAATCAGAGTCGGCAAGCTGTTTGCTATACCTTGCGCTATGTTTTCAATCAAGGCAATTCCTGCATCGACCAACTGCCCGGCATCCGTGCGGAACTGTGCGGTAAATTCGTTTATCACCGGCAGCGCATTTGCCAAGAACGCCGGAATTGCTGCAGCCAATCCCTGGCTTACTTTCTGCAGCATCTCAGCACCACCCTGCATCAGCTTTGGAGCAGCTGCCATAATGCCGTTTTGCAAGCCTTGTACAATGTTCATTGCAACCGGCAGCAGTTCCGGCAGTACAGCCGTTATCGCTGCAGCCAGTATCGGAACCAGTTCTTGCGCCGCCGGGCCGATTGCTTCAAATGCGCTCTGAAGCACGCTTCCAAGGCTTTTTGCTATGGTTTTTCCGAGCGGTACCAGTTTTCCTGCAATCTTTCCTATGCCCGTGATCAAGGTAGGCACAATTTGTTCTATGCGCGGGAGCACATTGTCAGCCACTGTGCCAAGACTTTCAGCCAGGTTTTCACCAAGGCTGATAATATCTGCATCAGAATCTGCTACACCTACCAAAAAGTTTTTCCATGCAGCTTTTGCTGCGCTAATGCTTCCCTGAATTGTGCTTGAAGCTTCTTTCGCTGTTGTACCTGTTATTCCCATCTCAGTCTGCACATCGTGAATTGCTCTCACAATATCTGCATAGCTGTCAATGGTGTAGTTGGTGTATTTCCCTTGGGCGGCATTCAGCTTATTAGCATCACTTAACAGCCGCTGCATTTCTTCCTTCGTGCCGCCATAACCAATTTTCAGGTTATCCAGCATAGTGTAGTTTTGCTTTGCAAAGCCGCTGTAAGCATTCCGCACAGAGTCCATGGAAGAGCCCATTTTATTGACATTATCTGCCATGTCTGTGATGGCAACATCGGTCAATTTTGCCGCCTCGGTCGTATCGCCTCCAAGGCTATTTACCATTGCCGCAGCCGAAGCTGTGGCAGTCTCCATGTAATCATTCGCAGATAGACCTGCTGTTTTCCATGCCTGTTCTGCATTGTTCTGCACAATGCGTGCCCCGGCCGTCAGCTCGCCCCATTCCAGCAAAACCTCTTGTGCGGTTTTATGGGCCTGTGCAGCGAAGTCTGGCAGAGAAAGATCTGTTTGGTTAAACAGTGTCTGCACACCGCCCACCAGCTGTTCATAATCTCCGTAACCGCTCAGGCTTTCTTTCGCTGCGCTCAAAAATGCACTTCCAAGGCCTTTAACAGCATTTGCCGCGGCGCTGATCCCCGATTTTATGGCCTCACCCAACAGATTTGCTTTCAGCATTTCGCCAAACAGAGAACTTTTTTGCCCTGCTTCAAGCATAGCTGCGCCAAAGCTTTCCGTTGCCTTTTCTGTTTCTCCGGTTTTCGCTGTTGTCTGTTCAAGCTGGGTACCCATCTTGTTCAGCGCAGCTTGCGCATTGTTCAGCGCGGTTTTAGCTCTGCTGGTAGCTTCTACCTGCTTATCGTAAGCAGTTGCTGCTTTTGCAACCTCGCTCGAATTCGCACCGTATCTGCTTGTCGCCTCTGCTAAGGCTTGGCGTAATGTGTCCAGCTTATTTTTATTGTCCTGGTAGGCTTTATCCAGCAAGCTTACCCGTTCTTTTTGGTTGGCAATCTGTTTTGTAAGTACCTCAGCCGTTGCGCTTGCGCGCTGCTGGGCGCCGGTTTCGGATGTAAAGGCGGTTGTCACCGCCTTCATTTCACTTTCCAGTTCCTTTGCCTGCTGCGTAATAGAGCGAAGCGAAGCCCTAAACTCAGATTCTCCATCAATGCCTATTTTAGGCCCAATATTTACAGCCACGCTTTCACCACCTTACGCCCAATCCGGGAATGGATCTTCATCCTCTGTTTTTTGATTTGCTCCATTAAAAATTGCTTCACATGCCACAAGATCCAAAACTTCGCCTATAGGCGTATGGAGCGCTTCCTTTTTTCTGAATCCTGATTTCATGCCGTAAAACACCAGCCACGCCGCGTTCGGCTTCACGATGTGGCGTTTTCGTTTTTTCCTGCAGGGGGCTCCTCCACTTCAACGGTCTGCTTACTGCCGGCCGTCATACACGCCTTGATCTTTTCCTGGATACTCTGCATATCATCCATGCTATATAAGGTTTTAAGCTGTTCCGCAGTAGGGATCGGCAGCGGTTTGCGCTCACTTTCTGCATACTCTGCTCTGAGCCTGGCTGCCAGCTCCCCCTCTTCCATCAACACATGCAGCACCTCGATCGTGCGGCCAAGTGTTTTCACTGAGCTCTCTGCCAGCCAAGCATCAAGGTTTTCAATTTCTCCGCCCACCATTTCTTCCAGCTTCTCCATTGCCCCCACAGTAAAAGCAATTTCTCGCTGGCCGCCAGGAAACTCCATCGTGATAATTCTTTTCATTGCTTAATCCTCCGCAATATTCAAAATTTTCTTGATGTACGCTTCGGCTGCAGTTTCCGTGTCGAATGTAGCTTCTCGCTTCCAACGATGCTTTTCCGAATCATCTCGATAGATTGTTGCCGTCAGCTCCGGGTGCTGCCATTCAATTTCTTCTCCCTGGGTCGTTGCCGCATCTTCCGGTACCTGAAACTTGATCTTCGGCAGCACGATTGCCCGCCACTTAAAGGCTCCTGCCTTCTTCTTTTTCACGATTGCGCCAAATCCCAAATAAGGCGGCGCCATATCGTCATCATAGACCAGTTCTTTCACTTCCGGCGTAAGCCCCGCCACGGCCGTTGGGGTAATACCCAGAATCAACGCCGAGCCATCCTGCATAAGATCATCGGTCGTCAAGGTCAAGGTTCCGCCTGCAAAAGTCGTATCGCTTTCGCTGATCTCGTTATCTGCATAGTCGTTGTTATCATCTGCGCTTTCCAGCTCTACGCTGATTTCAACGGCTTTTGCCAGTAGCGCACCATCAGAATAGCTCACGCCGCCGCTGGCCGAATATTTTGCAACATAGGGTTTCGATAATCCAATTACTGCCATATGTTTCTCCTTTCAGTTTTCGGATCACTCTTTTATCTTTTCGATTTCTGCATCGATTGCGGCAATGCCTTTGTCAATGGCTTGCTTTTTTGCATTCTTTACGGCAATATCTACAAAGGCTGTTTTTGGCCGAAAGCTTGTGCCGCTGTTCAGCGCCCGTGCGATCATTGCATTCGGCTGGCCGTTTGGGTACTTCTTCGTTTTTGTTGCATTGTATCCATCAAAGCCAACCTTCACATGCAAAAAGCCATTGTCATTCTGCATTTTTGCAATGCCCAGCCCTTCTTGCAGGCCTTTTTTCTGGCTTGCCGTCAACGGTGCTTGTTCTTTAGGCTTTTTCTGATAAGCTGCCAAACCTTTTTTATCAGCCTCCGCTGGCATTGAATCAATTCCAGCTCGTATGCTGTTTGTAATCACATCAGCCATAGCATACACACCTTTGCCAATGATCTCCGGTGTGCTTTTACCGATATTTTCGAGATACCTCTCATACTCGCGTAAACCTTTTGATGTAAACCTTGCCATTACGGTATCTCCCAGCTCCATTCATAGTGGATCAACCCGGTTTTGTCTTCATACTGCACCGAATTCAAATACCAGCTCATTCCCAAACTGTTATGAATTTCCTGTATCTTATCGACCGCCGGGTCATACTCTGTTTTTGTGAAATAATCACTTGTCCCTGTAATGGCCTGGTTCGTCATCTGGTTTTCGCTATAGTCAGAAACATCTCCGTCCTCTGCCCAAATCAGATAAGGTGCAGCCTGTATCGGTCGCCAATAGTGATAGGCCTGTAATCCTTCTGCCGCATATGCTTTGCCTATTGGTTCAATTTTCTCGCGCAATGTCATAGTTTTCACCAAGCCTTTGCAGGCTCAGATCTGTTATCTGCAGCCCGTCCTCATCCAACAGGTGCTGTACATTGTTTAAGCGATACTGCTCATCGTCCACAATGGCATACATACCAATGCGGATATTCTTATCACGCCAGACCCTAACCAGAATATCTACTTGTTCGTTCACGCCTTTGGCGGCGTACTGGCGGCCATAGCCTACAGTACGCTCGCCATAGTAGTGGCGTGATTGCGGTTTTAGCTGCCAGGCAGGCATAGCGCCCGCCTTGGCAGTATTAACCAGCTCACAAATCGTTAAAATTCCGCCGTCAAGAGTCATGTGCCGCCACCCACCTTTTGAGAAAACAAACGGTTGTTCAGCGCGTAACGAAGCATGCGCGGCATCACCGGGTTATCTGCAGCTCGCTTGCGGAAAAGATAGGCCGCGTACATCGTCACAAGGCAGCCATCTTCTGCGCTGGCACTCAGCATGATTCCCTCTCGGGCTATCATATCTTTTGCCGCATCGATCAGCGTTTCAAGGTAATAGTCATATGTATCCCCTGCTATACCCAGGTTGATTTTCAAAATGTCAAGCAAATCCTGTTCCTGCACGGCCTGCTCCTTTCTGCATTCGATTGCATTTTGGCTTTAAGACTTTGTGATAGTCACCGTGTAGACCTTGGCAGCATTGCCGTTTTTCACGGTCACGACCAGATCTTTGCTGCCCGTAGCCGGGGTAAGTTCAGTTCCGTTCACGATGTTCTTTCCGTTGTAGGTCATCGTTACCTTTGCGGCCGCTGCTGCTGGGGTAGCCGTTACTTCAGCGGCGGCGCTCATTGCAGCGGTGTATGCCGTTTTATCCGGGTCAAATGCCGGGGTAAGAGTCAGACCGGAAATACCTTCCAAATCAGCCTCGTTGGAATTATCGGCTGCAAAGTCCATGGCGGTTGTCACTTCGGTGCCTTTGATATTGATGGCTACAAATGCACCGGGGATCACCGGCTGACCATCGCCGCGGGCCTTTGCCTTAAATACAGTGTTGTCCTGGATAAACTGTACCTCGCGGCTGTTTTCCACATCGATGCCCGCACGCTGAGCATACAGGTAAAGATCACCATAGCCCCCTACGATATCGCCATCAGGCATAAACTCCAAAATATCGATGTTGCCATTGACCACAGGCAGTGCATCATACACATTGGCCACCACATTGCCGGTGGCGGTAAAAGTGATTGCCTTGCTCTTCAGCAGCGCATAGGTTTTAGAGTTCATTGCCCAGAACTGTTCGCCTCGGCTGTAACTGGTAAAGGTATTACCTGCCGCAATCTGCAATTCTGCCCAGAACGCCGCACCCGTTTTGCTGGCATCGATTTTCTGGATGTTCGTAGTGTGCAGATCCGCCCATGCGGGCGCATTGGCAGGATAATCGCCGGGCTTCGTCTGCTGTGCCAAGCGAGTTACAATGCCAAGGGGCATTTTATTGGCCGCGCCCTTGCCGTACAAAATAGCCTTATCGATTGCAACGCCAATGCTCTCCGAAAGCATCTCCACGATCAAGCTTGCCAGGTTGATATCGTTATCTTCTAACAGGCTGTTGCACACGGGTACAAAACCTGCCACCTTGTAGCCGTCCAGCGTTACCTGGTTAAAGTTAAAGGTCAGCTCATTGATCGCCGCGCACATCTCTGTCCAAACAGCTTCCGGCACGGTGCCCGCGATAGTCTGGCGTGCCTGACCGGAAACATTTCGTACACGCACACGGTTCAGCAGCTTACTGTAGCGGTACAGGTTTTCGCTGATCAGTTCCAGCATAATAACGGGGATCGTAAGCTCGCCGCCGCTTACCGCGCGGCTCTGGCCTTTCATGCTGCGTAAGCCGGACAAAAATGCCTTTACATCTTCGCGCTGCAGCATGGCAGTACGCTGCTCCATAGGCATTGCATCCATGGCGCGCATGCTCATAGGCAAGGCGCGAATATTGATTTTGGTCTCCATGTGGTTGCTCCTCTCGTTGTGGTTATCATGTCCAGCGGCTCGCAGATCAGGCTCTGATTTTTCAGCCTCCGCCAAATCCTTTTCCAAACCGGCGATCTCTGCGCTAAGGGTTTGTTTCTCGTTTTCGTGGGCCTGTTTTTCGGTGTCAAACTTTTCAACCGCTTCGCCCACGGCCGCCTGTTCTTCCTCGGTGTTTGCTTCTTTGATTGCCGTTTCCAATTCAGCTTCACGGGTATCAAAGCCTGCATCTTTGTTTCGCAGCTCTTCCAGCTGCTGCTTCTTGCGCTCAATGCTATGGCGCAGCATGATGGTTTTCAATGCCATTATTTTTCTCCTTTCAAACGAATCAGCATATTGTGCTGCCATTGTTCGCTTTTTCTTTTCATGGCCTCGGCCATTTCAGCCTTGCGGGCTGTAACGCCTGTTTCTTCATAGGCCGGGAAAGTTACAACGGAAACCTCGTACAGCTTGACCTTTCGGATATGCCACACCGTTTCGCTTTGCGTTTCTTCTATCACCTGGTCAAGAATATCGAAGCCAAAGCTGCACTGGCTCACATCTCCGCGCTTTACACGCTCGTAAAGGTTTACCGCATCCTGATCCGCTGGGTTGATCTTGATTTTTCCCCACAGCCCTTTATCATCGGCTCGAAGTTCCAGCGTGCCGGCCGTGGTTCGTCCAAGAACAAGAGTTGTATCATGGTTGGTCAATGCTCGCACATCACCGCCCGTCGCGCCTTCAAATGCACCCGCATCGATGGTTTCATACGCCCCATCCCACAGTTCATATCGGCCGTTGTATACGGCAAAATAGCCCTCGATGCTTCTTTCTCCGTTTTCTTCTCGGGTGCTGAATTCTCCATTTCTGGCCAGTGCATACCTCTTACAAATCATTCGCTTTCACCCCCATTTCCATTTAGCTTTTTCTGATCTCCGATCATTCCGCGCGGGATATAGTTTTCCAGAATAATCAGTTCATCAAGGCCATCCAGCGGGCTGAGTCCTATCCACTCGCGAACTTCATTGCCGGTCATGATTCCCCGTATATACTGATCGTCCGCGATTGCCGCCATATCCTTGAGATCGTAGTTATACAAACTGCGGCTGTTAAATCGAAAATACAGATCATTGCTGTAAAGCAACTTGCGCGTAAGCTCCTGCTGAATATTTTGCGCCAGCGGCATAATGCGGGTGGAAATAAAACTGTTCCAAGCTTCCCGCTTGAAGTCTCCCACACCCAGCACAAACGGTGGCACTCCTAAAATCGTGGCAACCGTTTGCTTGTCCAGCTTTACGAAGTCCGCCAGGGCCAGATCGCTCAGTGTAAGCGGTTTGACTTGCTCCACGCTAAATGCTTCCGCCGGAATCAGCCAAGGTTCCCCTGCTTCGCCGCTCATTGCATAGCTCTCAAGCAGCTTTTTTCTCCCGTCCGGGCTTGAGAATTCCTCTGTTAAAGCATCCACTTTAACAATAATTGAGGGCTTCCACTTGGAAGACATGAAGCCTTTTTCGGTAGCTGCAGCTTGTTTAAGGTTATTGGCTACATCAGCCAATGCGAGCTGATAGCCGGTGCCCATCCATGGGTACAGTTCGCCTGGCCCTGCCACAAAATGCAGAATATCTTCCGGGTCATATTCTCGGCCCGCAATGATTGCCTTATAACCAAAGCTTTCAGTAGGGACAAACGCGGTATAAACCGCCGGGATTGGCACCAGTTCCCTGATATAGCCGCCTTCTGTTCTCGGCCACACCACCGCATTGCCATGCCCATCTAAAAGCATGGTACGCACGATCCATTGGATCAGGTTTGATCGGGTCATATACTTATTAGGGGCAATGTCTACACGGCGGCTTAAATCGTTTATGATTCGGATATCGCCCCGCTCTGTATTTTGCATAAGGTGGATTGTCATAGCTCCGATCAGTCGGGCAATCGTGTCTATTGCCGTTACAATTTCTGGGTTGTGTGCCAAACTTGTATACCCTGCGCAAGCTAGGCTTGTATCATCACCGCCCCACAGCCCTACAATGCTGCGCTTTTGTACAGGCTCCGCTCTGGCCGCCGGGCGTGCTCGTTTCTTTTTGCTCATTTATTTTCTTCCTCTCCCCACCACTTTTTGGCGGCTTTGGATCGCTCCATATTTTCCAGCATCCGGATGCAGGCAAATACTGCGGCATCGAATAAGTCAATGCGGTGCTCCGGCTGTACCTTTTCGTACTGGATCATATCGTCTGTTTTTTCCACGGCCGCCACATTTTCTACGCAATACTCATAGGCTTCACTGTGTAGATAATATAACTCCCCGTTTTTAGCGGCCGCTTCAATATGGCGGAAACCCTCAGATTTTTTGTAGTAATACTGCGGCTGATCAATGATCTTAAACCCTGCCGTCTTCATGCCTATATAATATTCACGGCAAAACTTTCGATCATGGCCTACCTGGCGGATCTTGAAGCCCTTGTTTTTCATTGATAGAAACCAGTTCACCACATCTGCATGGTTTACTGTCGGGCTGTTGCACATTGTCAGCCAGCCGTCATCCGCCCAGCCAAAAAGCGGGATATTATCCTCATCGGCCTTTTTATAAGCCGCGGTCACCGGGAAAAATGCATGTGTTATCACAATGTCTACATTTCGATACCTCCCATATAAAGCTGCAGCTGTGAGGTCGTGCAGCTTTGACAAGTCTGCACCGCCAAACCAATCAATCGGCAGTCTGGCCAGCTCTTCCAGTGTCCAGCTGTATTTCTGATCGCTCTTTCTGAATTCGTCTATGTCAAAGTAAGATTTCATAGCGCTGGAATACACATTCAGCGATTTTGCAAAGAAATCTTTTCTTTGCTGCGGGTCATTTTGAGCCTGCAGGCTGTCATTCATAATTTCTTCCGGGCGTATGCTCACGCCGTAAGCCGGATTTGCCATCTCATGCACCTGCGGATCGGTATAATCAACCGTTCCATCACGCACCCCCTCCGGTGCACAGCACATGAAGATAAAATATTGCTCATCCTTTACTGTGCCATCCAGCACTTTGCGGCAATATTTTAAGCGCTGGCCTAAAAAAGCCTGCTCATTGTCACCTGCCGTTGAAATGCCTATCAAAAGCTTGTTCGTGTACGCCTTCATGGCTTCTTTGAACAAATTGTATTGTTTGGGCTTTTTAAAGGCGTGTATCTCATCGCAAATTGCAATGTTGCAATTAAGCGAATCCTGCGCATCCGGGTTGCTCGCCAGCGCCTGGATATAAAAAGCCCCGTCTTTCATGGTGGCTTCCATGCTGTGCTCGTTATTGTTATCAATGATCTTCACCATACCGCCGCGTTTGGCATCTTCCCCCATGCGCCGGATATTATAGGCGAGGAAGTTAAACGACTCCAACGATTGTTTCAGAGCTGCCGATGCAATATAAACTTTTGACCCCGATTTTCTATACCAAAGTGACAACGCCCAGCTAAGGGCAGCCGCAAAGCTGGTTTTTATATTCTTTCTCG
>CAVGKH010000053.1:0-569 GCA_963629755.1 Gemmiger sp.
GCCCTACAGCGAGTATACGCAAAAAGAAAATGAATATATCCAGGCAAACAAACCCATCGTGATCACCCAGTCGCAAACCGACTGGCAGGGCTACACACCCGATTATAAGCCGTATGCCGTAATCAGCGGCAATGATGGGCGCGTGAATGAAAATACGATCTATATCATGGTGGCCGAGTAAGAAGCGCTGCCAAAGAAAAAGGATGGCGAAACATGGCAAAATGGAACAGTGAGGCCGAGGCCCGGCAGCAGATATTGCAGCTGGTAGGGGAGTACTACCGCGATTTTAAGCAGAATAAAAAAGAGTTTGCCCCCGGTGACCGCATCACCTATGCAGCCCGCGTGTATGACGAAAAAGAGATGCAGTCGCTGGTAGATTCGGCACTGGATTTCTGGCTGACGACCGGGCGCTATGCCGAGCAGTTCGAAAAAGAGTTTGCCGCATGGCTGGGCGTGCGCTTTGCCCACCTGGTCAACAGCGGCTCTTCGGCAAACCTCATTGCGTTTATGATCTTAACGGCCCCCGAGCTGGGCGAGCGCCAGATCAAAAAAGGCGATGAGGTGATCAC
>CAVGKH010000053.1:579-12680 GCA_963629755.1 Gemmiger sp.
CGGCTTCCCCACAACGGTAACGCCTGTTTTGCAGTATGGTGCAGTGCCGGTGTTTGTGGATGTGACCGTGCCGCAGTATAACATTGATGTGACCAAGCTGGAAGCCGCGCTGAGCCCCCGCACCAAAGCCGTGATGATCGCGCATACCTTGGGCAATCCGTTTGACCTGGCCGCTGTGCGCGCTTTCTGCCAAAAGCATGGCCTGTGGCTGATCGAGGATAACTGTGATGCCCTGGGCACCCGCTATACGATCAATGGTGAGACCCGCTACACCGGCACCTGGGGCGATGTGGCCTCCAGCAGCTTTTACCCACCCCATCACATGACGATGGGCGAGGGCGGCTGCGTTTACACGAACGACCCGCTTTTGAACCGCCTGATCTTGAGCTATCGAGACTGGGGGCGCGACTGCGTGTGCCCCTCGGGCCACGATAATTTCTGTGGCCACCGGTATGACGGTGATTACGGCTTTTTGCCCCATGGCTACGACCATAAATATGTATACAGCCATTTTGGCTACAATTTAAAGGTAACCGATATGCAGGCGGCTATCGGCTGTGAGCAGCTGAAAAAATTCCCCGGGTTTATTGAGCGCCGCCGCCACAACTGGGCCCGCCTGCACGATGCGTTGGAAGCGGCTGGTGTGGCTGAAAAGCTCATTCTGCCCGAGCCCGCACCGAACAGCGAGCCCTCGTGGTTTGGCTTTTTGCTCAGTGTAAAGCCTGAAAGCGGCCTGAAGCGCGATGAGATCACGCATTTTCTGGAGAAAAACAACATTCAAACACGCCTTTTGTTCTCGGGCAACCTGACCCGCCACCCCTGCTTTGATCAAATCCGCGGCACGGATGCCTACCGGGTGAGCGGCACGCTGGAGGTATCGGATTTTATTACCGAAAATACCTTCTGGGTGGGCGTTTATCCCGGCATGACGGATGCCATGATCGACCATATGGCGGCCATGATCGCAAAGGCTGCCGGAAAATAAGAAAAGGTGTGCCGAAAAAATTCGCTTATTTTTCGTTTTCGGATACACCGTAAGGAGAGTGCCATGAAGATCGGCGCTGTGATCGTAACCTATAACCGCCTGGCGGATCTGCGCCGCTGTATGGCCGCATACGAGGCGCAAACGCTGCCCCCGGCCTTTGTGTTGGTGGTGGATAACTGCTCTACAGACGGCACAAAAGCCTGGCTGGACGAATGGGCGGCCCACCAGCTGCCGTTTGTGCCGCTGGTGCACCATCTTGACCAGAATTATGGCGGCTGCGGCGGCTTTTACCGCGGTATGCGGGCCGCCATGCAGAAGGAGTTTGACTGGCTGTGGATCGCTGACGACGATGCCTTTCCTGCCCCGGATGCACTTGAAAAGCTGGCAGAATTTATGCAGAGCCACCCGGCCCAGACGGCAGAGTGCAGCGCTTTGTGCGCGGCTGTGATGGACCGCGATGCCCCCGGGCAGGTGATCCCCGGCCACCGCCGCCGCATGAAAAAGGGCCTTTTGAACATTCCCGAAAGCATTGTGCCGGTAAGCGAGTATGAAAAACCCTATTTTGCGCTGGATCTTTTCAGCTATGTGGGCACGGCTATTAAAAAACAGACCCTGCAGATGGCCGGTCTGCCTGAAAAAGACTATTTTATTTACTACGATGATTCTGAGCATTCGGTGCGCGTGCGCCGTGCAGGGCCTATTTACTGCGTGCCAGCCAGTAAGATCCTGCACCCGAATGCCCCGCCCGAAAACCATGGCCCTTTAAAATGGAAAGATTATTACAGCATTCGCAATGTGCTGCTGGAATACCAAAAAAACTTTCCGGGCCGGTATTACGCCATGCGCCTAGTGCGCTGCTATGCCAATGCGCTGCTCAGCAAAACGGCCGAGCGCCGCACCATGTATTTAGAGGCTATCCGTGAAGCCCGCGCCGGGCATAAGGGCCTGCACCCGGTTTACCGCCCGGGGTGGGTAAGCAAGGCACAAAAGTAAAAAACAACATGAAAAAACCATCGGTCGCCATCAATTATATCTTTAATCTGGGGTATCAGCTGCTCATCGTGCTGGTGCCCCTTATAGTCACACCCTATGTTTCCCGCGTGCTGGGGGCCGAGGGCATCGGCGCGTATTCGTATGCACAGAGCATTGTTTCGTGCTTTGCGCTGGCGGCAGCGCTGGGCACGGCAGTGCATGGGCAGCGCGTGGTGGCCGTGGTGCGGGAAGATCCTGCCGCCCGCACCCGCGTATTCTGGGAAATTTTGTGCCTGCGCCTTGCGGGCGTGGGGCTGGCGCTGGCTGTGTATTTTCTGCTGGCCGTGCCGCGCTCGCCGCACCCTGTGGTGTGGGGCCTGGCCGCCATAGAGCTGGCAGCGGCGGCGGCGGATATCTCGTGGTTTTTTCAGGGCCTTGAAGATTTTCGCCGCATCACCGTGTGCAACGGCGTAGTAAAGCTGGCGTGCACGGCAGGTATTTTTGCATTCGTAAAAACAAGCGATGATCTGCCGATCTACATTCTGCTGTATTGCTGCTCGCTGCTTTTAGGCAATTTGAGCCTTTGGCTGTTTTTGCCCGCGCAGCTGCAGAAGAGCCGCCCGGCGCTGGTCCCGCTGCGCCATCTGCACCCGGCACTTATGCTTTTTTTGCCGCAGGTGGCCATTTATGTGTATGCGGTTTTGGATAAAACCATGCTGGGCGCGATCCTGGGGTCTGACCTGCAAAACGGCTATTATGAGCAGGCACAAAAGCTGCAGCGTGTGCTGCTGGCACTGGCAACGGCGCTGGGCACGGTGATCATTCCCCGCGTGGCAAACCTTTGGGCCAAGGGGCGTAAAAAAGAGATCAGCGCTTTGCTGAACCATTCTTTTCGCATGATTTTGGCCATCGCGTTCCCGGCGGTGGCAGGTATCTGGCTGGTGGCGGACCGCTTTGTGCCCATTTATTACGGCCCCGGCTATGAGCCAGTGGCAATGCTTTTAAAAATTTTTGTGTGGATCGTTTTGTTTGCGGGTATATCCGGCGTAACGGGCAACCAGTATATGATCCCTACGGGGCACGAAAGCCTGTATACCCGCAGCGTGCTGCTGGGCGCGGTGCTGAATGTGGCGCTGAACGCAGTGCTCATTCCGCGCTATACGGCAAACGGTGCGGCGCTGGCATCGGCGGCGGCTGAGTTGGCTATTATGGCCTATCAGTTGTGGCTGCTGCGCCGTCAGCTGGACTATAAACCCTTGGCGGCGATGATCCCGCAGTATCTAGTGCCCACGGCGGCTATGGCCCTGGCAGCGGCCTTGGCCGGAAAGCTGCTGGGGCAGGGGATCGCTTCGCTGATCGGCATGGTGGCGGCAGGCGGGGCAGCCTATGTGGCCGTGCTGCTTTTGCGGCGTGACCCGCTTTTGCAGCCCAAGGTGTGGCAGAGCGTGACCAGCGCCGGGCAGGACGAAGAAAAAGGAGAAGACCATGAGTGAAACAAAAACGCCGTTTATCACCGTAACGGTGCTGTGCTATAACTACGGGCATTTGCTGCCGCGTGCGCTGGAGGCCATTGCTGCCCAGACTTTTCGGGATTTTGACCTGGTGGTGATCAACAACGGCTCTACCGATAATACCCAGCAGGTGTTTGATGAATTTGCTGCGGCGCATCCCGAGATTAATGCCCGCTGCGTGAAAATTGAAAAGAACATCGGCCTGCCTCATGGGCGCAACGCCGGTTTTGATGCAGCCGACGGCGAATATGTGATGATGTGCGATGCCGATGACTGGATGGACCCCGACTGCCTGGAGGTATTGGCGGCCAAGGCCAAAGAGACCGGGGCTGACCGCATTGTGGGCCAGTACCGCGAGGTGGGCAGCCAGGGCCAGGTGCTGCGTGACCGCCCTCATGCCAAGAACCCGGTGCGCGTGATCAACGGCAGCTGGCACGGCAGCATTTTTAAGCGCAGCATTATTGAAGAAAATCATATACGGATCCCCGAAGATCTGTTTTACAGCGAGGATTACTGCTTTATTTTGAATTTTACCGTGTGCAGCAAAACTTTTTGCCCGGTACACAAAACCATCTTCAACTACTATTTTAATACCGACAGCCTGACCAGCCCCAAGCAGTATGATGCGCGCAAGCGCCTGGGCGACAGTTGGAACAGCCTGGTGGAGGTATGTGCGGATACCGCAGGCCGTGCCGACCCACAGACCGCCGTGCAGATCGAGTATTTGCTGCTCAAGCATTATTACCCCGCACTTGTCACGCTTTTGTGCCAGACGAGCGGCACGGAGACCAGGGAAGTATACACGCTGATGCACGAAAAGCTGCTGGCCTACTTTCCGCATTATTTAAAAAATGCCATGCTGGTGCCCTGGCAGAACGGGC
The DNA here is from genome assembly GCA_963629755.1 of Gemmiger sp. Taxonomy (GTDB): domain Bacteria; phylum Bacillota; class Clostridia; order Oscillospirales; family Ruminococcaceae; genus SFIE01. The sequence continues at coordinate 4,929 of CAVGKH010000053.1, forward strand.
ACCCTTTCAGCAGCCGCGTGTGCTGCTGGGGCATGAGTTGGGTAGAGCGGCTGCACTGCCTGTGGATCTTGCAGGCGCTTCTGCGCATTCGCCGCCCCAAAAAGCTGGTTCGCGTTTGAGCGCGCCCAAGGAGGAAACAACATTGGAAAATGCAGCTGTACAGGCAGAAAAAGCGCCGTTCATTACCATCGGCATCGCCAGCTACAACTATGCCGAATATCTGCCCAAGGCGTTTGAGGCCATTCGTCGCCAGAAATTCACGGATTACGAAATTTTGTACTGCGACGATGGCTCGACCGATGATTCCTGTCAGGTAATCGAAGGGTTGATCGCGGCACACCCCGAAATGCGCATTCGCCTAGTAAAGGGCGAAAACGGCGGCATCATGACCAACAAAAACCGCATTCTCGAAAATGCGCGCGGCGAGTACCTAATGATCTGCGATGCCGATGACTGGATGGACGATAACTGCCTGCAGGTGCTGGGCACCAAAGCCAAAGATACCGGGGCCGACCGCGTGGTATCCAGCGCCAAGGAAGTGGACGATAACAGCCGTGTGGTGAATACCTTTCCCATCAGTGATCCGCCCAGCAAATGGGCCTATTTTGTGCATCACGGCGTTTTATACCGCCGAGCTGTGCTGGAAAAGCATCATATTCGATTTTCGGAAAACTGCTACCCCGATGATTTTTATCTGGCAGAGTGGTTCAATGTGTACGCAAAAAAAACGGTATTCTGCGAAGAACAGGTGTATAACCGCCTGGTACATGCCAGCAGCACCAGTGCCGCCAGCATGTGGCACCCCGAAAGCGCCTGGCACTGCATTCCGGTTTTGGATAATATGCTTTCTCATGCCAGACACCTTTTAACTCTCATTGAAAATGAGCAGGATCAAAAAGAGCTGGAGCTGGTGGCCATCACGCGATATTATGATATTATCTATAATCTGCGTGTGGCGGATTATAAAACCATGATGAAAACCTACGGGATCATCAAAAAGAAAATGCGGCATTATTTCCCGGGTTATTTAAAAAGCTACTATGTAACGCATATCGGCACCGCCCCGGTAAGTGCCGCCCGCCGCCCGCTTTTGCTGATCTGCCTGTGGAGCGAAAAGCTGCACCTGATGTGGCTCGCGCTCACCGGGTATTGGTGCTTGACTCATTTGGGTGTGGCGCAAAGCGTGCTGGGCGTGCGCATGGGAAAATAAGGAGGGATATGCCTTATGGCCCGATGGCAGGTATTTTATCAATTTAACGAAAACTATGCCCCTTACGCGGGCACTTCCATCACCTCGCTGCTGGAAAATAACAGGCAGGCCGAGGCCATTACGATCTATCTGCTTTTAGAAAATGTAAGCGATGACAGCCGCGAAAAGCTGAAAGCTTTGGTGCAGAGCTATGGCCGTGAGCTGGTGTTTGCCGAGAGCGGGGCGCTTTTGCAAAAGGCTGAGGGGCTGGGCATTCCGCAGTACCGGGGCAGCAGCGCGGCCAATCTGCGGCTGTTTTTCCCTGATACGCTGCCCCCGCAGGGCCGCCTTTTGTATCTGGACAGCGATACCATCATTACGGGCAGTTTAGAGCCTTTATTTGAAGCCGATCTGGGGCATGGCTGGCTGGGCATGGTGCGTGATTCCATGACCGGTGATTACCCGGCAGCGCTGGGCTTTGGCCCCGAAGAACCCTACTGCAACAGCGGCATGGTGCTGTTTGACCTGCCTGCCTGGCACAAAAATGCCTGTGGGCAGCGCATTGTAGACCATGTAAAAAAGGTGCGTGCAGCCTACCCTAACCCCGACCAGGACCTTTTGAATGTGGTGTTTCGCGGGCATATTGCCGTGCTGGGGCCGGAGTATAACTTTCAGCCCTGCCACCGCGCCTACAGCGACCGGGCATTTTTTGCCGAGCGCGGCGCGCGCAGCTATTACACCGAGGCCGAGCTGAAAAATGCCCGCCTGCACCCGGTGGTGCTGCATACCTACCGCTTTTTGGGCGAATTTCCCTGGCATAAAAACAATCTGCACCCCGACAGCCGGGTCTTTGATGAATACCTGGCCAAAAGCCCTTGGAGGGACTATCAAAAAAAGCCTGCGGGCGGCGAAATGATCTTTACAGCAGAGAGAATGCTGTACCGCATACTGCCCAGGGCCTTGTTTTTTAAGATACTGTGCCGGCAGCAGCAGCGGGCATTCTGCAAACTGGAACAGGAGTTGCAGAGCGGCGCTTTGCAAAAAACAATAAGGAGAGATGAACCATGAAACAGCGACTTTCAGATTATGTAGCAGATTTTCTGGTAGATCACGGCGTGACCGACTGCTTTACCGTGGTGGGCGGCGGTGCCATGCACTTAAACGATGCACTGGGCCACAAAGAGGGTCTGCACTGCACCTATAACCATCACGAGCAGGCCAGTGCCATTGCGGCCGAGGCCTACGCCCGCATTCACAACAAGATCGCTGCACTGTGCGTGACCACGGGCCCCGGCGGCACCAACGCCATTACCGGCGTGGTGGGCGGCTGGCTGGATTCCATTCCCATGTTTGTGCTTTCGGGCCAGGTGCGCTACGATACCACCGCACGCTATGCCATGCGCTTTACCGAAGGCCTGCCTTTGCGCGCCGTGGGCGACCAGGAGTTTGACATTACAAAGTCGGTGGGCTGCATGTGCAAATATGCCGCTATGCTGGAAGATCCTGCCGATATCCGCTATATGCTGGAAAAAGCCTGGCACCTGGCCACCACCGGCCGCATGGGCCCTGTGTGGCTGGATATTCCCGTGAATTACCAGGGTTGCACCATTGAGACCGACACCCTGCGCGGCTACGACCCCGCCGAGGATGCCGCCGCCATGCCGAAGCCGGTGGAAAAGGCTGCTGTGCAGAAAGTGGCAGAGCTGATCAAAAATGCCAAGCGACCTGTGCTGTATGCGGGCAACGGCATCCGCCTTTCGGGGGGCTTTACAAAGTTCCGCGAGGTGGTGGAAAAGCTGGGTGTGCCGGTGGTCACCAGTTGGGATTCCGTTGACCTCATCGAGGACGAGCATCCCCTATACTGTGGGCGCGGCGGCAACATGGGCGACCGCCCCGGCAACTTTGCCGTGCAGAACGCCGACCTGGTGCTGGCTGTGGGCATCCGCCTGTCGATCCGCCAGGTTGGCTACGACTGGAAGACCTGGGCCCGTGCCGCCAAGGTGGTGATGGTGGATATCGACCCCGCTGAGCTGAAAAAGCCTACCCTGCATGTAGACCTGCCCATCTGCGCCGATGCCAAAGACTTTTTGACCGCACTGGAAGAGGCCATTGCAGGTGAAACACTGCCCCTGAACCCGCAGCAGGGCTGGTGTGAGGTGTGCGAGGAGTGGAAAAAGAACTACCCCGTTGTGCTGCCCCGGCACTGGGCCGAAAACGGTGAAACGGCGAACTGCTATGCGTTTATCCGCTATGTGGGCGAGGCTGCCCCTGCGGGCACGCTGGCCGTTACCAGCAACGGCACCTGCTGTGTGGCGGGCAACCAGTGCTACTGCATTAAAAAGGGCACCCGCTTTATCAACAACAACGCTATTGCCAGCATGGGCTACGGCCTGCCCGCAGCCATCGGCGCATGCATTGCCGATGGGCGCAAAAACACCATCTGCCTGGAGGGCGACGGCAGCATCATGATGAACCTGCAGGAGCTGCAGACCGTGGTGACCAACCGCCTGCCTATCAAGATATTCCTGATCAACAACGCAGGATATCATTCTATTCGCCAAACGCAGAATAACCTGTTTAAAGAGCACTGCAAGGTGGGCATTGGCCCCGAAAGCGGCGATTTAAGCTTCCCGAGCTTTGAAAAGATCGCCGCAGCATTCGGCCTGCCCTATCACAGCGCACATTCCAACGCCGAAATGAAAGCAGCAGTGGAAAAAACACTGGCCGAAGAAGGCCCTGTGTTCTGTGAGATCTTTGTGGATACCCAGCAGATCTTTGAGCCGAAGAGCGCGACCAAGCGCCTGCCGGACGGCACGCTGGTAAGCCCTCCGTTGGAGGACCTGGCACCGTTTTTGCCGCGTGAAGAGCTGGAAAAGATCATGCAGATCCCACTGATGCCAGAGGTATAACGGCTCTGACCTGTTAAATTTAAAGAGGGGAGCGCCTTTATGAAAACGGTTTTGCAAAGTGCGGTGATCACCGGGCCCACGGGCGCGGTGGGGCTGGCGCTGTGCTGCGAGCTGCTTAGCCGCGGATGGCAGGTGTATGCGGTGTGCCGCCCGGGCTCTGCCCGCGCAAAGCGCCTGCCGCAGCACAAGAACCTGCATAAGATCGACTGCGATATGAGCGAGGCCGCCCGCCTGCCGGGGCTAATCCCGGCGGGGGCCGATGCTATGTTCCATCTGGCATGGGGGCATACCATGGGTGAAGGGCGCAACAATATGCTTGCGCAAAACGAGAATATTCGCTATACTATTGAGCATATTCAGGCAGCCGCAGCACTGGGCTGCAAGGTGTTTGTGGGGGCAGGTAGCCAGGCCGAATATGGCCGTGTAGAGGGGCTTTTAACGCCCGAAACCCCCTGCTTTCCCGAAAACGGCTACGGCATGGCCAAGCTGTGCGCCGGGCAGATGACCCGTGTGGAGGCCGAAAAGCTGGGGCTTAGGCATATCTGGGTGCGCATTCTTTCGGTGTATGGCCCCGGCGATAACGAAAACGCCATGGTGCCAAGCCTGATCCGCACGCTGCTACGCGGCGAGCGCTCGGCCTTGACGGCAGGGGAGCAGCTGTGGGATTACCTTTACAGCGGCGATGCCGCCATTGCCCTGGCCGAGCTGGCCGAAAAAGGGCAGAGCGGCCGGGTGTACCCCTTAGGCAGCGGCCAGGCATGCCCTTTAAAAGAATATGTGCAGACCCTGCGAGACGGCATTGACCCTACTCTGCCGCTGGGCTTTGGAGAAAGGCCCTATGCACCGCGGCAGGTGATGCACCTGCAGGCTGATATTTCTGCCCTGCAGCGGGATACAGGCTATACACCGGCTACCCCGTTTGCCGAGGGAGCGGCCAAAACGATCGACTGGTACCGAAATGAGCAAAGCGCGCAGTGAGCCCTGCGCGTAGGAAAGGCTTTGAAAAGAATGAGTGAAAAAAAGAAGATATCTGTGATGATCCCCTGCTACAACGAGGTAGAAAACGCCCGGCCGATCTATGAGGCCGTGCGTGATGAAATGGAGCAGGCTCTGCCGCAGTATGATTTTGAGATCGTATTCATTGATAACTGCTCTACCGATGGCACAAGAGAGATCCTGCGCGGGATCTGCGCTGAGGATAAGCGGGTCAAAGCCATTCTGAATGTAAAAAACTTCGGCCAGTTCAACAGCCCCTACTATGGCATTCTGCAAACCAGCGGCGACTGCACGGTTACGATCTGTGCCGATTTTCAGGACCCTGTGGAGATGATCCCCAAATTTGTGGCAGCCTGGGAAGAGGGCTATCAGATCGTATGCGGCGTAAAGACCAGCAGCAAAGAAAATCCGCTTATGTATTTTCTGCGCGGGTGCTACTACAAGGCCATTAAGAAAATGAGCAGCGTAGAGCAGATCGAGCAGTTTACCGGCTTTGGCTTGTATGATAAAAGCTTTGTGGATACGCTGCGCAGGCTGAAAGACCCCACGCCCTTTATCCGCGGCATCGTGGCCGAACTGGGCGGCAAGCGCAAGGAGATCCCCTACGAGCAGCCCCAGCGCCGGGCGGGCAAAACACACAACAACTGGTATTCGCTGTACGATGCTGCCATGCTCAGCTTTACCAGCTATACGCGCGTGGGCCTGCGCATTGCCACTTTCTTTGGTTTTGCCGTGGCTGGGCTCAGCTTTTTGATCGCACTCATCTATTTTGTGTATAAGCTTATGCACTGGGGTGATTTCAGCGCAGGCACTGCGCCGCTGCTGATTGGCGTATTCTTTATGGGCGGCGTGCAGCTTTTGTTCATCGGTCTTTTGGGCGAGTATATCATGAGCATGAACGCACGCCTGATGAACCGCCCCCTGGTGGTGGAGGAAGAGCGCCTGAATTTTGACGAAGAACCTAAAGAAGAGCCTGAAAAAGAGTAAACCTGCAAGCCCCGGGGCCATGGCCCTGGGGTTTTGCGGATAGTAAAAAGAAACTACCGTAGAAAGGAACCTGTGCCTTGACCGTCAACGGAAAAGAACTGCGCTTGCTGAAACAAAAAAAAAAGAGCCTTCTGCGCATCATATTTGGCCGTACCGGCATTATTACGCTGCTGATGCTGGCGCAGTGCGTGCTGCTTTTAGAGCTGCCCAATCTGCTCAGCATACATTTTCCGCTGGCGTTCAGCCTGCTGAACGGCACGGCGGCCACCGTGATGGGCTTGCATATCATCAACACCGATGCTGAACCCACCATCAAGCTTACCTGGCTGGGCATCGTGATGCTCCTGCCGTTGTTCGGCTCGCTGCTGTATGCCTATATCCACAGTGATTTAGGCCACCGCGTGCTGAAGCGCCGTATGCAGAACCTGATGGATATGACCCGCAATTGCTTGCATACAAGCGAAAAGGTGCACAGAGAACTGGCGGAGGAGGGCGGCAGCCTGGCCCAGCTGGAAACTTATCTGGCACGCACGGGCTGCTACCCGGTATATCAAAATACCAAGGTCACCTATTATCCCATTGGTGAAGAAGCCTTTGCCGCCATGCTGGAACAGCTGGAAAAGGCCGAGCATTTTATTTTTCTGGAATATTTTATTGTAGAAGAGGGGCACATGTGGGGCCAGATCTTAGAGATCTTGGCCCGCAAGGCCAGCGAAGGGCTGGAAGTGCGCCTTTTGTACGACGGCACTTGCGAATTCAGCACGCTGCCGCGCGTATACCCCGAAAAGCTGCGCAAGCTGGGCATCAAGTGCAAGATGTTTGCACCCATCATGCCGTTTGTTTCTACACACTATAACTACCGTGATCACCGAAAGATCATGGTGATCGATGGCAAGGTCTCGTTTACCGGCGGCATCAATCTGGCCGACGAATACATCAACAAAAAAGTAAGATACGGCCACTGGAAAGACAATGCTATCATGCTGCAGGGTGAAGCGACCCGCAGCTTTACGCTGATGTTTTTGCAGATGTGGCATGTGGATCAGCAGGGACCGCACGATTTGCATTGGCTGGAAGCCCCGCTGGACCCCATGCCGGAAGCAGAGGGGTATGTAATGCCGTATGGCGACTGCCCACTGGACGATTACCGTGTGGGCGAGATGGTGTATATCGACATTCTTTCCCGCGCCCAAAAATATGTGTATATCATGACCCCGTATCTAATCGTGGACGGCGAGTTGGAAAATGCGCTGCTGTTTGCGGCGCAGCGAGGCGTGGATGTGCGCATGATTCTGCCGGGGATACCGGATAAAAAGATCGTGAATGCGCTGGCCAAGGGCAGCTATGAGCGCCTTGTCAAAAACGGCGTGAAGATCTATGAGTATAAGCCGGGCTTTGTACATTCCAAGGTGATGGTGTGCGATGGGAAAAAGGCAGTTGTGGGTACCATCAATCTGGATTACCGCAGCTTGTACCACCATTTTGAGTGTGCGGCTTATATATACAAAATGCCGCAGACCATTGAGAGCATCCGCCGCGATGTGATGGATACGCTGGCAAAGTGCCGCCGCATTACACTGGAAGCGGCGCAGAAGCAAAAGCTTTCGGTTCGTTGGACGGCAAAGCTGGTAAGAATTTTGGCCCCACTGCTGTAAAAGCGCGGGAAAACCA
>CAVGKH010000054.1:0-12571 GCA_963629755.1 Gemmiger sp.
GCCTGTGTACTCTCGTCGTTCCAAAATGTGAACGACCGTGCTGTCCTGCCAGCCATAGGGATTTTCCGTTTCTTTGCTCGGATTCTTGATTCCCTGCTTCGCCTTGTAGGCTGACGGTGTCAGAACCTTGTCCGCTTTAAGCTGCTTTGCAATCTGCGACGGACCTCGACCCTCCATGTTGAAACACCAAAGAGGGTTCCAAACATCCATTTCTAAATCCACTTCAAGAATGCCCGCCCAATCGCCGCCATAGAAAGTGCAAGCTATTTAAACCACATCCCACTGTACGGGGGTCTTAAACAGTTCCATCACTTTTTCGCGGTCAGCCGATTGGCCCAGCGCCCACATCAGCTTTACGGCCACGGCCTCCGGCATCATGTCGCGCGCTTCCATCACACCGGGCAACTCCAACACGGCGCGGCCCACCTCATATACGGCCAGATCGCAGCCCTCGTGCGGCACCTGCGTGGTGAATACAGCCAAGCGGCCCGAGCGGCACCACTGCTGCAAAGCGCTGAACATTTCGCCCCGGTCGCCGCCGGGCAGGCCGCCCACGCCAAAGCTTTCGATCACTAGTGCCCGGTAATACGGAATCAGCAACGGTATGATATCCGCCCGCATACCGGGCGTTAAGCGCAGCACAAACACATTGGGGTCGAGCCGTTCATAAAACTGCACCGGATTTTCCGGCGGGCGGCGCAGAAACGGCACCAGGCGCAGATCGCGGAACGCGGCGGTCTCGGGGTAATCGATGCTCGAAAATGCATTGAAGCTGCGGGTACGGGTCTTGCGGGCGCGCGTGCCCAAGATCACCTTGCTGTCAAACACCAGCTGCACGCCCCAGGCATCGGGGCTTACGGCATATACAAAGGCGCGGTACAAATTGTTGCGGGCATCGGTATCGCGGTTATAGATGGATTTCTGGCTTCCCGTAAGCACCACGGGTTTGGCGCTGTTCTGGATCATATAGCTCAGTGCAGCGGCGGTGTAGGCCATGGTATCGGTGCCGTGTGCTATTACAAAGCCGTCGTAGCTTTCATAATTGTCGCGCACGGTGCGCACAATGGCCTGCCACTGCGCGGGGCCTATGCTGGTGGAATCCAGGTTAAAAAGCTGCAGGGCATCGATATGGCACAGATCGGCCAGTTCAGGCACGCAGTTGAGCAGCTCTTCGCTGGTAATGGCCGGGGCAAGCCCGCCCGCCTCGGTGGGGCGGCTGGCAATGGTGCCGCCGGTGGCAATAAGTAAGATCTTTTTGCTGGTTTGCATGGTTGAAAATCCTTTTTTATAAATATTGGGATGAGGCATAATGCTTATTTTTTAGAATGGCAATTTGTGAAAATTGCACGAATTTCAGATTTTTATTGTGGGGGCGAAGCAAGAGCAGCACCCCTTACAGCTGACCACATAAAAATGGCCTGATCTTATTGCAGAAGCAGATCCACAAGCGCCGTTAGATCGGCTTCGTCGGCACTGCCGCTGGCATTCATGTCAGCCAGAAGCGCACCGATATGGCTCAGCTGGGTGCGGCCGCTCAAAGCGCTGGAAAGCGTAAGCACATCGCGCAGGTCTAGCGAGCCGTCAGCATTGGCGTCGCCGGTGGCGATAGGCGCAGCGGGTATCAGCCCCGCCGTGCTTTCTGAGGGAATGTACAAAAGGCCGTTGGCCGTGTTATACAGCCGAATGCCCTGGTAGTAATGCGCCAAGATCTGCCAGGCTGACCAGCCGTTGGCCGCATAGCCCAGCGCGCCTACCTGGCTCAGGCCCACGCCGTGGCCGCTGCCGTAGGCTACCAAATGCCAGGGCTCCTCCACAGTGCCAAGGCCGCTTTCGGTTACCTTGTTGCCGGGCACATACTCGATTTTATAGCTGCCGCTGGCAAGGCCCACCGTCCAGTTTGTGCCGCGAAAGCTGGTATAGAGCTTTTGCCCGTCCAACCCGTAAGAATCCCCTGCGCGCAGACCGGTGTGCGTTACATAGCCGTAGGTGCTGCGCTCGGTCACCTGCAGGGCAGAGGTATCGCCCCGGCTCCAATAGCTGTCGATGTCGGCTCCATACAGGCGGCTCAATTCACTGGCAAGCTCATCCCACCGGGTATAGTTATATTTGCTGTGCGCCCAGGTAAGGCCAAGCTTTGCACAGTAGTCTTCATCGTAAGGGCTGGCAACGCCCACCAGATAGCTAAGATCCTGCTGCCACACATCGCGGCAGTTGGCCGTGCCCCGGGCCCCGGTATCGGGGTTATAGCCCGCGCTGGCATAATAGCTGGTAAGAGCCAGCGAGTAATTTTGCGGCTCTACGCCCTGCCCCGTTACGGCCAGATAGCATAGCGCTTCATCGGCCGCTGCATACAGCAGCCGACCCTGTGCGGTGGAAGCATCGGCCTGCAGCCAGAATTCGCTGGTGCTTTGGTTGGTGCTGCACCCGTTATACAAAAGATAGCTGTGAATGGCCACAGCCTGAGCCTTCCATGCTTCTTTTACGGCGCTTTGGGGCACACCGCTGGAATAAAACCCACCTACCTCGGCATTCAGAATACCGGCCAGTGCTTCCCGCCAGCTGAGCATTACGCCGGTTTTGTAGGTGCGGTTTGTGTTGCTGCCGCTGCATACCCATAAATTCAGGGTCACATTGGCATCGCCGATATTGCCGGGCAGCGCCTGCACGGCGGCCTCACTACCGGCCTCCAGCGAAAGGGTGGCTTCCAGCGGGGTATCGGCAAAAACCTCGGGCTCGGTAAAAGCACCGGCCAGGGTATCGCCTGCCGCGGCATCGGGGTCTTCGTTGGCAAAGGCAGCCGGGGCACATGCCAGGGCTACGGCCAGCGCGGCGGCCGCAGCCAGTGCTCGCTTAAAAATAAAATTCATATATAAGGCTCCGCTTCAGCAGAAGGAAAAAACTGTTTATTCTATTAAAGCGTTTTTTACAGGGTTTGACAAGGGCGAACAAGGCAAAAGCCGTAAAATTTATAAAAGCCGGCAAAAATTCTGCCTCTTGCCACTTTTCAAAACGGCGCGTATACTGGTATTGGGGTAGTTTGCCCCATAATTGGATGGAAGAGTAAGAGATACACCAAAACGGAAAGGAAAGAGAGCCATTATGTCTGCCGCTGTTCGCCGGCCGGCCCGCATGGATATGACGAGCGGGCCTATGCTGGGCAATATTTTTTTGTTTGCGATGCCGCTTGCTGCCAGCAGCATTCTGCAGCTGCTGTTCAATGCTGCCGACCAGGTGGTTGTGGGGCGCTTTGCCGGTGCCACTGCGCTGGCTGCCGTGGGCAGCAACGCCGCCCTGATCAACATGCTGGTCAATTTTTTTGTGGGCTTTTCCATTGGCGCCAATGTAACGACCAGCCGCTATTACGGCTCGCGCGATTATGACGGCGTGCAGAAAACCGTGCACACTGCCATGCTGATGAGCGTGATCTGCGGCAGCCTGCTGGCCCTGGTGGGCATTGTGTTGGCACGCCCCCTGCTTACCGCCATGAGCACCCCTGCCGATGTGCTGGACCTGGCTGTTTTATACCTGCGCATTTACTTTGGCGGCATGCCCATTACCATGATCTATAATTTTGGCGCGGCGCTATTGCGCAGTGTGGGCGATACCCGCCGCCCGCTGTATTGCTTAACGGCCTCGGGCCTTGTAAATGTGGTGCTCAACCTGTTTTTTGTGATCTGCCTGAACATGAGCGTGGCGGGCGTGGCGCTGGCTACCGTGATCAGCCAGGGGCTGGCCGCCTTTATGGTGGTAATGATCCTGGTGCGTGAGCAGGGGCCTTTGCACCTGGAGGCAAAGCTGCTGCGCATTTCTGCTGCGCCGCTCAAAAGCATTCTGCGCGTGGGCCTGCCTACCGGTATTCAGAGCCTTGTGTTCAATGCGGCCAATGTGGTGGTGCAGTCTACCATCAACACCTTTGGCAGCGCTGCCATGGCGGGTGCTGCGGCGGCCCACAGCATCGAGGGCTTCGTGTACTGCGTGATGGATTCGTTTGCCCAGACCTGCGTTACCTTTACCAGCCAGAACCTGGGTGCGGGCAAGCTGGACCGTGTAGACCGTGCCGCTGTTTTGTGCAACCTGTGCGCCTTTGGCTTTGGCCTGGTGCTGGGCGTTTCGGTGGCGTTCAACAGCTCGATCTTTTTGCGCATCTACTCGGCAGACCCGGCGGTCATCGCGGCGGGCAGCGAGCGTATGATGGCGGTCTGCGCGACTTATTGCCTTTGCGGCTTGATGGATGTAAGTTCCAACGCTATGCGCGGGCTGGGTTATTCGGTGCTGCCCACGGTCGTGAGCTTCTGCGGCAGCTGCCTCACCCGTTTGGCATGGATCCATTTTATCTTCCCGCTTAACCCCACCATCAGCATGCTGTATCTGGTATTCCCCCTCAGCTGGTTCTTAACGGCCGCCATTCACTGGGTATGCTATACCATGGTGCGCCCCAAAGTAGCCGCCCGTCTGGCTGCAAGCAGTAATTAAAAGTAAGCGGGCACGCAAACCCAGCAAAAATACACAGCAATACCCCCGGCTTGCAGCCCCTGTAATGGGGCGCAGGCCGGGGCGTTTTTATACTTTTTTTATTTATGTTTCCGAAAACCAGGTTTTGGCAAATTCCCAAAAATCGCGGGCGGCCTCGGTGTTTTGCGAGTCGGTACGGCGCATGAGCCAAATGCAGCGCTGTGCCGTTTGCCCTTTGATCGAAAAACTGCGCAGGCTGGGATACAGGCGCTGTGCGTTTTTTACGCAGCACTCGGGCAATAGCCCTACGGCCAGCCCCTCACCCATCAGACGGCACTTGAGCAAAAAATCGTTGGTCTGGTAGGCGATGCGCGGCGAAAAACCGGCAGCCTCGCAAAAGTCGAGAGTGCTATCGATAAAATAAGGGTATTCGGGGCGGATGGAGACAAAATCCTTTTCTTTAAGAAGCCCAAGGTCGAGCTCCTGCACTTCGGGGCTGATCTGGCAGCAGAGCGGCGAGACCATCACCCGAAACTGTTCGCTGAAAAGTCTGGCCCCGACCCAGGCGCCGTCGGCCGGATCTTCGCCCGCCGGGGCAGCCCGCAGAATAAGGTCGGTGCGGGAAATATCCTCGCCCTCGCCCAGGCCGGATTGCTGCAGTGAAAGGCGGATCTTGGGGTTGAGGCGGCGGTATTCCAGCACGCACTCCATAATAGAATCCAGCGAAGTGTAGCTTACAATGGTCAGATCGCCCAGCATATCGTATTGGTTTTGGCGCACAATCTCCAACCCGCTGCGCAGGCTTTGCACCGAGCGTTTGGCATAGGCATAAAATTCCTGCCCGTTTTTGTTGATGCGCACACGGTTGCCTAAGCGGTCAAACAGCTGCACACCGGCTTCTTTTTCTAAATTGCGGATGCTCTTGCTGAGCGCGGGCTGCGAGATGTGCAGAAATTCGGCCGCACTCGATACGCTGCCCTGCCGGGCCAGTGCCAAAAAATATTCGATCTGCTTATAGTCCATGCGGCGCTCTCCTTTTTTAGGATCATCGAAGTATATCTTTTGGTTATAGTCGCATATCTGCGGGGCCATTGTCAAGCACCTTTACAAAGAGTATTCTGAAACTAATGGGATCCCCTTTTAGGAGGCGCAGCATCGCGGCCGGATGCAGCGCGAAGAAATGATTATTATATGGTAAAGGAAGTTGCAAATATGAGTTCTATGGTTCTGGTTCTCATCGCTTTCCTATTTGTAGCGGTGTTTTTGTGCTGGGGCATTATCCCCAGCGGGCTTACCTGCTTTACGGCCCTGTGCTTTTTGTGGTTTACCGGCGTGCTTGATCTGAACGCAGCCTTCGGCAATTTTGTGAGCGGCTCGGTCATTACCATGATCGCTATGATGGTGGTCACGGCGGGCCTTCTGCGTACCAATCTTCTGCGCCACATCGTGCGCCTTACCACCACCGCCAAGGGTGGCGGTATCCGCATTCTGCTGCTGGTATCTATGCTGGTGCCGTTTTTGCTGTGCCAGTTTACCGGCGGCGTTACAGCGCTGATCACAGTGATCCCCCTGCTGTTGGCCTTAGCCGATGCGGCCAATGTGCCGCACACCAGCTTGATCCTGCCTGCATCTATCGGCGCGCAGCTGGGCGTGGCGCTGTTCCCCGTGGGCATGAGCGCCAGTATGTTTATGCTGAAAAACCAGATTCTGGCAAACTGCGGCACCGAAGCGCAGTTTGGCTATTGGGATCTGTGCTTTACCCGTCTGCCCGGCGCTGTGGCCAGCATGACCTTTATTCTGTTTGTGGGCTACAAATTCCTGCCCAAGCGTGAAGTGACCCTGAGCGACGACCAGAAGGGCGAGCTGAAAGAAAGCACGCTGACCCCCGGCCAGGAAAAAGTAGCCTATGGCATTTTTATTCTTACCATGCTGGGCATGATCTTCAATTCACTGATTCCGCTGAACCTTTACCAGGTGGGTGTGCTGGGTGCACTGGCTATGGTGTTCTCGGGCATTCTTTCTGAGCGCGATGCGTTTAACGCGGTGAGCTGGCCCACGATTTTTATGGTGGCTTCCATGCTGGGCGTGATCAACGGCCTTACCAGCAGCGGTGTGGGCGATATTCTGGGCGAATATGCCGCCAAGATCATCAACGGCGACAACAGCACCTTTATGATCTGCGCGGTGTGCTTTATCATCTGCGTGGTGCTTACCCAGGTAATGGACAACACCACGATCGTGAATGTGCTTACCCCTGTAGCCGTGATGGCCTGCATGAAGAGCGGTGTAAATCCCCTGCCGGTGTGTGCCGCCATTGAAGTATCTTCGATTACTTCTATCATGACCCCCATGGCAAGCCCCAGCACAGCCATGACCTACAGCATGGGCGGATATACCATTAAAGAAATGGCAAAATTCTGCATTCCCGTGATTCTGGTGCAGACCATTGTTACACTGGCATGGCTGCCCATTTACTACGCTTAACAGGAGGCAAACGCAATGGCAAATGCACCCGACCCGAAGCTGCTGGAACCCATTGAACCCGTGCAGCTTTTTGATGATTATTACTATATCGGCAACCAGCTGGTGGGCTTTCATGTGCTTAAAACCAGCGAAGGCTTGGTGCTTATTGAAGCTATGGACTGCCTGGATGCCTACGAAAGATTTTTGAAACCCGGCCTTGTCAAGCTGGGTCTTGCAGACGAAAAGATCTTGATGCTGCTGTTGACTCATGGCCACTTTGACCATTACCAGGGCGCTGACGGTGTGCGCAGGGCTACCGGCTGTGAAACGGCATTGAGCAAGGAAGACTGCGCCTACATGGTGTGGTGCGATGAAAACCGTGACAAAGCCCCCGAGCTGCCGCGCGTTACGCGCCTTGTGCAGGGCGGTGATGTGCTTGCCTTTGGCGACCATACCGTAGAAGTGCTGGACGGCAAGGGCCACACGCCCGGGTGCCTGAACTATGCGTTTGCCGTGCATGACCACGGTGAAGAGCACCGCGTGATGATGGTGGGCGGCTACGGCGTGTTCGGCCCTGGCAACTACATGGGCAAATACCCCTACCCCACACAGTGGGCCGTAGAGCAGGCGCTGGATTTTGCCGCTTCGCAGGCAAGAGCTTGGGAGTATGTAAAAGAGCACCACTGCGATGTATACCTTAACCCGCACCCGCATTTGTGCGATATGCTGGCCACCGCCGAAAAAAACAAGCACCGTGCCCCCGGCATGCCTAATGCCTTTGTGATCGGCGAGGAGGGCGTGCGCAAATGGTTGCTGGAGCGCTTTGATGTAAGTATGGAGAGTGCGGCCAAGTATTCCGGCATTCGAGAAGAATATCACTCTGAAATAGAATAACTCTCTGATATCCCCCTTACCAAGCAGAGCAGGCCCGGCGGAAAGCTTTCCGCCGGGCCTGCTCTGCTGATTTGGTTTGATGCCTTGGAGGTTACCGGGTCATTTTGTCAAAGATGTCTACCAGCTCGTCGATCTGCTTGCCGGCATCCTCGGCGGCCACGGCATCGGTCACACAGGCGGCCATGTGGGCGCGTAGCACCTCGCGGGTGGCCTTGCGGATCAGCGCCTGGCTGGCCAGCAGTTGGTTGGCCACATCCATGCAGTAGCGGTCTTCTTCAATCATGCGCAGCACGCTGTCAAGCTGGCCCTGGGCGGTGCGCACCAGGCGGGTCACCTTGGCGTGATCGGCCACCATGGCCTTAACCCTCGATGCCGGTCACTTTATAACCGGCATCCACAACAGCCTTGGTCAGGGCGGCATCGTCCAGCGCGCCGCCGCTTACCTTGGCGGTGCCGCTTTCCAGATCCACTTCTGCGGCCGTGCCGGTAATGGCTTCCAGCGCGGTTTTCACATGTGCAACGCAGTGCTGGCACATCATGCCTTCAATATGAATGGTTTTCATGTTCATTTCTCCTTCCTGATTTTGGGGTACAGGTGTATCTTTCACCGGCTCAGCTGCCGGGAGAAGCGCTTTGTGCTTGGGCTTGCGGCGGGCATCATGCTTGGCATTGTAGGGGTCAAACAGGTTCAGGCGCAGAGCGTTCGATACCACACAGAAGCTCGAAAGGCTCATGGCTGCCGCGCCGAACATGGGGTTGAGCAGCCAGCCGAACGGCAGATACCAAACGCCTGCAGCCAGCGGAATGCCCACGCAGTTGTAGAAGAACGCCCAGAACAGGTTTTCGTGAATGTTGCGCACGGTCTGGCGCGAAAGGCGGATAGCGCCTGCTACATCGCGCAGGCTGCCCTTCATCAGCACCACATCGGCGGCATCGATGGCAACATCGGCACCGGCGCCGATGGCGATGCCCACATCGGCACGGGTAAGGGCGGGGGCATCGTTTACGCCGTCACCCACCATGGCCACCAGGCTGTTTTCGGCGTAGCGCCGCACCACGGCTTCTTTGTCGCCGGGCAGCACATCGGCGATCACCTCGTCTACGCCCACCTGTGCGCCGATGGCGCTGGCAGTGCGCTGGTTATCGCCTGTGAGCATGACCACGCGCAGGCCCATGCCTTGCATTTCGTGAATGGCGGCGGCGCTGTCGGCCTTTACCACATCGGCCACAGCCACGATGCCGCAAAGCTCATCGCCCATGGCGAAGTAAAGGGGCGTTTTGCCCTGCTCGGCCAGCGCCTTGCCGCGCTCTTCCCACCCGGGAGTCAGCAGGCCGCGGCCGCGCATAAGGGCCGCATTGCCGCCCAGAGCGGGCAGCTGATTGATCTCGCCCTGCACGCCGTGGCCGGGCAGAGCGCGGAAGTTTTCGATTTCGAGAGGCTTCAAATTCTTTTCGGCCGCATAACTTACCACGGCCTTGGCCAGCGGGTGCTCGCTGAGGTTTTCCAGTGCCAGCGCCAGCGAAAGCAGCGCTTCGGGGCGCAGGCCCTCGGCAGGGGCAACATCTGTGACCTGCGGTTTGCCCTCGGTGATGGTGCCGGTTTTATCCAGCACTACAGTCTCTACCTTGCCGGTGCTCTCAAGAGATGCAGCGGTTTTGAACAGAATGCCTTTCTTTGCGCCCAAGCCGCTGGCAACCATAATGGCTACCGGCGTTGCCAGGCCCAGTGCGCACGGGCAGCTGATGACCAGCACGCTGATGGCGCGGGCAAGCACAAAACCGGCGCTCTTGCCCGCAATGGCCCACACAATGGCGGTGAGCGCTGCCAGGCCCAGCACGGAGGGTACGAACACGGCGGCTACCTTATCGGCAGTTTTGGCAATGGGGGCCTTGCCGCCTGCGGCATCCTCCACCAGGCGGATGATCTGCTGGATCGTGGTATCCTGCCCTACGCGGCTGGCCTTGCAGGTGAGAAAGCCGCTCTGGTTCATGGTGCCCGCGCTGACCATACTGCCGGGCAACTTATCCACGGGCAGGCTTTCGCCGGTCAGGGCTGATTCGTCCACGGCACTGGAGCCGTCGGTCACCTTGCCGTCTACGGGAACGCTCTCGCCGGGGCGCACCACAAAAATATCGCCTACCTGCACCTGCTCTACAGGCACCTTGACCTCCTGCCCGTTCTGCAGAAGTGTGGCAGTTTTGGGGGCCAGATCCATCAGGCCGCGAATCGCGCTGGTGGTTTTGCCCTTGCTGTAGGCTTCGAGCGTTTTGCCTACAGTGATCAGCGAAAGAATGGTGGCGGCACTTTCAAAATAGTATTCGTCCATATACATCATGGCCGCTTCGGGGCCGCCTGCCGCCATGGCACTGCTGGCTGCAAACAGGGCCCAGGTGCTGTAGCCGAACGCTGCGCCAGCACCCATGGCTACCAGAGTATCCATGTTGGGCGCGCCGTGTACCAGGCTGGTCACGCCGCTGATGAAGAACTTCTGGTTGATCACCATGATGGCCGCCGTGAGCAGCAGCTCGTAAATGCCCATGCTTACATGGTTGCCCGCCAAAAAGCCGGGCAGCGGCCAGTTCCACAGCATGTGGCCCATGCTCACATACATCAGCGGCACCAGCAGCACCAGGCTGGTGATGAGGCGGCGCACCAAGCGCGGGGTCTCGCGGTCTTCCAGCGAATCGGCGGTCTGCGCTTTGGCGGCGCTGCCTGCGTTTTCAGGCGAGGCACCGTAACCGGCCTTTTCTACAGCCGCGCAGATGGTTGCCGCCGTGGCAGGGGCGGCATAGTCTACCTGCATACTGTTGGTGAGCAGGCTCACGGCAACGCTGTTTACGCCCGCCACACCTTTTACAGCCTTTTCTACATGGCTGCTGCAGGCGGCACAGGTCATGCCGGTAACTGAAAATCGTTCCATAAAAACTCCTTTCCCGTTTGAGCTTTGAGTACAGGCAAAAATATAGGCCCGGCTCAAAGCCGTTTCCTCTATGTTTCCGGCAGAGCCGGTTATAAAACATTGCCCCATTACCCCGGGGGTAGGGGGTATGTTTTTATTATACACAGCCCGCTTAAAAATGCAAGCACAATTTGGTCTGGCACCCTATGAGGGCCGTTAAAGCCGGATTTTTGGCGAAATTGCCTTTGAAAAACCGAAAATTTTATATTATAATAAGTATATATTGTAAATATTCGGAAAAACCAAAAAAGGAGTGTGGAGTCATGAATGATCTCAAGTTTACCCCGGGGCAGAGCGTGATCTACGGGGCAAACGGTGTGTGTGTGGTTGACTGCGTGCGGGAAATGCAGCTGCCCTATGATGATGAACCGCAGAGCTATTATGTGCTGAAACCGGCCAGTAAGCCCGGCTCCACCATTTATGTGCCGCTGGGCAATGAGACCCTGACGGCGCGCATGCGCCCGCTTTTGGATAAGGCCGGGCTGGACGAAGTGCTGCAGCGGGTGCGCGGGCGCGAGATGCCCTGGGAGGAAGACCGCAATACCCGTCACCACGAATTTAACGCCCTGATGGCCCGGCGTGACCAGGAAGAGATGCTCTTGATGATCCGCTGCATTTATGCCCGCCGCCGTGCTTTGGCGGCCAGCGGCAAACGCCTGCCCGCCGTGGACGATGATATTCTGCATAGCTGTGAAAAGCTGCTCACGCAGGAATTTTCTATGTGCCTGCAGATACCGGCTGAAGAAGTGGGCGAATATCTGCATAACGCTTTGGATAACGAGTGAAGAAAAACCGAAAACGCATATGCCCGGCCTCTTTAAAGGCCGGGCGTTTTTTATGCGGAAAATGGCGGCTGAAATCTGTAAAATTCGGCCGAAAATGCTTGTGTTTATACGGGTTTTCCTGTATAATAAAAATGAGAAATTATCTTTTAAAAACGCCGCTTTTGGGCGGGATTTTTAAAGGCAGAACATGCATTCTGCACGCCGGTGTTCAGGGGCGTGGCTTCGAAAAATCCGAAAGGGGGAAGGTGTCTATGCGGCACGCGCTTTTGCGCTTTGTGTGCGCCGGGATGTTGGCGGCAGCCTTGGCGGTGCCCAGCTTTGCGGCGGGAACAAACAGCCTTACGGTACAGCGGCCCGCAGCGCAGGGCGGCGCCCTGCATGTAATGCTCTCGCTGAATGAACTGAGCGGCAGCGCCAACGCAGTCCTGTGCAAGGTGGGGTATAACAGCAGCCAGCTGAAGTTGGAAAGCGCTTCGATCTTGCCTGCCGATGGGCAGGCCGCAGGCACAGCCCGGGGCAGCACACTGAAAACCGACAAGGCGGGCATAGTTTCGGCCGAGTGGCACGACCTTGATAGCCAGTTTACCGGCGGCGGATTTTTAACGATGGAGTTTACCGCTCTGACCGATGTAACCGAGACGGCCCTGCAGATCAACGAGGTGCAGCTGGCTGCCATGCAGAACGGCGCAGCGAAAACCGTTACCGCCAAAAGCGCCGGGGCTGTAGTGAGCGGCGGCGTTCAGCCGGGAGATGTAAATTTAGACGGCGAAGTGGATACCAGCGATTTACTTTTACTGCGGCGGGCTTTGGTTGGTTTGGAAGAAATTCCGGAGATCTATTTTGGGGCAGATGTAAATGGCGATGGCGAGGTAGACACCAGTGATTTGCTTTTGCTTCGCCGGGCCTTGGTAGGATTAGAAGAAATACCTGGCAGCAGTAATGAATTTACCTGTAGTATTTCTTGACGGCTCAAATATACATACAGCTTTTGCAGGGTATTAAAGGATGGTGTAAACA
>CAVGKH010000055.1:0-4769 GCA_963629755.1 Gemmiger sp.
GATTTGGGGATTGAGGTGCTGTTTAAAGGCACCAATATGCTGCGCCTTCTGCAGGGGCTGTGGGTAGCGCTGCGCATCAGCCTGATCTCGGTGCTCATCAGTATGCCGCTGGGCATTCTGGTGGGCGCATTGATGACTGTAAAAAACAAAGTGGTGCATGCGATTTTTAGGGTATATCTGGAAATTATTCGCATCATGCCCCAGTTGGTGCTGCTGTTTTTGGTGTATTTTGATACCACTAAAGTGTGGCATATCAATCTTGCGGGAGAAACGGCGGCCATCATTGTGTTTGTGCTGTGGGGCACTGCCGAAATGGGCGATCTGGTGCGCGGTGCGCTCGTGAGCATACCAAAGCACCAGTACGAAAGCAGCCAGGCGCTGGGCCTCAGCAGGCTGCAAACCTATGTGTATGTGATCATTCCGCAAACACTGCGCCGCCTGTTGCCGCTTTCCATCAATCTGATCACCCGCATGATCAAAACCACCAGCCTGGTGCTGATGATCGGCGTGGTAGAGGTGCTCAAGGTAGCACAGCAGATCATCGAGGCCAACCGTATGACCACCCCCAACGCAGCCTTTGGCGTGTTTTTGGTGGTGCTGATTCTGTATTTTATGGTCTGTTGGCCCATCAGCATGCTGGCGCGCCATCTGGAAAGAAAATGGAGTTGAGATCATGGAAGAACCCATCCTGAAAATTGAAAACCTGAAAAAAGCCTACGATGGGCAGATGATTTTGAACGGCATTGATCTGGAAGTGCGCCAGGGCGAGGTGATCGTGATCGTAGGACCGAGCGGCTGCGGTAAAAGCACGCTGCTGCGCTGCATCAACGCCTTGGAAGAAATTCAGGGCGGCTCGATCACACTGCGCGGCAGCGAGATCCGCAAAGGCAGCCGCACGGCGGCAGACCTGCGCCAGAAGATCGGCATGGTGTTTCAGAGCTACGAGCTTTTTCCGCACCTTACCGTAATGGATAATATTCTGCTGGCCCCCACCAAGGTGCAGAAGCGGGATAAAGCCGAGGTAAAAAAAGAGGCCCTGGCACTTTTGCAGCGTGTGGGCTTGGGCGCAAAGGCCGACAGTTACCCCCGCCAGCTTTCGGGCGGCCAGAAGCAGCGCGTAGCCATTGTGCGCGCGCTCTGCATGCACCCCGAGATCCTGCTGTTTGACGAAGTAACGGCAGCGCTTGACCCCGAAATGGTGCGCGAGGTGCTGGATGTAATGCTTGATCTGGCGCGCCAGGGCAAAACGATGCTGATCGTAACGCACGAAATGCAGTTTGCCAAGGCAGTGGCTGACCGCGTGGTGTTTATTGACGGCGGGCACATCGTGGAGCAGGCAGCCCCCGAAGAATTCTTTACGCACCCCAAAACTGAGCGTGCCAAAAAGTTTTTGGATGTATTCACCTTTGATGATGTGCATGCCGAAAAGGCAGCAGCTTCGGCAGGGCTGTAAAACCAGCGCATACTGGAGTATGGCTTAAAGTTATACGGCATTGCCCTCAGACTAAAAAACAGGAAAGTATATAAAAGAGTAAGAGGCCCCGGTGCACACAGAAAAAGCTGTGCGGCACCGGGGTGTTTTTGCGTTATCTCTTATGTATGCTGCTGTGCGGCATTTAAATAGCGGCGCAGCTGGGCGTTGATATCCGGGCAGATATGCCCTTTAAATTCGGCCTGCAGCTCGGGGCGGGCAATGCTCATGAGCCACGGCTCACCGGCTGTGCGCAGCATGGGCAGGTCGTTGTAGCTGTCGCCAAAGGCGGCAACCTCAGAAAGCTTAATGTCCAGCGCTTGGCAAACGCTTTGCAGGCCCAGCGCCTTATCAGCTACCGAAAAATCCAGCCAGGCGGGTGCGCCTACCGCAATATTCAGGCCGCGCGGGCCCCACTTTTGCCGAAACACCGGGTCCATGGCAATGCCGCCGTCACGGCAGAAGGCCGAAACACGCAGGATATCGCAGGGGATATCCTCGGGCGCGGCGGTAGGCAGCATATCGCTCGAGTGCAGGCTTGGCTCGGTCTCTTCACTGTCCCACGGCTTTTTAAAGGCGTACAAAGCACCATCCACACCGCTGGCAATGGCGGCGCATCGGGGCTGCGCTATAATATCATGCAGCAGTTCGTTTACCGTTTCGCGCGGCATAGGCAGGCTGTGCACGGGCCTGCCGTGCAGCCAGCTGTCAGCTCCGCAGTCACAAATCGGCACGCAGCGCTCGGCCAAAGGGCCAAACAGCCGCCGTATACTGGCAATCTGCCGCCCGCTGGACGGGCTGAACACCACACCGGCATCGATCAGCTGCTCAATGAGCTGCATGGTCTCGGCCGGAATGACCCGCTGCCCCAGCGGCAGAAGAGTGCCGTCAATATCGCTGGCAATGAGTTTGATCATAAATATACTTTCCCTTTTATTTTACTGAAAAATCGGGAGGCACCCGGCGGCGCCTCCCGAAAGTGAAAACAGATGATTTACTTTGCCTTGGGGCCTGCCTCAACGATCTCTTTGGGCATATTGGGGTACTTCTTGGCAAAGTTATCGCTGAACATCTTGGCCAGCTTGTTGGCCTGCTCATCGTAAGCAGCCTTGTCTGCCCACAGGCCGCGGGCATCCAGCATTTCATCGGGCACATCGGGGCAGTGGGTGGGATAATCCACATTGAATACATCGTGATGCTTGAATTCGATGTTGTCAAAGCTGCCGTTCAGTGCGGCGGTGACCATAGCGCGGGTGTACTTCAGCTTCATGCGCTTTGCGCCCTGGGCTGCGCTGCCGCCTGCCCAGCCGGTGTTGACCAGGTAGACCTTGGTGCCGTATTTCTCCAGCTTATCGCCCAACATACCGGCATAAACCGAGGGGTCCATGGGCATAAAAGGCTCGCCGAACAGGGTAGAGAAAGTGGGCTGCGGCTCAGTCACGCCGCGCTCGGTGCCTGCCAGCTTGCTGGTGAAGCCGGTCACAAAGTGATACATAGCGGCGTTTTTATCCAGGCGGCTGATTGGAGGCAGCACGCCAAAGGCATCGGCCGTCAAGAAAATCACGACCTTGGGAATGCCGCCAATGCCGGGGATCTGGCTGTTGTTGATGTACTCCACCGGGTAGCCCACACGGGTATTCTCGGTCAGGCTGCCATCGGCAAAGTCAAACTCACGGGTCTCGGGGTCCATAATCACATTTTCGACCAGGCTGCCGAACTTGATGGCGTTGTAGATATCCGGCTCATTCTCAGCCGAAAGGTTGATGCACTTGGCGTAGCAGCCGCCCTCAAAGTTGAACACACCGTCGGGGCTCCAGCCGTGCTCATCGTCGCCGATCAGCTTGCGGGCGGGGTCAGCCGAAAGGGTGGTCTTGCCGGTGCCGGAAAGGCCGAAGAATACAGCGGTCTCGCCGGTAACAGGGTCCATATTGGCAGAGCAGTGCATGGGCAGCACATTCTCTTTAGTCATGATGTAGTTCATGGTAGAGAATACGCTCTTTTTGATCTCACCGGCATACTGGCTGCCGCAGATCACGATGCAGTGTGCCTCGTAGTCGATCATGATGGCGGCCTCAGAATGCACACCGTCTACCTCGGGGTCACACTTGAAGCCGGGGGCTACCAGCATGGTGTAGTCGGGCTCGCCGTAATTTTCCAGCTGCTCGGCGTTCGGGCGGATCAACAGCTGATGGATAAACAGGTTCTGGCTGGCCAGCTCGTTCACAATGCGGAATTTTTTGGTATATTTGCTGTCTGCACCTGCCATGCCGTCAAAAATAAACACTTCGCGGCCCTGCAGGTAAGCAGCTACCTTGCCTTTGATGGCGTTGAACTTTTCGCGGCTGATGGGGCGGTTCACCTTGCCCCAGGCAATGTCGTTATGCACGCCCTCGGTATCTACGATAAACTTATCGTCGGGCGAACGACCGGTGTATTTGCCGGTAGTTACTACCAGAGCGCCGGTGTTGCTCAAGGTGCCCTCGCCGCGGCGCAGGGCAGCCTCTACCAGCTGTGCAGGGGTCAGGTTGCGATAAACAGCTTTGGGGGCGATGATGCCCAGCTTTTCGATGCCATAAGTTTCCATTGGTATACCTCCCGATCTTATCATAAAGAGTTTTACATGTAGGATCTTGCTGGAACGAATGTCTTTTGGCATTATGCCAAAGACAAAGTGTATTACAAAGCCATTATACATAGAATTGCAAGCAAAAGCAATAAAAAAATGGTACACATATCAAAATAACTGTGCACACTGTCACCGAGTTTTATACAAAAATGCTTTGCTTATAAGCGGACTGTATAGTATAATGCTGAAGGAACGCGAAACGGGGAGGAAAAGTATATGCGGAGCAGGATCGAGTATTTTCCGCTGGCGGGGCGCAGCTGCCAGGTGTGCTGCCCGGCGCAGCCGGGGCCGCTGCCGGTGGTGGTAATGCCAGCCAATGCCCCCATGATGGCGGCGGTGCCCGCAATCATGCGCCGGGTGGAGGGCTCGAATGCAAAGCCTTTTTATCTGGCCGTGTTTGAAACCCAAAGCTGGCAAGATGACTGTACCCCCTGGCCTGCGCCGCCGCTGAAAAAAGGCGGTGCACCCTTTGGCGGGCAGGGAGAAAGAACGCTGGAATTTATTCGCGGCCAGCTTTTACCAGAGCTGGAAAGGCGCTTTGCGCTGGTGCCCGGCCCCCAGGGGCGCATGCTGGCAGGCTATTCACTTGCCGGGCTTCTGGCACTATGGGCTGGCCTTTCCGGTGATGATTTCAGCGCGGTGGCCAGCTGCTCGGGCAGCCTATGGTATGAT
>CAVGKH010000055.1:4793-12469 GCA_963629755.1 Gemmiger sp.
GGGTATATCTTTCGCTCAGCAGCGCCGAGGGCAAAAGCCATGATGCCCGCATGCAGCGGGTAACGGCCAGCACGCGCATGGCCGAGTGGCAGTGCAACCAAGACCCACAGGTGACCCGCTATAGCTTTAAAATGCACCCGGGCGGCCATTTTAAAGAGGTAGAAAGCCGTATAGCGCAGGCGCTCATCTGGCTGAATCAGTAAACCTATTTATAAAGTAAGGAGAGCCCTTTATGACCAACGAAACTTTGCAGACCCTCAAAAATCGCCGCAGCTGCCGTGCCTTTAAGCCCGATGCAGTATCAGATGAAATTTTGAATGCTGTGCTGGAGGCCGGCACCTGGGCGCCCAACGCCTGGGATAAGCAGTCGGCGTGGATCATTGCCATTCGCGATGAAGCCTCGCGCGCTATGCTCACCCATCTTTCGCATGAATTGGCCGTGGAAGCAGGCGAGGATACGCCCGACCCGTTGTACGGCGCACCGGTGGTAGTGCTGGTCACAGCGGATAAAGAAAGCGAGAGCGGCCTGGAAGACGGCACACTGGTGGCCGGAAACATCATGAACGCCGCCGCCAGCGTTGGCCTGGGCAGCTGCTGGGTAAACACCGCCCGCAAAATTATGGAAATGCCCATCGGCAAGGCTATGCTTTTAAAGTGGGGCGTGGAAAATGAAGTAATCGGTGTGGCATTCGTAGTGCTGGGCTGGCCCGCAGAAAAGCCCGAAGCGCCCAAACCCCGCAAGGAAAATTACATCCGGCTTGTATAATAAAATAGAAAAGCACCGGCTCAGCACATAGCAGAGCCGGTGCTTTTTGTGGCCTTTTTTGCAGCTTTTATAAAAGAAAAAACTTTATTCTTTATGTTTCGGGCAGAGTGTGCTATACTAATCATGCTATTATGAAAAAAGTGTGAAAATCGGTTTTGGGCGGTGCTTTGCCCCAAAAGACCATAGCACAGGAGGAACTGGCGTGAAAATTATCATTGCAGGGCTTGGCAAGGTGGGCAATACGCTGGCAGGGCAGCTTGCCGCAGAAAATGACTATGACTTGACCATCGTAGAAAAAAATGCCCAGGTGCTTCAATCTGTTGTGGAAAAATACGATGCCATGGGTGTGCAGGGCAACTGCGCCGCCATGACTACCCTGGTGGATGCCGGTGTAAAGGAGGCCGATCTGCTGATTGCCGTGACCAATGCCGACGAAGTGAATCTGTTGTGCTGCGTAACGGCGCACAGCCTGAACCCGCGCATCCATACCATTGCACGCATCCGCAACCCGGAATATTCCGAGCAGGTGTATAAAATGCGCGATCTTCTGGCGCTTTCCATGTCGGTAAACCCTGAAAAGCAGGCGGCGATCGAGATCGAGCGCCTGCTCAAGTATCCGGGCTTTTTAAAGCGCGATACCTTTGCCAAGGGCCGCATGGAGATCGTGGAGCTGCGCGTGGAGCCGGGCAGCAAGCTGTGCGATGTGGCACTGAATAATTTGAGCGATGTGATCAAGTGCAAGGTGCTTGTGTGTGCGGTAACACGCGGCGGTGAGTGCATTATGCCCTCGGGCAATTTTGTGCTGCGCGAGGGGGATAAGCTGTTTGTTACCTCTGAGAGCAATAACCTCACCCGCCTGCTCAAGAGCCTGGGTATCATCACCCGTAAGGTGAACCGCGTGCTGATCTGCGGCGGCGGGCGTGTAAGCTACTATCTGGCACAGCTGCTGCTGAAAAGCGGCATTCAGGTGCAGATCATCGAAAACGACCCGGCACGCTGCCTCGCTTTGGCTGAGCAGCTTCCGGCAGCGGATATCATTCAGGGCGATGCCAGCAACCAGTCGCTTTTAGAGAGCGAGGGCTTGTTCAGCTGCGATGCGCTGGTTTCGCTCACGGGCCTCGATGAACTGAATGTGATCATAGCGCTGTATGGCAGCCGCCACGGCGTGCCGCAGATCATTACCAAGGTGGGCCATCTGGAGGCAGGCGGCATTTTGGATACGCTGCCCGTGGGCAGCCTGGTGTGCCCCAAGGAGCTGTGCAGCAACAGCATCGTGCGGTATGTGCGTGCCATGCGCAACCAGACCGGCGCGGCCATCACCACGCACCGCATTGCGGGCGGCAAGGCCGAGGCGCTGGAATTCCGTGTAGATGAGACAACCCGCCACCGTGGCGAGCCGCTGAAAAACATCAAGATCAAGCCGAATATTCTTTTGGTGAGCATCAATCACGCCTCGCATATCGAGCTGCCCGGCGGCGACTCCAGCTTCCAGGAGGGCGACGGTGTAGTTGTGGTGACCAACGGCAGCGAAACGATTTATCAGCTGAACGATATTTTTGCATAAGGAGCGCCCATGAATTACCGAATGATAGGGCGCATCAGCGCCAAAATATTGGCTGTGGAGGCCGTTTTTATGATCCCGGCACTGCTGGTTTGCCTGGGGTATCATGAATTTACGGCGGCCATGGCGTTTGCCAAATCCATAATCTGCATCGTGGTGGTATCGGCTGTTTTGTATTTTGCGGGCCGCAAGAGCGATCGCGGCTTTTATGCCCGTGAGGGTCTCATCTGCGTGGGCCTTATCTGGATCATCATGAGCCTTCTGGGCTGTCTGCCGTTTTACCTTTCCGGTGAGATACCGCGATTTATCGATGCGTTTTTTGAGATCGTTTCCGGCTTTACCACCACGGGTGCTTCGATCCTGCCCGAGGTAGAGCATATTTCGCACGGCATTTTGTACTGGCGCAGCTTCAGCCATTGGATCGGCGGCATGGGCGTTCTGGTGTTTCTTTTGGCCATTTCCGGCCGCGGCGACCAGGGCGGCTACACGCTGCACCTGCTGCGTGCCGAAAGCCCTGGCCCGGATGTGGGCAAAATGCTGCCCCGCATGAAGCAGACTGCCATGACTCTGTATGTGATCTATATCGTGCTTACGGTGCTGAATGTGATCTTTCTTCTGGCAGGCGGCATGCCACTGTTTGATTCGGTGTGTACGGCGCTTGGCACGGCGGGTACCGGCGGATTTGGCATTAAAAACGACAGCATGGCCAGCTACAGCCCTTACCTGCAGAATGTATGCACGGTGTTTATGCTGCTGTTCGGCGTAAACTTTAACTGTTACTATCTTTTGATCATCGGCAATCTGCGTAGCGTGCTGAAAGATGAAGAGCTGCGGTTTTATGTAGGCATCGTGCTTAGTTCGGTGGCGCTTATTGCCTGGAATATCCGCCATTTATATGCAAGCGCCGAAGAAACGCTGCGCCATGCAGCATTTCAGGTAGCCACCATTATCACCACCACCGGCTATGCTACCACCGATTTCGATTTATGGCCGAGCTTTTCTAAGGCTATACTGTTATTGCTCATGGCAGTAGGTGCCTGCGCGGGCAGCACGGGCGGCGGCATGAAGTGCGCGCGTGTGCTGCTGCTGCTTAAAAGCCTGCGCCGCAACATTCACAAGGTGCTTGACCCGCACAAGGTGCAGGTGGTGCGCAACAACGACCGCGCCGTCAGCGAGACCGTGCTGGAAAATACCAACGCCTATCTGGCAGCCTATATGTGCATTTTGGGCCTGAGTTTTTTGCTTATCTCTATCGACGGCTTTTCGATCACCACCAACTTTACGGCGGTGCTCTCGTGCTTTAATAACATCGGCCCCGGTTTGGAGGCCGTAGGCCCCACCTGCAACTATTCTGCATTCAGTGTGTTCTCAAAGCTGGTGCTCATTATGGATATGCTGGCGGGCCGCTTGGAAATATTCCCCATTCTGCTGCTTTTCAGCCGCAGTGCATGGCGCAAAAAGTAAGCAGGGGAGTGCAGAAAAATCTGAAGGCAAATCAAGCGCTGCTGCATAAAATAGAAAAATGCTTCTGCAAGGCAGGCACAGGCCCCCGGCGACCGTGCCTGCCTTACTTTATGTGGGGCCCGGGTCGTGCCGACTTTTGCAAAACAGCGCAATTTGGTATAAGTTGCCGATTCTGATGGAAAAGGGCAGAAAATTTCGTTGAACACTGCCAAAATTCATGCTATAATAATATATAAACAGAACAGCCAAGCCCGCATGCTGCGCCAAACGGCGGCAAAAACATACCTGCTGCCGATAAAACGCGATGCGGCTTTCGCTTTCAGCCGGTACAAGGCAGCCGGCCGCCCAGAGGGCTGCGGCCTTTTTGGGCATATCCCCAACAAAATAAAAGCCAGAGGAGGGATTTTCTTGGCGCATGAGCATATTGACTTTTCGCAAAAAGTCATTGAAATGCAAAATATCGTCAAAAAATTCGGCGACTTCACAGCCAATGATGGAATCAACCTGACCGTTCATAAAGGCGAGATTCACGCAATCTTGGGCGAAAACGGTGCGGGCAAAAGCACACTGATGAATCAGCTTTACGGCATGTTTCTGCCTACCAGCGGCCAGATCTTGGTAAACTGCAAGCCGGTGGTGCTTGATTCGCCCAAAAAGGCCATTGAGGCAGGCATTGGCATGGTGCATCAGCACTTTATGCTGGTGCAGCCTTTTACGGTGACCGAAAATATCGCACTGGGCATGGAGCCGGTAAAGGGTTTGGCGCTGGATATGAAAACGGCCCGCAATAATGTGGTGGCCCTTTCTGAAAAATACAACCTTGCCATCGATCCCGATGCCAAGATCGAGGATATCAGCGTGGGCATGCAGCAGCGCGTGGAGATTTTGAAAGCGCTGTACCGCGGTGCAGAAACGCTGATCTTGGACGAGCCAACCGCCAGTCTGACCCCGCAGGAGATCACAGAACTGATCCATATCATGCACAACCTCACGGCAGACGGCAAATCGATCATTCTGATCACCCATAAGCTGAAAGAGATCAAGGCTGCTGCCGACTTCTGCACGATTATCCGCCTGGGCAAGTATATCGACACCGTAAATGTAGACGAAGTGACCGAGAACGACCTGGCAAGCCTTATGGTGGGCCGCAATGTAGAATTCAAGGTGGATAAGCCTGCCATGGAGCCCGGCGAAGTGGTGCTGGATGTGAAAGACCTGCACGGCGTGGATTATCGCGGCGTGGAAATTTTGAAGGGTCTTTCTCTGCAGGTGCGTAAGGGTGAGATTTTGGGTATTGCCGGTATCGACGGCAACGGCCAGAGTGAGATGGTCGAGATCATCACCGGCCTGCGCAAGGCAACGAGCGGCCAGGTGCTGGTGAACGGCGTAGAGGTAATGAACAAGCCCCCGCGCTTTGGCTTTGAGCACGGCGTTTCCAGCATTCCCGAAGACCGACAGAAGCACGGTCTGGTGCTGGATTTCTCGGTAGCCGACAATATGGTGCTGCAGAATTATGCCGATGAACCGTTTGCGAAAAACGGCATCTTCTTAAATAAAAAGGCCATTCAGGACCATGCGGTTGCGGCTATGGAAAAATATGATATCCGCCCCCGCAATGCCGTGCAAAAGCCTGCAGGCACGCTTTCGGGCGGCAACCAGCAGAAGGTGATCATTGCCCGCGAGGTGAACAATGATAAAGACCTGCTGATCGCCGTAAACCCCACCCGCGGCCTGGATGTGGGCGCGATCGAATATGTGCACCGCTATATTGTAGAGCAGCGCAACAAGGGCAAGGCCGTGCTGCTGGTAAGCTTTGAGCTCGACGAGATCATGAGCCTTTCTGACCGCATCGATGTTATTTTCGACGGTAAGATCAACGGCAGCATGCTGGGCAGCGAAGCAGACGAAAACAAGCTTGGTTTGATGATGGCAGGAGGTAAAGCAGAATGAGCAAAGTAGAAAAATTTCTGCAGAGCGCGTTGTTCCGAACCATCATTTCCATTGTGGTCGGTTTCGCGGTCGGCGCTGTCTTCTTGGCAGCGGTAAAAATCGATGTGGGCGCTGCCTACGGCAAGCTGTTCTCGAGTATTTTTGCCAACGCAAAAAGCCTTTCGTACAGCGTGGTGTATGCCACCCCGCTGATCATTCTGGGCCTTTCGGTGGCGTTCTCGTTCCGCACGGGTGTGTTTAACATCGGTGCAGAAGGTCAGTTCGTAGCAGGCAGCATGGCTGCCTGTGTGGTGGGCATTCTGGTGCCTGCCCCGGCCATCATTCTGGTGCCGCTGTGCGTGCTGGCTTCGGCCGCAGCAGGTGCAGCCTGGGGCGTGATCGTGGGCTTTTTAAAAGTAAAATGGGGCATCAATGAGGTGCTTTCCATGATCATGTTCAACTGGATCGCCTTCTATCTTTCCAACTACATTGCCGGCCTGCCAGCCATTAAGAGCGATGGCAACGCAGAGGCGACCAAGAATGTGCAGGAGGCAGCCATGATCCTGCTGCCCAAGGGCATGATCGAAAAGTTCGGCTTCTGCAACAGTGCCAACTGGGGCATTCTGGTGGCCATTGTGCTGGCAGTATTCTGCTACATCGTGATCGAAAAAACCACGCTGGGCTTCCGTTTGAAGGCGGTGGGCAGCAACCGCGATGCCGCTGAGTATGCAGGCATCAATGTAAACCGTGCCGTGCTTACGGCTCTGGGCATTTCGGGTGCCATGGGCGGCATTGCAGGCGCCATGAACCTTTTGGGCATGGGCCAGCGCATCAGCATTTTTACCGCACAGGAAAGCTACGGCTTCCAGGGCATTATTGCTGCATTGATCGGCAACTCCAACCCCCTGGGCGTGTTCTTCGGCGGCTTGTTCTACGGCGCGATCAAATACGGCGGCAGCCGCTTGAACCTGATCGGCGCTCCCTCTGAGGTCGTGAATGTTATCATGGGCACGGTGGTGTTCTTCATCGCCATCAGCCACATCTTTAAATTCCACAAGCGCAAGAAGGAGGGAACGAAATAATGGATGCTTTTATCAATAACCTGGGTATTATTATTTACGCTACCCTTCTGTATACGCCGCCGCTGCTGTTTGCGGCCATGGGCAGCTGCTTTTCTGAGGTTTCCGGTGTGGTGAACATCGGCATCGAGGGCATGATGACCGTTGGCGCTTTCACGGGCGCTACCGTAGCTTATTTTACCGGCAATGCCTGGCTTGGCTTTTTGTGCGGCGGTCTGGCAGGAGCAGCTTTCGGCGTGCTGCATGCCATTGCCTGCGTGAATCTGGGCGCAGACCAGACCATTTCCGGCACAGCCATCAACTTTTTGGCTCCCGGCGTGGCTGTTATGCTGGCTAAGGCTATTTTTAATTCGTCTGATACCGTCCCTCTGGATCCCACCAGCAAGATTCCGCTTTTGTTCAACGGTGTGTTCAGCTCCGGCACGGCAGTATCGAATTTCTTTAAGAATGTATTTTCCACATATGCAAGCACCTATCTGGTGTTTATCTGCGTGGTGGTGGTGTGGTTTGTGTTTTACAAAACCCGCTTCGGCCTGCGTATGCGTGCCTGCGGCGAGCATCCCCGCGCCTGCGATACACTGGGCATCAATGTGATCCGCACTCGCTTTATCTGCGTGTGCATCTCGGGCTTCTTGTCCGGCCTTGGCGGCGCATGCGTGACCATGGCAACCACCAACCAGTTCCGCCCCATCTCTATTGTGGGCCAAGGTTTTATTGCTATTGCAGCCGTTATTTTTGGTAAGTTCCGCCCCCAGGGCGCTATGATCGCCTGCCTGCTGTTTGGCATGTGCTCCGGCCTCAAGATTGTTATCGGCACCAGCAATGCCGCTATTTCGGCACAGCTGATCTCCATGATCCCGTATGTGGTCACCGTGAT
>CAVGKH010000056.1:0-12449 GCA_963629755.1 Gemmiger sp.
ATGTAGAGGGACTCACACATCAGAAAAGCTTTGATACTTTTATGGAACTACCATTGTTTGACGAAAAAACTTTTTGGCAAGTTGAGCAGGAAATTGAATGGGTAGATTGCTAACAATCATCTCAAACTTTGTTTGGCGTTTATTTTCAGCAGAAATCCTTGTATGCTTATAGTAAGCAGAAAGCTGCTTGCGTATTTATATAAGGAAAGGCGGTAGATCATATGCTGTACGGCTGCTGCACCAACCTGCTGTCCCGCGAGCCGGGGAGCATAGGGGAAGAGTATTTTGAAACACTGGCAAGGCTGGGGTACGATTATGTAGAGCTGCCCCTTTACGATATTGCTGCCCTTTCACCGCAGCAGCTGCGCGAGGCTAAGGCACGCCTGCGGCAAATGCTGCCTGTGCGCTCATGCAATAATTTCTTCCCGGCCAGTGTTCGCCTGGTGGGGCAGGATACCGCCCCCATGGAGAAGGTGCGGGAATACGCCAAACACGCGCTGGCCTGTGCCGCTGAACTGGGGGCATCGATCGCCGTGTTTGTCCAAGATGCGGCCGATACACTGGCGTTTTTTAAAGGCTTTCAAAATAAAACATGAGCAGCAGGCATAAAATCAAAAAAGCAGGTGCACGAAGCACCTGCTTTTTTGCGGTTTATCGAGTTTTGTTTTTCAAAACCTGCCCGGCGGCAGATACGGCGCGGCAGCGCTTACTGCGGGTCGTTTTTCGTGTTCTCCGTTTGCGAAGAAGCCTCCGGCTGCCCGGCAGCGGGCTGCTGCTTGGCATACAGGGCGCTGTAATTAGCGGCGCCCTTGTGGGCTTTGGGAGCCCGGCGGGGCAGGTGCTTATACAGAATACGCGCCAGCATGGCCAGAACCGCCAGCACCAGCAGGTAAGGCAGTGCATACACCAGCCAGAGCACGACATCCTGCACAAAGCTCACAAAGCCGTCCCAGCTTTCGCCAAAGGCGCTGGAAAGGCGGCTGCTGAAGGTGTTGGCCGGGGTATAGGCCCGCACCTCGCTTAGATCTACGCTCACGGTGCAGTAGTCTACCTGGTTATCATACAGCTTGCGCTGCGCGGTGTAGCTTTCCAGCTGATACTGCACATCGCTCAGCTGAGATTCAATGGTCAAAAGATCGTCCAGAGTGTCAGCCTGCGCGCGGAGCTCTTCCAGGCGGGCGCGCTGGGCCTCCAGGCTGTCGATGCGCGCCTGCACATCCACATACTGCCCGGTAATATCATCGGTCTGCTCGCTGCGGTAAGTAATGCTGCCGATGTCTCCCACCGAGTTTAAAAATTCCTGATAGTGCTCGGAGGGAATGCGGTAGGTCTCGTTGGCAGAGCGGTTGCCGTTTTCAGCACTGCCGTAGGTGGTGCTGCTTTCCATATAGCCGCCAAGGTCAGCGGCGGCCTGGCGCAAAAGCGTGTGCGAAGCTTCAAAATCGCGGGTCTCCACATTCAGCTGCGAGGTATAAATGATCTTGCGGTCACCGGCCTCGGGCAGGGCAGCATCGGTTTCACCGCTCACGCCGAAACCGGCATCCAGATCGGCGGCAGAGTCATAGGCAACCGATTCCGTATTTTGGGCGACCGCAGCAACGCTGGCAGCAGAATAGCTTTTGCTGGAATTGCCGCAGCCCGCCAGCGCGGCGGTAAGCGCCAGTGCACATAAAACAGAAACAGTCTTTTTCATAAGCGGCCTCCTTTGATATGAAAGCGAAAATCTTTGCGTTTTCACCCTGTATACACGCGGGGGAACGGAAATGATGCAAAAAATCTGAAAAATTTTAAGGCAACACGGCTTTGAGCCTGCGGGGCAGAGAACTGCGCCGTGCAGTTTTAAAGCATTGGGGCCTCAGCCGCGAATGTAAAGCGGCAGGCCCTGGCTGGTGGCCTTTTGGCCAAGGTCGCTGCTGCGCAGGGTAAGGGTCATGCTGGTCTGGCCCATCACGGGGGCCATATCCTTCAGCATGGGCTGCATAATGTCTTTCAGCTCGGTGCCCTCGTCCAGCTCCAGCACCAGCAGCCAGGCGCGCTTTTGATCCTGCTGCATAATGCGGAGCCAGCCTTCTTTTACCTTGGGCTGTGCGCCCAGGGCTTTCTGCACACCCTCCACCAGCTTTTCGGGCAGATCCTTGGGGTCTGCAATGCCGATGGGGCGGGTCTTATCAAATACCACGGGCTTGGGGGCCGGCAAGATCATCTGGCGGGGCACAAACACATTCTGGCCCTTGGGGTTCAAGATCAGCCCTGCGCCCTCGTGCGCCAGCAGCTGTGCATACTCGCGCACGGTCATGATCACGGTCTGGCAGGGGCCCTCCTGCCATTTGTGCAGTTCGTCCCAGTCGGTAAAAGCGGGAAAAAGCTTGGTGCCGTCGGGCTTTGCAAACATCGTGTACTGCACCTTGGTCTTGCGCTGCAGGGCCACGCTGCCGTCTGGCTCGCGGTCCTGCTCGTCCAAAACCTCCTGCAAAACCACGGGGGCCAGCAGCTTGGCGCCGCCCAACGCAGTGGTAATGGCCTTGCGTGCGGCAGGGGTGTCTTCGGCTTTAAATACATTCAGAGCCAGTACCAGCTCCGGATTGCGAATGCTTTCTTGTGCCATGTTCGATCGTTCTCCTTTTTTCAGCGGGCAAAGGCCCCTGCATTATTCGGCTTTTGCGCCGAGGTGCTTGATATCATCGTTATCGGCAAAGGCAACGGCGGCAAACCCGGCGTTTTCCAGCTGGCCGAACTGCTTGCCCAGCTTTTTGGCCTGGGGCAGAATGCTCACATCGTACTCGGCGCGCAGGGTGTTGGCCTTGGCCACAACATCGGCAAAATCAGCCTCGGGCAGGTACAAAAGCGCCATGCGGGGGCGTGCACCGGGAATCTGATAGCCCTGCTCCAGCAGCAGGCCGCACACGCGCTCAAAACCGATCGAGAAGCCCACAGCGGGCACCTTCTGGCCAATGAACTTGCCTACCATCTCGTCATAGCGGCCGCCGCCTGCCACAGCGCCGCCAAAGCGGGTGCTGGTGGCCTCAAACACCATGCCAGTGTAGTAGCCCTGGCCGCGCACCAGGCTGGGAGAGTAGGCAACCTTGTACTTGCCGCCCGAAAGCTTTTCGCAGCAGGCCATCACATAGCGCAGATCAGCCGAGATCTCTGCATCGCCGCAGGCAGCGGTAACAGCATCCAGGCTCATATCGCCCTGGGTCAAAAAGCTGTACAGTGCCTGCACGGCAGCCTCGGGCAGGGCCTTTTCGGTCAGCTCATCGCGCACGCCGTCGGCACCGATCTTATCCATCTTGTCAAAGGTGATGCACACGCTGTCCAGCGTGTCGGGCGCAAAGCCCATAGCTTCCAGCATACGGCGCAGAATGCGGCGGTCGTTGATGTTGACTACAAAATCATCAAAGCCGATCTTCAGCAGGGCGCGGGCAGTGGTGTCAATCAGCTCTACCTCGGCATTGGGGCTCTCATCGCCCAGAATGTCGATATCACACTGCACAAACTCGCGCAGGCGGCCCTTCTGCGGGCGCTCGGCACGGAACACGCGGTCGGTCTGAATCACCTTGAACGGGGTGGGCAGCTCGGCGCGGTTGGCGGCATAATAGCGCGAAAGCGGCAGGGTCAAATCATAGCGCAGGCCCATATCCGAAAGCGACTTTTCCTCCACCGGCGTGCGCGAAAGAGCGCTTGCCAGCTTATCGCCGCGCTTGAGCACCTTAAAGATCAGGTTCAGGTTGTCGCCGCCGTCGCTTTTATCCAGATTTTCCATATCTTCCAGCATGGGGGTAGAAATGCGCTGGAAGCCGGCGGCACGGTAAGTTTCCAGGATCTGCCCCTGGATATAGTCGCGCAGTGCCTGCTCGGCGGGCAAAAGGTCGCGCATACCTTTTAAAGGACTGGTTTTCATAAATTTCCCCTTTTCTTTATTCCATGGGCAAAATACCCATATTATTATGTAATACTATAATTATATCTTGAGAAAAGGCGCTTGGCAAGGGCGCTGCATGAAACCGGCACGGCCCGCGCATACTTTTCCACAGAGAAGGGCACATTGTGGAAAACTCGGCGGCAGGCAGGCGGTGGATGATCCCGGTTTTGGGGGCAGTTATACAGATTTTAACGAGCATCCCGGCGGCATGGGGCGCATTTCGCGAGCCCTTGATGCAGGATTACGGCTTACAAGAAGAGGGCGTGGGGCTGGCATTTGTGTTTTTGGTGGCGGCTTATGGCCTGGGCTGCCTTTTGGGCGGCTTTTTGCAGGACGCTAAGGGGCCGCGCACGGCAGGGCTGTGCGGCACGGCGCTTTTGAGCGGCGCGTTTTTGGGCACGGCCTTTCTGCCCGGCGGCCGCCCACAGCCCTTTTGGCTGCTGTTCAGCCTGCCCGCCGGGCTGGGCAGAGCTTTTTTGTATCCGGCTGTTATGAGCTGCGCGCAAAAGTGGTTTGCAGCCCGCAAGGGCTTTATGGCCCTTGGCATGACGGGCGACAGCCTGGGAAGCTGGCTGCTGAACCGCAATCTGGGCCAGGGCGCCTACCGCCACTGGATCGCCGTGACCGCCGCCCTTTTAGGCGGCCTGTGCGCCAAAATGCTGCACCCGGTAAAAGAAACAGGAAGCAAACTTGGTTAAAAAAATAACTTGCAAAACCGGGGCTTGCAACTTATAATAAAATTACGAAGATTTGGGAAAGAATCTTTTGTGCAAGTTGCGATAAGCATTGACGACTGTAGAAGGAGCGAGTGATTATGGCGTGTTCTCAGCAAGTGACCAATATGTGCCCGATTACCAAGGGCCCGCATCATGGCCCGGCACCCATTCCCCAGGAGGGCGAATGGACCAAGGCTTATGAGATCAAAGACATCAGCGGCTATACCCACGGCGTGGGCTGGTGCGCCCCGCAGCAGGGCACCTGCAAGCTTTCGCTGAACATCAAGCATGGTATTATTGAAGAGGCTCTGATAGAGACTATCGGCTGCTCCGGCATGACTCATTCTGCCGCTATGGCAGGCGAGATTTTGCCCGGCAAAACCATTCTGGAAGCACTCAATACCGACCTTGTGTGCGATGCCATCAATGTGGCTATGCGTGAGCTGTTTTTGCAGATCGTTTACGGCCGAAGCCAGACCGCTTTTTCAGAGGACGGCCTGCCCATCGGCGCAGGACTGGACGATCTGGGCAAGGGCCTGCGCAGCATGACCGGTACCATCTTCTCTACCA
This sequence comes from Gemmiger sp., assembly GCA_963629755.1. GTDB lineage: Bacteria > Bacillota > Clostridia > Oscillospirales > Ruminococcaceae > SFIE01. The sequence continues at coordinate 5,209 of CAVGKH010000056.1, forward strand.
AAGAAAAGGGCGTTCGCTATCTTGAGCTTACCGAGGGTTATATCCAGAAGCTGGCTCTCGATGCCAACAATGAGGTCATCGGCTACCAGTTTGTGCGCCTTGGCAAAATGATGGAAGATATCCGCCACGGCAAAGACCCCAAGGAAGCCTATGAAAAGAATGTGGGCACTTACGGCCGCTTTACTGCTGAGCAGGGCGCTGTAAAGTACATTGACCCCCGCGAAGAATAAGAGAGGAGTAGAAACATGGCAACTTTTGAATCTATGGATCGCCGCATGCCCAAAATCGAAGCCTGCCTGAAGGCCAATGGGCTGGAATCTCTGGATGCCGCCAATGAGATGCTCCTTGCAAAGGGCATCGACTGCGATAAGATCATTCGCGGCGTGCAGCCCATCTGCTTTGATAACGCCGTTTGGGCCTATACCCTGGGCACCGCTATCGCTGTAAAGCGCGGCCTTAAAAATGCCTCCGACTGTGCCGCCGCCATCGGCGAGGGCCTTGAGGCCTTCACCATTCCCGGCTCTGTGGCTGAGCAGCGCAAGGTGGGCTTGGGTCATGGCAATCTGGGCGCTATGCTGCTGCATGAAGATACCGAGTGCTTCTGCTTCCTGGCAGGCCACGAGAGCTTTGCCGCCGCCGAGGGCGCAATCGGCATTGCCCGCACTGCCAACAAGGTGCGCAAAAAGCCCCTGCGCGTGATTTTGAACGGCCTGGGCAAGGATGCCGCTTATATCATCAGCCGCATCAACGGTTTTACCTATGTGCAGACTGATTTTGACTTCAAGACCAGCGAAGTGAAAGTGGTCAAAGAAGTGCCCTTCTCAGAGGGCGAGCGCGCTGCCGTAAAGTGCTACGGCGCCAACGATGTGCTCGAGGGCGTGGCCATCATGAAGCTGGAAGATGTGCAGTGCTCGATCACCGGTAACTCCACCAACCCCACCCGTTTCCAGCATCTGGTAGCGGGCACCTACAAAAAGTGGGCACTGGAAAACGGCAAAAAGTATTTCTCGGTGGCTTCGGGCGGCGGCACAGGCCGTACCCTGCACCCCGATAATGTGGCCGCCGGCCCCGCCAGCTATGGCCTGACCGACAGCATGGGCCGCATGCACGGCGATGCCCAGTTTGCAGGCTCCAGCTCGGTGCCTGCCCATGTAGAAATGATGGGCCTCATCGGTGCCGGCAACAACCCCATGGTCGGCATGACCGTGGCCTGCGCCGTGGCCGCCAGCCAGGTGAACAACGGCTGATAACAGCAAATAGAAAACTGAATCAACAAAACAGTGCCGCCGGGCAGCAAAATGCGAAATGCTTTTGCTGCCCGGCGGCTTTTTATGTGCAGGTTTTTAAAACGCTTGCTGCGTACGGCTCTGCTGCATGATTTATATTTTGCGCACAAGCTGGTCGTAGCCCGCAAAATGCTCGCAGATGATCTGGATCAAATGCTGCTTGTAGGCGGCCATCACGCTGTCTTGGTTGCGTATCAGCGTGATATCGCTGCTCATGCTGAATTTGCCGAAATCGATGCGGTACGATTGCAGCCGGTGCTCGCGGCGCATGTGCTGGTTTTTGCGGGCGGTAATGCCGTACAGCTGGTGTGAGATGATGCATCCGGCGGTGTCGGTGCGGGCAATGGCATCAAAGGTTTCGGCGCGGTTCGAGGCAAACACGGTGTTGTAGTGCAGGCCGTACTGCGCGGCGGCCTGCTCCAGCTGGGTGCGCAGGCGGCTGCCTGTGGGGTAGCTCACGATCGGAAAGCGCGCCAGCTCAGCCAGGGGAATGCCGCGCTTTTTGTATTTCTGGCTCTGTGCCTCCCAGTCACTGCCAAGCACCGCCTGCAAAAGCGGCACTGAAACCAAAAACAGATACATCTCGCGCAGAAGCACCAGCGAGTCCAGTTTGGGGTTCGGCTCGGGCGACTGCTGCACCACAATGGCCATATCCAGCATACCGCGCTGTACCTGCTGCTGCAGCACATTGGAATAATCGTGCACGATCTCCAGCTCCACACGCGGGTACTCCTTATGAAAGCGTGCCAGAAGCGGCGGCACGATCTCGGTATAGCGCGACATTGGCACCCCAAGCGTAACATGGCCGCATACATTTTCGCCCTGGTCGTCAAAGGCCTGGGCGATGCCGTCTTCGATCAGCTTGATCTTTTGCAGGGCTTCCAGCAGCGTGCGCCCGTCAGCCGTAAGGGCAAAGTGGGGGCTGCGGTCAAACAGGCGCACCTTATATTCTTCTTCCAGGCTGCGAATGTGCCCGCTGATGCACTGGTAAGAAACAAAGTTCATCTCGGCTGCCTTGCGAATGCTCAGGGTCTGCGCCGCCGCCATAAAGGCCGAAAAGCGTTGATTCACAAAAAGCCCTCCTTCAAGCCGGTAGTATGCTTTACTCTGCCAATATCATAATACGCCCTGAACAAATTTGCAAAGAAAATATTGAAAATCTGCCGGTAATTTTGTAAATACAAATAGAATTCTATAGCAAAATCAGCGATAAATGTTGCCTATATAGCAACAAAAACGCAATAGAAACTTGTGGCCTATAAAGAATGTAATTTGTAAAATAACGAATATAAAACAAAAAATAGGCGGACAATAAAAAATCGGCCCGCAAAAACCCTGAAATACAGATGAAAGATTTTTCTTGCATCTATACAGAGAAAAATTCGATTGCGCACCCGCGCATTTGCGGTTATTCTGATAGCAGAAAACAATTTTAAGGCAAACGGCGGCTGCCTGCAGCTGCCCGAATAGAAGGAGAGCGCTTATGGAAAAATGGATCGGAAACCGCAACCCCGATAACCCGCAGGAGGGCTACTTTGTGGGTCTGATGAATGCCTGCGGCTACCGCACCGAAGATCTAAAAAAGCCCATCATCGGCATCGCCAATTCTTACACCGATGTCAACCCTGGGCATCGCCCGTTCAAGCAGCTGGTGGAATTTGTAAAAGAGGGCATCTGGGCCGCAGGCGGTGTGCCTGCCGAGTTCAATGTGCCAGCCCCGTGCGATGGTATGGCCCAGGGGGACGGTATGCACACGGTACTGCCCCAGCGCGATCTGATCGCGGCCAACATCGAAGCCATGGCCCGCGCCCATGGGTTTGACGGCATGGTGTTTTTGTGCAGCTGCGATAAGATCGTGCCCGGCATGCTGATGGCTGCCGCCGCGCTTGACCGCCCCAGCCTTATGCTTACAGCGGGCAGCATGATCCCCTACGAGGCACCGGAAGGCACCTATGTGACCCCCGATTTAAAAGAGTCCATCGGCGCACGCAATGTGGATAAGATCGACGAAGCCACCTTTACCCGCTTCCGCGCCAACATCTGCCATTCCTGCGGCACCTGCTCCATGTACGGCACAGCCAACACCATGGGCGTTTTTGCCGAGGTCATCGGCCTATGCCCCATCGACAGCACCACCATGCTGTACTGCTCGGGTGAAAAGTATAAGCAGGCCCGCACCGTGGGTGAGCGAATCGTGGCGCTTACCAAAAGCGGCGTAAAGTTCAGCGATATCGTTACCGAAAAAAGCCTGGTGAACGGCCTGCGCCATGTGGCGGCCACCGGCGGCTCTACCAACGCCCAGCTGCATATCTGTGCGCTGGCCAAGGTGATGGGCATCAATCTGGATATTGGCAAGTTTGACGAGATTCAAAAAAATGTGCCCTGCGTGGCAAAGTTCAAGCCCAGCAGCCGATATAATATTTATGATTATTACAAGGCTGGCGGTGTGGGCGCAACCATGAAGGCTATCGAAAGCCACCTCAACCTTGACTGCCGCATGGCCATGGGCGGCACAGTGGGCGAGTTCCTGAAAAATTTTGACCGCCCTGTGAACCACGAGATCATTCACACCTGCGAAGACCCGTTATATCCCGATGGCTGCTATGCCGTGCTTTACGGCAACCTGGCCCCCAAGGGCTGCCTAGTAAAAAAGAGCGGCGTTGTGCCTGAAATGTTCCATCACCGCGGCCCGGCTGTGTGCTTTGACTCTGAAGACGACCTGCGCGAGGCCATGGCCAACAAACAGATCCAGCCCGGCTGCGTGCTGGTGATCCGCTACGAGGGGCCCAAGGGCGGCCCCGGTATGCGCGAAATGTCGATCCCGGCCGCTATGCTGGTGGGCATGGGCCTGCATACCAGCGTGGCTATGGTTACCGACGGCCGTTACTCGGGTGCGACCCGCGGCCCCTGCATTGGACATGTAAGCCCCGAAGCGTGGGACGGCGGCCCCATCGCTGCTGTGCAGAACGGCGATATGATTGAGATCGATATCGACCGGCACACCATTCATCTGGAAGTGAGCGATGAAGAGATTGCTGTGCGCTTAAAAACCGTAAAGCGCCCCCAGAACCACCCTGCCAAGGGCTTTTTGGGCACCTACCGCCAGGTGGTCACCGGCGTGAACACAGGCTGCACCTGGCTGTATAACGGCGAAGAATAAATTATACGGATATGGAAGCAAAGCGGCCCAAGGGAAAAAGGGCGGCTTTAAAAAAGAAAAGGATGGAAGAACGATGACGAATTTAGTAATCTTTTTGGTGGGCCTGGCGGTCATGCTGCTGCTCATGATGAAAACAAAGCTGGGGCCCTTCTGCTGCATGCTCATTGCCAGCCTGGGCATTGGCCTTGCCTGCGGCCTTGGCTCTACCGAGGCCATCAACACCACGGTAGACGGCTTTGCAGGCACCTGCAAAAGCATTGGCCTTTTGGTGATCTTCGGCACCATCATGGGCATTTATCTGGAAAAATCCAACGCATGCCAGCGCATTGCCACCAGCCTTTTAAAGGTAACAGGCAAAAAGAACTCTACGCTGGCACTGGCAGTTACCGGCTTTGTGGTGGCTATTCCGGTGTTCTGCGATGTAGCTATGGTGCTGCTCAGCCCGCTTATCAAGTCGGTGGCAAAAAAGAGCGGCAAAAACCCCTGTGCCTTGGGCACGGTAACGGCCTGCTCGCTGCTTTCTACCAACGCATTTGTGGCACCCACCCCTGCGCCGCTGGCTGTGGTGGCCGTGCTGGGGCTGGATGTAGGCACCTCGATTTTGTGGGGCCTGCCCTGCGCACTGTTCATTACCATCTGCATTTGGCTGTTTGGTGAGTTTTATCTGTGCCGCAAGCCGGATAGCTGGTATACCCAGATTGAAAGCGAAAAAGAAAAGATCGTAGAAAGCAATATCCCTGAATCAGAAATGCCCAGCTTTTTCCGCGCCGTTCTGCCCATTCTGATGCCCATTGTGCTGATCCTTCTCAGCAGTGTGGGCGGCATGCTGCTGCCGGCCGAAAGCACGGCCCTGGCTGTGATCAAGTTCCTCGGCAATAAAAACATCGCACTGGCTTTGGGCATTGTGGCATCGGTGCTGTGCCTGGCACAGTATCTGCCCGAAAAAGAGCGCTTTGCCCCTATGAGCGATGCCCTCAAGGTCGCCGGTCCCATCGTGTTTATCACGGCAGCGGGCGGCGCATTGGCCAAGATCGTAAGCGCTACCGGCGTGGGCGATACCATTGCCGAGCTGCTGGTCAGTTCGCCTGTGCCTGTGATCCTGATTCCATTTTTGATCACCGGCTTTTCCAAGTTCGCACAAGGCTCGGCCAGTGTGGCCGCATTGCTGGCCGCCGGCCTTTCGGTGCCGCTGTGTGAGGCGGGGCTCATCACGCCGCTGGCCGCGTTCCTTTCCATCAGTGCCGGCTCGGCGCTGGGCTCGCATGTGAACAACAGCTTTTTCTGGGTGTTCAGCGAGTTTATGGGCTACGATGCCAAAACGACCATGAAGACCCTGTGCGTGGCACAGAATGTGGTCATGTCGCTTTCGGGCATTGCGGCGGCCTTTGTGGTAAGCTGCATAGCGTAAACACAAAAAAAGAGCGGCGCATCCGGCCCGGATGCGCCGCTCTTGCTGTAAAAAGGGGATAGAAGTATGACAACAGGGGAGCAGATTTTTTTAGTGCTGTGCCGAGAGCTCAGCTTTCGGCGCGCCGCCGAAAAATGCTATATTTCACAGCAGGGCCTCAGCGAGCATATCCGCAGGCTCGAAAAGCAATACGGCGTAACGCTGTTTCAGCGCCGCCCCCGGGTGGCTCTTACGCTGGCCGGGCAGGCGCTGCGCCGTACACTGGAACAAAAGCAGATCATGGAGTGCGATTTAGAGCGCGAGATCGAGGGCCTGCGCAGCGGCAGCAGCGGCAAGGTGGTGCTGGGGGTCGGCATCTCCCGCGCACGCATTTACCTGCCCCGCATTTTAGAAAGCTTCTGGCGGCAGGCGCCGGGGGTAGAGGTGGTGGTGCGCATGGACGATACCGCCCAGTTGGAACAGCAGCTTTCGGCCGGAAGGCTGGACTGCTATATCGGTACGGATGCCGAATGCGGCGAAAATCAGGTGTGCCGAAAGCTGCGCGGTGAATCTATTCAGCTGCTGGCACCGTGCCGTCTTTTGCCGCCCGGCTGGAACAAGGCAAAGATCAAACCCGCCGAATTGGCAGAGCTTTGCCATATGCCCTTTGTGCGCAACTCGCCGGGCAGCATTTTGAATGCAAAGGTGGATGCCGTTTTGCGCACCAGCGGCGCTGCGCTGCATCAGATCGCCGATGTGAGCGATTATGAGATCCAGCTTGATTTCTGCCGCCGCGGCTGGGCCGCCGCCTTTCTGCCCGAGATCGTGCTGGAAAGCTATAATGCTGAGCGCCTGCAGCGCGAGCAGATGCGCCTGGTTGAAATCGAGGGCCTGGAATGCGCCATGGAGATCGACCTTGTGTGGGACGAAAGCCGCATATATCCCATGTGCGTAAAAAATCTTCTGGACTGTATGCAGAGCATTGCGTGGTAAAATTTCTGCCCCCGTGTTTTTCACGGGGGCAGAAATAGCGATTGGCGCTGAATCGCGAATGTTATATTGAAAAATATGCCGCAGGCAGCGCTCATTCCATCACTCACATTGAGAACCATTATGAGAGATGCGCGGGAGACCTTGGTATAATACAGCCGATCAGCAGTGCCGCCCGCGAGATGGGCGAGATCATAAAGCAGATTTTAGGCTGAAAATGTACTTCAAAATATACTTCATATACGCAAAAAGAGCTATTAAAACTTTCGTTCTAACAGCTCTTTTTGTTGGTGGGCGCGGGTGGATTCGAACCACCGAAGCGTTACGCAGCAGATTTACAGTCTGTCCCCATTGGCCACTCGGGAACACGCCCATATTCAGTTTTCTGTGTTGGCTTGCCGCCCTCACAGTGCTTGAT
>CAVGKH010000057.1:0-12438 GCA_963629755.1 Gemmiger sp.
GCGCAAGGATCAGCGGATTGAAACGGGGTCTTTTGGATTGCAAAAAAATCAACTCCAGTTCTTGGATGAATTATAATAGGAGAACTTACTTCTCGTAGACTTCGGGCTTCAGCACGCCCACATAGGGCAGATTGCGGTATTTTTCGTCATAATCCAGGCCATAGCCCACCACGAACTCGTCCGGCACCTGAAAGCCCAGATAGTCGGCATGGATATCGGCCTTGCGGCGCTCGGGCTTATCCAGAATGGCGCAGATCTTTACGCTGTTGGGGTGGCGCATTTCCAGCATGGGCACCAGCTTGGAAAGCGTAACGCCGGTATCCAGAATATCCTCCACGATCAGCACTTCCTTGCCGGTAAGGTCGCTGTCCAGATCCTTGATGATCTTTACAAGGCCGGTGGTGGTGGTATTGGCGCCGCCGTAGCTGCTGACCACCATAAAATCAATGGCGTTCGGCACCTTGATAGCGCGCATGATATCGGCCATGAACACCACGCTGCCCTTTAAGATCGACACCAATAAAAGATCCTTGCCCTCATAGTCACGGCTGATCTGCTCGCCCAGCTCCTGCACCTTGGCCTTGAGCTGTTCTTCGGTCACAAGCACCTTGAGAATATCCTCATCCATTGCCCTCATAATTATTCTCCTTTGTTATGATATTCTGTAATACACAAAATTTGCTTTGTTTCTTCGGTTGGTTCCAGGCCCGCCGCAAATCCCTGGCCCCAAAGCCAGAGCACCCGGCTTTCGGCCGCCAGCAAAGGCAGTGTACGGCGCTCGGCCGCGGAAAGCCCCAGCTCGTTATACAGCTTTTTCAGACTTTTGGTCTGGCCCCTCTGCGCCGAACAGAAAAAATCACCGGGCAGACGGGTTCTAAGCAGTGTACTGGAAAGTATTCTATCATAATCTGCCAGATAATTTAAGTCTTTTTTGTGAATATTGGCTGTTTTTTTTAAGTTTTCCGGGCTTTCAAGCTGAATTTTTAGCCTGTAGCCCCCCGGCAGCTCGTAAATGCCGGGTCTGAGCGGCTGCGGGGCCGCCGTTTGCAGCGGCACTTCACTACCCGTTTGCACATACAGCCTTCCGCCCTGCGCCCGGAACAAGGCCTTATCGGTAAGCTGCACGGCCCCGCTGCCCCGGCGCACCAGCTGTGCCAGAAGCTCGATATACTTCTGCTCGGGGTCGCGAAAGCGCGCCGCCAGCATATGCATAGCCCGTTCTAATTCCACCGGGTCAGCCTTTTGCAGCACCGGCAGCTGCCAGCAGTCTTTTCGGGGCGGCATCGCCGCGCTTTGCAAAAGGCTTTCGGCCCGCCGGGCAAGATAGGCATCCAGCCGGCTGCTCTGCTGTGCCAGCCGCCCCAGCGCCTGCTCGGCTTTGGGGTTAATTTGTCGCAGCACCGGCAGTGCATGGTGCCGCACCCGGTTGCGGGCATAGTCGTCGGTCAAATTCGTTTCGTCCGTCACCCACGGCTGCCCGCAGGCGCGGCAGTAACCCTCGGTGTCGGCCCGGGTCAGGCACAAAAGCGGGCGGCAGTAGCCCGGGCGGCTGGCCGGAATGCCTGCCAGCCCGTGCAGCCCCGTACCGCGCGCGGCGCGCAGTAAAAGCGTTTCGGCCTGGTCGGTGAGAGTGTGCGCCGTAGCAATGACTGCCGCAGGGTCTTTAGCCAAAAGCGATTCAAAAAAGCCATAGCGCAGCTGCCTTGCCCAGCCCTCGCCCGCATTTTCGGGTGGCGGTGCCGGGGGCGCAAAGCGGTGCAGCACCAAGCTGTTTTGGCGGCAGAAGTCCGCTACAAAGGCTTCGTCACGGTCGGCAGCCGCCCCGCGCAGGCCATGGTTCACATGGCATACCTCCAGCTGAATGCCCAGCTGTTGCCTGGTGCGCAGCAAAAACAGCAGCAGGGCCATGCTGTCTGCCCCGCCGGAACAGGCCGCAATGACCCTGGTATTCGGCGCAAAAAGCCCCTGCCCGCTGGCAAAGGCCAGCGCCGTGTGTTCAAATTTTTCGATTAGCTTTTGTTCATCGGTCGTTTGCATGGCTCAGATCCACATCCAAAAAACGGGTATGTGCGCCGTCCCAGCCCATCTGCACGGTAGCGGTCTCACCGTGGCGGTTTTTGGCCACGATGCACTCAGCCACATTTTCATCGGCCTGATTGTCTTCGCTGTTCTGGCGGTTATAGTAGGCTTCGCGGTACAAAAACAGCACGGCATCGGCATCCTGCTCGATAGAGCCGGAGTCTCGCAGGTCGCTCAGCTGCGGGCGGCGGTTGCTGCTGCCGTTTTTTTCTACCGAACGGGAAAGCTGTGAAAGCACGATGATGGGCACATTCAGTTCTTTTGCCGTGATTTTCAGGTTTCGGGTGATCTCGCTGATCTCCTGCACACGGTTTTCGGTGCGCTTGCCGGTAGTCATCAGCTGCAAATAGTCCACGATCACCAGGCCGATCTTATCGCGCTTGGGGTCCTGGTTCAGCTGGCGGATCTTTGCCTTCATCTCGGCCACCGAAAGGCCGGAGCTGTCGTCAATAAAAATCGGCGCATCGCACAGCACATCGCTGGCGTGCGCGAGGTCGCGCCAGTCTTCACCGGTTAGGCGGCCGGTGCGGAAGGCCTGGCTGTCTACGCCCGCCTCGCTGGAAAGAATACGGTCGGCCAGCTGTTCACAGGTCATTTCCAGGCTGAACACAGCTACAGGAATTTTCTGCTGCTTGGCCACATTGGTGGCAATATTCAGCGCAAAGCTGGTTTTGCCCATGCCGGGGCGGGCCGCCAGAATGATCAGATCGCTGCGGCCAAGGCCCGTGAGCACGGCATCCAGATAGCGGAAGCCCGTGGGAATGCCCGCGTATTTGGCGGCATCCGGGCCGGAGAGACGCTGCAGGTTGCCCAGCGTTTCAATAATGGCATCGCGCAGCTGCTTGGTGGCGCTGCCCCCCTGCCCTGTGCGGATTGCATAGATCTCCTGCTCGGCGTTTTCCAGCAGCTGGTCGGCATCCGGGCCCTCGGTGCCGCGCTCCAGGATCTTGCGCGCCACCTCCATTAAAAGGCGGGTCTTGTATTTTTCTTCTACAATATCGGCATAGGCCTTGTAGTTGCTGATGCTGGGCACCGTTTCCGCCAGGCTGGTAAGGTAGATTTTGGCATCGTCGGGGCTGTCAAACGCACCGCTGCGCCCCACGGCATCCATCAGTGTGACCAGATCGATGCCCTGGTCGCCCTCGGTAAACAGGTTGCCCATTTCCTCAAACACCGCGCGGTTCTGGGCCGAGTAGAACATCTCGGGCCGCAGGCGGGTGATCAGGTCGGTCAGCACCACATCGGGCTTGAGCATGGCTGCGCCCAGCACCGACTGCTCGGCCTGCATATTATACGGCAGATCTACGCCCATGCTTTCCAGCGAAAGGCTCTGGCTTTTTGCCAATGCTCACACCCCCTTGCAATTTTTGATCTTGGGCAAAACGCTTATGCCTCTTTTACATTCACTTTGAACTTGGCGCTTACGCCGGGGCACAGCTTGATCACGGTCTCGTACATGCCGAACTCTTTGATGTCGCGGCCCAGATCGATCTTTTTCTTGTCGATGGGCTCGCCCAGCATATTTGTGAGCACCTCGGCCACATCCTTGGCGGTCACTTTGCCGAAGGTACGGCCCGATGCGCCGCCCTTTACACTTACCACCACGGTCTGGCCCTCAATGCGGGCAGCCAGTGCCTTAGCGGCGGCCAGTGCCTCAGCCTGGTGATGGGCCTTGGCCTCGTTTTTGGTTTTGGCAATGTTCAGCGCCGTGGCATCGGCCTCAGCAGCCAGGCCACGGGGGAACAAGAAGTTGCGGGCGTAACCGTCCGATACTTCATGGATCTCGTCTTTTTTGCCGATAGATTTTACATCCTGCTTGAGAATGACCTTCATAAGTAAGCACCTCTATTACTGTAAAAGTCCCCGGGGTGTTGGTGTACAGCCGAAAAGCCGAAGATCCGGTCGATCTTGTTATTTTTGGTTGCACCGTAAAAACAGCCGGGTATGATATTTCATCATAAAGATGATTATATCATACCCGGCACAATTTAAGCAAGTACTGCCCCCGGAAGTTGCTTTTGGTTCTTTAAAATTTTTACACCTTTATTTATACTTCCATCAGAATGGGCAGAATCATGGGGCTGCGCTTGGTTTTGCGGTAAATATAGCTCGAGAGTGCCTCGCGCATGCGGCCCTTTACATTGTTCCAGTCCAGCCCTTCCTCGGCAAGGCTGCGGTCCATCGTGGTTTCCATCAGCGTGCGTGCGCCGTTCATCAGCACATCGCTCTCTTTTACATACACGAACCCGCGCGAGATCAGATCCGGCCCGGCCAGCACGCGGCCCGTGCCGTTTTCTACCGTAGCAGCCACGATGATGATGCCGTCCTCGCTGAGGTGGCGGCGGTCGCGCAGCACCACATTGCCCACATCACCCACGCCGAGGCCGTCTACCATCACCATGCCGCTGGGCACGCTTTCACCCAGGCGCAGCCCGTTTTCCGAAAGGCAGATATCCTCGCCGGTCTCTGGAATGTGGATATTTTCTTTTTCGATAATGCCCAGCGAAAGCGCAGTATCCGCATGGCGCTTGAGCTGCTTATACTCGCCGTGCACCGGGATAAAGCACTTGGGGTGGGTCAGGGTCAGGATCAGCTTCTGCTCCTCCTGGCAGGCATGGCCCGAAACATGCACATCGTACATGCTTTCGTAGATCACCTCAGCGCCCAGCTTCAAAAGGCCGTTGACCACCTTGGTAACCATTTTTTCGTTGCCGGGAATAGGATTGGCCGAAATAATGATAAAGTCGCCGGGGCCTACCTTGATGTTGCGGTGGCTGGCGCTTGCCATGCGGCTGAGCGCGCTGAGCGGCTCGCCCTGGCTGCCGGTTGTGATAATGACCAGCTTTTCGGGCGGATAGCTGCGCAGCTGCTCAATATCCACCATCACGCCCTCGGGCGCATGCAGATAGCCAAGCTCCATGGCCATAGCCACATTGTTTACCATGCTGCGGCCCGAAACGGCCACCTTGCGGCCGCTTTCCACGGCCAGATCAATGATCTGCTGCACGCGGTACAGGTTGCTGGCGAAAGTGGCAATGATGATGCGGCGCTTGCCCGCCTTTACAAACAGCTTGCGCACGCCCTCAGCCACCTTCTGCTCGGTGGCGGTAAAACCGGGGCGCTCGGCGTTGGTGGAATCACTCAGTAGAGCAAGCACGCCCTTTTCGCCGTAGCGTGCAAACGAATCCAGATCCGTTACGGTGCCGGCCAGAGGGGTGTAATCCACCTTGAAGTCGCCGGTCTGGATCACCACACCGGCCGGGCTGTCGATAGCAAAGGCCACGGCATCGGGAATGGAATGGTTTACATGAATGGGCTCAATGGTAAAGCAGCCCAGGCGGAATTTTTCTTTGGCGCGGATCTCAATCAGCTTGGTAGAGGCCAGCAGGCCGTGCTCCTCGAGCTTATTTTTGATCAGGCCAATGGTCAGGCGGGTAGCATACACCGGCATGGGGCACTGGCGCAAAAGATACGGCAGACTGCCGATATGGTCCTCGTGGCCGTGGGTGATGATCACGCCCTTGATCTTATCGCGGTTCTGCTTTACAAAGGTGAAATCCGGAATGACCAGGTCGATACCGTACATATCCTCATCGGGAAAGATCGAACCGCTGTCTACCAGCAGCATATCGCCCTTGCATTCATACAGGGTAATATTTTTGCCCACTTCGCCCAGGCCGCCCAGCGGGTAAATATGCAGCTCGGTCCCCTGCTCGTGGGGCACCGAACGGCTTACGCGCTGCGGGCGCGGGGTGCGCACGGCGGGCAGCTTTTTTTCAGCGGCTGCCTTGCTGCGCGGCGTGCGGGCCGCGGGCTGTGCCGTTTTGGCTGCGCGGGGCGCATGGGCAGCGCGGGGCTGCTTGGGCTTAGGCGTGCGGGCAGGCTTTTCGCCCGCTTCGGGCTTTGCCTCGGTTTTGGCCGCAGGCTTGGCTGCCTTGGGGCGCTGGGTCTGACGGGGCTTGCGGCTGAAAAAGCGGCGGCCCGGCTTTTTATTGGTGCTTCCGCTCTCGGCGGCAGGGGTCTTTTTTTCAATATCGCTCATAGTTCCTCCAAAAGGGCTGCCCTGCTGGCCGCACAGCGGCGGCAAAAAAGCAGCCCGGTCACGCCGGGAGGCAGAGCTGCAACACAAAAAGGCAGCTCTATGCCCGGCTTTCATACACACGGATAAAAAGACTGCCCGAAAAAGCGCTTTTCAAAGCGCCAAACCGGTCAGCCGGTATGTAGTCTGTAAGCCGCCGAAAAATAATGCAAGAGGTTTTCGGCTTTATGGTTGGATGCACAGCCCGCCTGAAAAGGCGCGGCCGGACCCGGTGTTACACGATCACATCAGTAGCTTTATTATACGGCCTTGCTTACCGCTTGTCAAATGAAGTGTGTCGAATACGCTTCGGCGCGCTTGTCAGATGGGCAGAGGGTATAGTATAATAAAATAATTAAAAAGTTTTTCAAGTTGTGGATAAAGTATAAATTGAGGTTTGGCGCTCTATCTTCGGGAAGAATGCCCTATTCTTCCCTTACAGGGTGCGATAACCGGTATTTACAAAGGCACCTTTTGTGAAGGCATTGTAGGGGCGGGGCTCTGCTCCGCCCGTTACCTGAGCGGTCACCTGCGGGCGGAGCAGAGCCCCGCCCCTACAATAAAAATCTTAAATTCGTGTATTTTTTTGCGAAGACTGAACTTTTCAAGAATGGCCGCCGTGCCGTGACGAACTACATGGTGGCCATTCGACCGCAGGCACACAGACTTCCCTTTACAAAAGAGAAATGCTTTTTCAGCGATCCAAAGTTTCTATATAATATTTATCCGAAAGGAACCCGATAAAATGCCCAAAGAAATTGAGATTTTTACCGACGGCGCCTGCAGCGGCAACCCCGGCCCCGGCGGCTGGGGCGCTATTCTGCGCTATAAAGGCCACGAAAAAGAGCTGAGCGGCGGCGAAGCGAATACCACCAACAACCGTATGGAGCTCACTGCCCTGATCAAGGCGCTGGAGCAGCTGAAAGAGCCATGCCTCGTGCAGCTGTACAGCGACAGCCAGTATGTGATCAACGGCCTGCAAAAGGGCTGGGCCAAGGGCTGGCGCGCCCGCGGCTGGAAAAAAGCTGATAAATCCCCTGCTCTGAATCCCGATCTGTGGGGCCGCCTGTTAGAGCTGACCGAAGTGCACCAGCTGGAATACCACTGGGTAAAGGGCCACGCCGGGCACCCCGAAAACGAACGCTGCGACCAGCTTGCCGTAGAACAGAGCAAACGCCACGGCGGCCAGCAGCATTAAATTTCTTCTGCCAACCGAAATTTTGAGGATGTATAAACCATGAGAAAATGCGAAAAGTGCGGAGCAAGCATGAAACTTGGTTTAAGGCTTAAAGTTAATGGCGGCGGCTATGGAATCATTGTTCATGTAGATGAAAAACAAAAGGCAACAACTATAGATGATGTTAGAGTTGCAGTCTGCCCAGAATGTGGTTATACAGAAATGTATTTAGAGGATTTAACTAAATTGAAGGATTAAGAGATAACCTTCCATTTGCAAGCATCTTTATGAGGTACTAAAATGAACAATTCTGCAAACAGGCCCCGGGTGCTGGTGGGCATGAGCGGCGGCGTAGACAGCAGCGTTACCGTAGACCTTCTGCGCAGGCAGGGCTATGCTGTGCAGGGCGCGGTGATCCGCTTCAGCCCCGCGCACGAAAAGGCTGTGGCTGAAGCTGAGACCGCCGCCCGGCAGCTGCAGGTACCGTTGACCGTGCTGGATGCGCAGGCTGATTTTGAGCAGTATGTGGTAAAGCCCTTCTGCACCAGCTACTGTGCCGGGCGCACGCCCAATCCCTGCCTTTTGTGCAACCCGAATGTAAAATTCAAGGTTCTTTTGCAGGCTGCCGACCGCCTGGGCTGCGAAAAAATTGCCACCGGGCACTATGCCCGCACCCGGCAGGATGCCGACGGCGTGTGGCGTATTCACCGCCCCGCCAGCGATGCGCGCGACCAGACCTATATGCTGTACGGCCTTAACCAGCCTGTTTTAAGCCGCCTGGTGCTGCCGCTGGGCGAATACCAAAAGCCCGAAGTGCGCGAAATGGCCCGCGCGGCACAGCTGGAATGTGCCGATGCGCCCGATAGTATGGAGATCTGCTTCATTCCCAGCGGCGACCATGCCGCGTATATTGCCGCGCGCGGTCTGCACGCCCCTGCCGGGCAGTTCATCAGCCCAAGCGGCGAGCCCCTGGGGCCCAACCTTGGCATCGACCATTACACGGTAGGCCAGCGCAAGGGTCTGGGGCTGGCGCTGGGGCGCCCTGCCTTTGTGCGCGAGATACGCCCAAACGGTGATGTTGTATTGGGCTGGGGCGGCGAAGAATTTTTCAGCAAGGTGTGGCTTACCCATTTTGTAACGCCAAACGGCGCGCCGCTGCCCGCCGGTGAATATCTGGTAAAGATCCGCAGTGCCGCCAAAGCCGTGCCCGCCCAGTGGAACGGCGAAGGTCTTTTGCAGTTTTCGCCCGCTGTGCGCGCCCCCGCGCCGGGGCAGAGCGCGGTGTTTTACTTAGGCGATGCCGTGGCAGGCGGCGGCGTGATCACACATGCAGAGACATAATGCCTTTTGTTTTGGTTCACAGCGAGCCAGCGGATATACTCTAAAATACAAACTTATAAAATATGGGCGAAGGCTTCTTGTTTGCAAAAAGCCTTCGCCCTTTTTATTTTTTCAGATGATCCCGTTGCCCTTTAAAATGCCTATGCCGACCACCAGCACAAAGGCTATCACTACAGCGGCAATAAAATAGTCTACATACTTTACCGGCACATCGATCTTTGCATAGATGCTCTCGATCGGGCGGCTGTTTTTTTGCTTTTTGCTGTTTTCCTTTTCTTCCAGCGCAGCCTTAGCCTGCGCCAGCTGCTGCTCGGCCTCGGCCAGCTTTTGCTGTGTTTCGGCCAGCATTTCTTCTGAGGTTGGGTTTTCGCGGTTCTGCTCTGCCATTGGCGTGCTCCTTAACTCTGTATCGGAAAAGCGGAGGGCCGCAAAGCGCAGCCCTCCGCCCCTCATTGTGTGATTTGTAAAAATTACTTCTTAGCCAGATACTTGCGCAGGTCAAGTGCAACAGCCAGCACGATAACAAGGCCCTGTGCAATGTAGGTGTAAGCGGGGTCAACGCCCAAGAACTGCAGGCAGATCTTCAAGGTTTCAAAAACCAGAACGCCCACCAGAACACCGGGGATAGTGCCCACGCCGCCGTTGGCGGAAACGCCGCCCACGGTACATGCCGCGATGGCATCCAGCTCGTAGCTAAGGCCAGTAGCAGTGGAAGCGCCACCTGCCTTGGCACCCAGCAAAAAGCCGCCGAAAGCATACAGGATAGAAGCCAGCGTATAAATGCGGATCAAGGTAGCGGTAACATTCACGCCTGCCACCTGGGCTGCGTTTTCGTTGCCGCCGATAGCATACATATACTTGCCGTGGCGGGTCTTGTTATACAGGAACCACATGTAAATGCCTACGAGAGCGGCAAAGATGACCAGGTAAGGAATGGGGCCCAAGTTGCCGGTAGCCATCTTGCTGTAGCTGGATTTGAAGCCGCCCAGAGGCTGGTTGTTGGTAATGACCGAGCAGGTGCCGTAAACGATGGTCTGCATACCCAGAGTAGCAATAAAGGGAGGCACCTTCAGGAATGCGATGATGCAGCCGTTGATAGCGCCCACACAGGCCATAATAGCCAGTACGATGAGCAGTCCCACAAATACGGGGATATCGGGCAGGTTGGTCCATACACGGGCCGAATAGTCAACGCTCTGCAGCAGCATAGCGGAAAGGCAGGCAGAAAGGCCTACCTGACGGCCGGCCGAAAGGTCGGTGCCTTTGGTGATCAGGCATCCCGAAACGCCGCAGGCGATGATGAATCGGGGCGACATGTTTACGATCAGGTTACGGACATTTTTGAAGGTAAAAAAGTTCGGCTTCATAATGCCCACGATCACTGCCATTACAACGACCAGCACAATGATCGCATTGTTGGAAAGAAATCTTTTTACCGATTTCGCATCAATTTTTTTGGCTGTAGTTTCCATGAATTTACTCCTCCTTATTCAAACTGGGTAGCCAGCGCCATGATATTCTCCTGGTTTGCCTTGTCGCCGTCAATAAAGCCTGTTACTCGGCCGTCACACATGACCATGATACGGTCAGACATGCCGATCAGCTCACTCATTTCGGAGGAGATCATGATAATGCTCTTGCCCTGCTTGGCAAGATCGGCAATGATGCAGTAAATTTCGTATTTTGCGCCCACATCGATGCCGCGGGTAGGTTCATCGAGGATCAGCACATCGGGGTCGTTTGCCAGCCAGCGTGCGATCAGCACCTTCTGCTGGTTGCCGCCCGAAAGCGACTGGATCTGCGTTTTGGAAGAAGGCGTTTTGATGCTCATCTTCTCTTTGTTATCCTGCACCAGCTGCTCGATTTTAGCATCGTCCAGCATAAAGCCAAACTTGAGGTACTGATTCAGCGATGCGATTGAAATATTATCTGCTACCGAAAGCACGCCCAAAATACCGGTAGCGCGGCGGTCTTCGGTAAGCATGGCAATGCCGTTGGTAATGGCATCCTTGGGCTGCTTTACATGCAGCTCTTTGCCCTTATATGTAATGGTGCCTGCCGTATGATTGCGCAGGCCAAACAAACCTTCCATCAGCTCGGTGCGCTGTGCGCCCACCAGACCGGCCACACCCAAAATTTCGCCCTTGCGCACTTCAAAAGAGCAGTGGCGGAAGCTCTTGGGGTTGATGGAAGTGAAATCGTCTACTTTATAAATCACCTCGCCGGGCGTATTGGAACGCGGCGGGTACAGATTGCTCAGCTCACGGCCTACCATCTTAGTGATGATAAAGTCGGTAGTGAGGTCTTTCGATTCCCAAGTGCCCACATACTGGCCGTCGCGCATGATGGTAACTTCATCACTGATGCGCAGAATCTCGTCCATCTTATGGCTGATATACACAATGGAAACGCCCCCGGCGCGCAGCTCGTTCACAATGGTGAACAGAGCTTCTACCTCGGCAGCGGTCAGCGAAGAGGTAGGCTCATCGAGGATCAGCACCTTGCACTGTGCCGAAACCGCCTTGGCGATCTCTACCAGCTGCATCTGCGAAACGCTCAAAGAAGAAAGCTTTGCCTTGGGGTCAAAGTTCAGATGAACCTCTTTAAGAACCTCCGCGGCATCTTTATACATTTTGTCATGGTCTACCACCGTGACAGGGCCGTACTTTTTGGTGGGGTAACGGCCCACATAAATATTTTCACCAATGCTGCGCTCGGTGATGGGCTGCAGCTCCTGGTGCACCATGGCGATGCCTTTTTTCAGCGCATCCATAGGGCCTTTGAAAGAGACCTTTTCTCCTTCGTAATAAACCTCGCCCTCATCCATGTGGTAAATGCCGAACATACACTTCATCAGTGTAGATTTGCCCGCACCGTTTTCGCCCATCAGGGCATGCACCGTGCCGGGCTTGAGTTTTAGCTGCGCGTGATCCAGTGCCTTGACACCGGGGAATGTCTTTACGACCTCGCGCATTTCCAAGCGATACTCAGACAATTCACTGGCCCCCTTTAAAAATTTCCTTTTTCCCGTAGTGTAGCTCCCCATTTTGCGGGTGCGGGAACCAGAGCACCCTTTTAAAACGATCTTTCTGCCTTTTGCCGGGCCTCCGGCAAAATAAAAGGGTGCGTGTGCGCCGTGCACACGCACCCTTTCGATTCATTCTGTACTGAAACGCAAAGCCTTTTAAAGCTTATTTGAAGTCAGCAACATTCTCGGGAGTGACCTTGACATAGTCAACATACACAGACTGCTCGCCAGCTGCGTAGGTATCGCCTGCCAGCAGGCCTTCCATGCACTCAACAGCCTTCTCGGCCTGGCCCTGACCATCGTTCAGAACGGTACCGGTCATGTTGCCGGCCTCAACCTCGTTCATAGCAGCATCCAGAGCGTCAACGCCAACCAGATAGATGTCTTTGTTTACAGTACGGCCTGCAGCCTGGATAGCCTGCAGAGCGCCGATAGCCATATCGTCGTTGTTGCAGAACACAACTTCGATGTCGTCACCAAACTTAGCAAGGTCGGTCTGAGCGATCTCCTGGCCCTTGTTGCGGTCCCAGTCGCCGCGCTGCAGGTCGAGCTGCTCAACTTCCTTGCCTGCATCGGTCAGAGCCTTCACAGAGAACTCGGTACGATACTGAGCGTCCACATTCTCGGGGTCGCCCTGGATCATGATGTAGGAGATCTTGCCGTCGCCGTTGATGTCGCCCTGATTCTCGGTGTCGAGGATCAGCTCGCCCTGCATGGTGCCGCTCTGGCGGGCAT
>CAVGKH010000058.1:0-3959 GCA_963629755.1 Gemmiger sp.
GTACCCGGCAAACCAGCCGTCAAATACCTGTATCGTACGGGCAATGGTCTGGGCCACCGGCTCGGTGCCGCTTTCTGGCAGAATGGGCAGCTTGGCCGCAACGGGCATGCCGTCGGCCTCTATTTCGGCCAGCGTGCCGCCGTGCGCGGCGCTCAAGTGCGTGCCTGTTGCCAAAAGCTGCAGCTGCACACCGGCATCCCCGGCCAGCAGGCCGATCACACGGCGCAGAAGGCCGTATTCGGCGCGGGTGCTTGTGACTACCGCGACTGTATGCTTTTTCATCGGGGCATTCCCCTTTCTATCGTTTTACCGGCAGTGCCGCATTTCGGCTCTGCCGTTTGCCGCATATTTATGCCGTGCCCGGCTTACAGCTCGATCTTTTCGTCCTCGGCAAAATCGCGCTTTGCCTTTTGGCCCAGCACCTCGTGCCAGCGCATGGGGCTCACACCGTCGCCGGGGCGCTTGGTGGTAAGGTTTTCTGCGGTGAACTCCTCCCCGGCCTTGATCTTGCGCGCGGCCACGATGCTCTTGCGCGCCACGGCCTTATTGCCGGATTCACTGGCCGTAACATGCTTCTGGCCGTTGCCCAGTGCAGCCTCGGTGTGGCGCACAGCCGTTACCATGGCCGCCAGCTCGGCAGGGTCCAGGCTGGCTTTCTGGTCGGGGCCGGGCAGCGATTTATCCAGCGTGAAGTGCTTTTCGATTACCACAGCGCCCAGCGCCACGGCGGCCACATCGCACTCCCAGCCTTTTGTGTGATCCGAAAGGCCCACGGGCAGGCCGAACTGCTCGCACAGCGTAATCATGGCGGTCAGGTTGGCATCCTCATAGGGGGTGGGGTATTGCGTGTTGCAGTGCAGAAGCGTGATATCCGGGCAGCCGTTATCCTCCAGAATGCCCACGGCATCCTCCACCTCGTTCAGCGTGCTCATGCCGGTAGATAAGATCACGGGCGTTTTGGTTTTGCCCACCTCTTCGAGATACGGCAGGTTCGTGATCTCGCCGCTGGGCACCTTGATGGCAGGCAGGCCCAGGCTGCCCAAAAACCTTACGCTGGGAATATCAAACGGAGCCGAAAGATAGGTGATGCCGATCGAATCGCAGTATTCCTTCAGCTCTTTGTGCGCGGCAAAATCAAAGTGCAGCTTTCGCACCATTTCCAGCTGGCTTTCGGCGCTGCCGGTGGTTTCTTTTTGGTATTCTGCCTTTTCGGCAAATTTGCTGATCACCAGTTCGGGCACGGCGGTTTGATATTTTACCATATCCGCGCCGCATTCCTTGGCCTTTAAAGCCATCTGCTTGGCCATTTCCAGGCTGCCGTTATGGTTTACGCCTGCTTCGGCAATAATGATGGTATGCAAATAAAATTCCTCCTGTTTACAAACACGGCCCCGCCGCAAAGCGGGCAGGGCCGTATAAAATTTATTGAGAATTTTCCAGGCGGCGGCGCATTTTTTCCAGCTCTTCCATCTGGCCCATGTCCATCCAGCTGGCTTCGCCGATGGGGTATACGCCCACTTTGGCCCCAGCCTTGCGGTAGCGGTCGATCACATCGGGGAAGCCGATCACCTCGCCGTCCGGCATTTCCTCCACCACCTGCGGCTCTACCACATACACGCCGGTGTTGGTGAGAAAATTCAGCTCGGGCTTTTCGCGCATGGCCTTGATGCCGCCCTTATCGTCCAGCTCCACCACACCGTAGGGCACCACATAGTGCTTGAACGCACAGATCATGGTGATCAGGTTGCCCTGGCTTTTGTGGTATTCATAAATATCGCCGAAGTCGGCATCGATCAGAGTATCGCAGTTGGAGAAAAAGAAGGTGGAATCCATTTTGCCCTTTAAAAGGCAAAGCCCGCCGCCGGTGCCCATAAACTTTTCTTCGTCTACATACTCTACGCTGTAGTCTTTTTCCAAATCGTTAAAATACGATTTGATCATGTTCTTTTTATAGTTGACCACCAATTTAAAATCCTGGCAGCCAAAATCGCGGAAGCGGTTGATGATCAGCTCTGCAATGGGCAGCTCGCCCACGGGGATCAGAGGCTTGGGCAGAATTTTGGTATACGGGTAAAGGCGTGTGCCGAGCCCGCCCGCCATGATGACTACCGGAATGCCCGCCTGCTTGTGATGGTCAAGGTCAAGGCCGGTGGCAAACACGATATCCACAATGCGGCCCTTTTTATCCAAAAGCGGCAGGGCATCGATGCTGTACTGCTCCAGCACTTCCTTGGCGCGCCCGCGCTCAGAGAGCGGCAGGCTGCGGGGCGAAAGGTTGGCTGCCTCGGCCACGGCCGTGCTCAGCGCGCCGCCGCGCAGAATAAACTTGCGGATATCGCCGTCTGTTACCGCGCCCTGCAAAACGCGCTCCTCAGCCAAAAACAGGATACGCTGGCCGGTCTCGTCCAGCTTTTTCAAGGTTTCCAGCACCGTGGCGGTTTTGGAAATACAAAATTCTTCCACTTTGAGCATGGGCAGAGCCCCTTTCCACTTGTTATGGCAGCTCCGCGGCTGCCTTTGGTTTTACAGTGCCAGCACGGCGGCGATCACGCGGTCGCAGTCCTCTTTGGTCAAATTGGTCGAGCAGGGCAGGTTCACCACGCGGTCGCGGTAATAGCGGGCTTTCTCCAGCCCGTAGGCCTCGTTGCGGCCATAGTCGCACTGCTCGTTGATCAGTGCCCACACGGGGCGGGTCTGGATCTGCTGCTCACTGAGCTTATGAATGGTTTCATCACGGCTCATGCCCTCGGGCAGGATCAGTGTATAGAACCAGTAGTTGGGGCGCACGCCATCGCGGAACGGCAAAATCTTAAAGCCCTTCACGCCGTCCAGCGCGGCCTTATACTGCTCATAGCGCTGCTTTTTATGCTCAATAAAGCCCTCCAGCAGCTCCATCTGTGCCAGGCCCAGGCAGGCCTGCACATTGGTCATGCGGTAGTTATAGCCCACCATATCGTGCGTAAACTGCACGGCATCGATCTTGGCCTGGGTAGACAGATGCTTGGCACGCTCGGCCCAGTCTTCGTGGCTGCTCACCATCATGCCGCCCGCGCCGGTGGTAATGATCTTGTTGCCGTTAAAGCTGTAAGCGCCGGTATCGCCCATAGTGCCGGCAAATTTTCCGGCCAGCTCGCCCTCGGTGTAGCGGGTGCCCAGGGCCTCGGTGGCATCCTCCATCAGCACCAGCTTATATTTTTTTGCAATGCGGCGGAAGGCGGGCATATCGGCCATATTGCCGAACACATGCACCACCATGATGGCCGCCACATGCGCACCGGTCTTGTTGTTATAAAGGCCGTCGGCACGCAGGGTGCAGTGGTTGGCGCAGAAATCCTCGGCAATGGCAGGGTCCATGCACAGCGAATCATCACAGCCGATAAAAACAGGCTCAGCGCCCATATAGCGGGTAACGGGGTTTACGGCCGCAATAAAGGTAAGCGCAGGCACCAGCACCTCATCGCCGCGCTTGATGCCCGCCGCCATGGCGGAAAGGTGCAGGCTGGAAGAGCCGCTGTTGGCGGCCACGGCGCGGGGCACATGGATATAATCGGCCACGGCCTGCTCCATTTCGCCAACCTTTGCGCCGCTGGTGCTCACCCATGCGCCCAAAAGCGCATCATCTACATATTTTTTTTCGTTGCCGCAAAAATTGGGCACGGAAAGCGGAATGAAATTTGCCATAACAGCATGACCTCTCTTTCATATACAGCACAGCTTCACTTTTTGGCCGGTCACGATACCGGGGGCGGCTTTTGCAGCGCACTTCCAGGCGGGGCCTGTAGGGGCGGGGCTTTGCTCCGCCCGCAGAGCCTTTCAGCCCGCGCTGAGCTTTCAACGGGAGGAGCAGAGCCCCGCCCCTACGATCTACTTTAAAAATCCTGCCTCGGCCGGCCTGCCAGCCGCAAACTATTTTTGCATTTTATCTTATTTATCATACCAATTTCAGCGCTTTGTTGCAA
>CAVGKH010000058.1:3969-12275 GCA_963629755.1 Gemmiger sp.
TAGCGCTTTGTTGCAAGATGCGCGGGCTAAAAAGTGGTATTTTTTGTGCCTTATGCCCGTTTTCTACCCGGGTGCAGCGTACGGCATACCCCTGCCAGAATGCTGATGAGCGCCGCCGCCATGCCGGGCCAGAGGGCTAGGTTAAAAGCGCCCGCCCAGCCGGGGGCAAAATACGCGATGGCGCTTTGCGGGGCGTTGAGCGTGATG
Organism: Gemmiger sp.; assembly: GCA_963629755.1. Lineage (GTDB taxonomy): Bacteria > Bacillota > Clostridia > Oscillospirales > Ruminococcaceae > SFIE01. Next base: position 4,177 of record CAVGKH010000058.1, read on the forward strand.
TTCTCTACCGTCATAGTGAGCAGCTCGTTTTCCGCAGGGCTGCACGGGTCGAGCCGCAGCGAATAAATACGGCTGCGGGGCAGCGTGTAGGTGCAGGTACCGTCATCTGCCTGCACGGCAAACACGCGCTTTTCCTGGCTGAAATCCTGCCCGGGGGCCGTGGTGTAATACAGGCACATCTCACGCGCATCCTTTGTATATTCCGCCTGAATGGTCAGGCTGCGGATTTTTTGCTCCGAAACATCCTCCAAGATCATCTGCGGGTCGCCATTTAGGGTATACAGCGTATTTTCACTCGTTTGTTCCAGGTTCACCAGCGTAAAGTCCTCAGCGGTCAGGCTTTGCTGCCGCAGGCTGCCCGCCGCCATGGCCAGCGAATCGCTGCCCAGGCAAAACGCGCCATACAGCACCCAGCCCGCCAGCGCCGCGCCGTAGCACAGCGCAGCCAGGCCCCAGGGCCTGCGCAGAAGCGCCGCCAGTTTTGCAAAAAGCTTTTTCATCGCGGCACCTCCATTTCTACCGGCGTAAACAGGCCGTCGGTCACTTTATACACCAGGGTTTCGCTGTTTCGGGCTGCCGCCAACGCATCGCTGAAGAGGTCGGCGTAGCTCTCGATAAAAATTTCATCGATCTCATTTAAAAAGATATATTTACAGCCGCTGGCCAGCACCTCTTGCCGCCACTCTTCGGCGGTGTAGGGGTGATAATACAAGTAGCGGTTGTGGTCTTCTTCGCCGGGGCGCAGCTCGGCAAGGCCGAAGGTGCCGCCGCCGCCCCCCTGCTGCATATTGCCGCTGTAATCCACCACGGTGGGCAGAAAATCGTAAGAATAGCTGAACCAGTAATAGCCGTTGTCGCCCTGGCTCACAAAAAACACGCGGCTGCCCGGCTCCATCACAGCGCGGGCCGCATCGGCGCGCTGCTGCTGCAGGCGCTGCTCAGAAAAGTAATTGGCCGAAAAGCCCAAAACGCTCATCTGCGGCAACACCAGCTGGTTCACGCGCCATAGCATAACGGCGGCCAGCAGCCACACCGCGCCGCGCACCAGCTGGGGCAAAAGGCTTTCGCGGCTGTTCAGCACATACAAAAGCGCCGCCAATGCCAGCAAAAACCAGCCGATATAATAAGTATACAGATAGCGGTTATAATCCACGAGGTCGGCGCACTGGCTCTCTTTAAAAATAAAGGCATAGCTGAGCACCAGCATAAAGTTGTAGCCTACAAAGCCGCCCGCCGAAAGCACCCCCAGCACGCCCACACGCAGCCGCTCACCCTTTGCCAGCAGCACCGTGCCTGCCAGCACGGCCAGCGTGAGCAGCGCGAGCATCACGCCGGGGCCGATCATGCTGATATCGGTGTGGTAAAAGGCGCTCTGCATATCGCCGCCTGCCTGGGCAAGGCGCGGCAGGCGCTGGGTATAATAATCGCCCACCGGCATCCCCAGCAGAATTTTTACGCCGGATACCGCCACCGTGATAATGGATTCGCTTGTGGTGCCCATGCCGCCCTCGGCCGCGTTCTGGGTCACCAGGCGCGCGATATAGCTGTTCCAGCCGAGATACAGCGCCATGGGGGCCGCCATGCAGGCAGCGGCAAAGCCCAGCCGCTTTGCCAGGCCTTTTTGAAACCCGGCAAGGCCCTTTTGCCCGTTTTGGGCAAACAGCACGCAGTCGGCAGCCACCAGCCCGGCAGCCACCAGGCTTAAAACAAAGGTGTTGCTTTTGATATTGCCGCACAGCGCCAGCACGGGCAGCACGGTCCATTTCTGGCCGCCCGAGCGGCGCAGCCACAGCCAGTAGGCCACGGCCCCGCCAAACACCACGCCCGCCGGGATATCTCCGTAGCTGCTCATATACACGGTGCTGATGGCATTATAAATGGTGCGGTTATAGGTGGTAAAAAACCACGGCACGCACCAGCACACCGCTGCCGCGGGCACTGCTATGGCATAGTTTTTCCAGCGCACGCCGCCTAAGACCGCCGCAAAGCAGGCAAACAGCAGCACATCGTAGGCCAAAAAGATCTTCCAGGGGGCAAAGGTGCCGAACAGCTGGAAAAAGTACCCCAGCACGATCAGGCCCGGGTTCTGCGTGGCCTGCCAGGCCCAGCCGATCTCACCCGTGGTATATAGAGCATCGTTTATGCAGGTAAGCTTGGCCGCCGTGCCCCAAAAGCTGAATTCATCAAAATCGGCAAACAGCGGCTGGCGAATGCAGAAATACACCGCAAACGCCAGGCTGAGCGCCCAAAACACCACGCTGCCCGGCGTGAGCAGCTTTTTGAGCGCATCGGTGCCAAACGGCTTTTCGCCTTTTTGCAGCGAGGCCGCGCCGCCCGCAAGGCAGGCAATATAAAGCAGCACAGCGCCCGGGCGCAGCTGCCCGGCCATGCCCGCCAGCGTGAGCCACAGCGCCGCCAGCGAAAGCGAGGCCAGCGGGGCCAGCGCCGCAGGCACGCGGCAGCGCAGCGTTAAAAAGCGGCACAGCAGCCACAGCGCCGCCAGCGCAAACAGAATATCAATCATGCTTTCCTCCCAGGAAGTAAACTTCGGCCAGCAGCTTGATCACCGCCGCCGTGAGTGCGGGCATGCTGAGCAGCAAAAGCCACTGTCCGCCGCGCGGAACGATATACCACAAAACGCTGTACGCCGGGTTGAGCTGTATGCCCGTAAATTTGGTGGCAATGCCGCCGCGGCTGTCGGGGTCGATGCGCAGGCCCGCCACGGTTTTGCCGCCCAGCGTAAAGGTATATTCACCCTTGGCCGTCACCGTGCCATACACCTTTTGCGCTTCACTGAAATCGGTCTGCCCGGGCAGCAGATAATACAGTGCCACCGCGCCGGGCGGGGTGTAATGGTCGGCATACAGCACCACCGATTCTATATAGCCGCCCCCCTGCCAAATCAGCTGGGGGTCATTGTCGGTAGAAAGATACAGGTCGGGGTCGTCGTAGGGCGGGGTATCCCATTCCAGGTCGGCATAGTTCACAAAGCTGTTCAGCGTAAGCTCACCGGCCGTAAGGGTCATGCGCGGATAGTCGCCCCGGCTGCGGGCCCACACAGCACGCACCATGCCGAAAACCGCCATTGCCAGCCAGCCCGCGGCGGCCAGCGCGTAAAGCAGGGCCAGCAGACGGCGGGAGCTTGTGCACAGTTTTTTCATGCGTTCAGCCCTCCCCTTCGTTCAGCCTTTGCGGCGCGGCCAGTGTAAAGTGCATAGCATCACCGGCGCCCTCTACACGGTACAAAAGCGCCCCTTCGCCCATATCGGCGGGCAATGGGTCGGTAAACATGGCACCGAATTCGTCTACAAAATAATCATCGATGGCATCGATCAGAATATAATCGCAGTCGTGGCTTTCAAGCCAGTAGATCATGCCCGGCTTTGTGCACACGGCCTGATAATCGTACAGCTCCCAGTTCAGAGCCTCCACAATGTTCATAAAGCCGGCATCCCACTGGTCGAGCGGTTCATCGGCACTGCGGCAGTAGCCGCCGAAGCCGTGCACCACCGTGGCATTCAGCTCGTAGTTATAGTAATACCAGCGCGTGGCATCGTCGCCCTGGCTGATGACCAGCACGCGGTCGTTCCAGTCCAGCGCCCAGTTCACAGCCTCGGCGCGTTCCTGCACATCGGCGCGCAGGGTGTAAAGGCCCGAAAGGTCGTTCCAGAAGGCCCCGGCAGGCACACCGCGCCATACAAACACGGCCGCCACCACGCCACAGGTGCCCAGCACAGCCAGCCGCCCCAGGCGCGGCCGGCAGCCCCAGGCCGCCGCACGCCCCAAAAGGCACAGGCTCGCGAGCATCCAGCCCATATAATAAGGGCCGATATAGCGGTCGTAATCTTTTAAGGCCAGGGCCTCTACCTCGGCGAAATTATAGTAATACAAAAACAGGTGAAACAGGTAAAACACCGCAAAGGCCGCCGCAAACCCGGCAAAAATCACCGCCACGCGGCGGCGCTGCCCCTTTTGCGTACATACAAACGCAGCGGCATTCACCAGCACCAGCAGGGCCAGCACCCGCACACCGGGGCCCAAAAGGCCCACGCTGCGCTGTGTAAAGGCCGAGGCCATCAGGCTCATGAGCTTGGCAAAGGTCTCGGTGCGGCCAATGCCCAAAAGCTGCTGCACCCCACCAATGAGAATGCCCGCGTAGCTTACGCCCGCGCTGCCCACGCTGTTTTTATCGATGCTGGCCGCCACGGCCACATATTTGCTCCAGCCGATAAAGCACGCCAGCACCGGCAGGGCCAGCAGGGCTGCCGGGATCAGCTGCTTTGCCAGATTTTTTACGGTATATTTCGGCTGGCGCACGCAGAGGTCTAAAAAGATGATGCCCACTAAGATCATGCCGTAGGCAAGGCCCATATCTTTGATGAGCGTGAGCATGCACAGCGAAAGTGCCGTGAGCACAAGGCCGCTTTTTTTATGCCCTGCGCCCAGCCATATGCAGAAGGTGCCGCCAAAGCAAAGGCCCAGGGGCACATCGCCCATGGCATTCAGATACACCTTGCTGGCCTCACCCGGCACTGCCACCGTAAAGAAAAACGGCAGCAGCACCGCCGCGCCCAGCAAAACAAAGCTCAACGCCCAGCGGCGCTTTGGCAGGCTGGCACAGGCCGCAAACGCAGCCAAAAATAAAAACGCATAGGCGGCCAGGCACTGCCATTCGGCCCACGAAGGCCCCTGAAACAGGTAGCTGATCATCATCATGCCCGGCAGGTAGGCACGCGCCGCCAGGTTGCCGGGCGCACCGGGGTACAGCATATTCTGCTCGCTCACCATTTTGCAGGCCGTGCCCCAGAAAGTGAATTCATCCCACTGAATAAACATGGGTTTGAGCACGGCGAACAGCAGCCAAATAAAGGTGCTGGCTATCAGCAGAAAGTGCACGACCGGGCGATTCATATATTCGCCTTGACGCGGGAGCTTACCCTTCTTGGCTGCCCACATAAAGGCTGCCAAAGCCAAAAGGAGCAGCAAGATCCAGCCCCATCTGAGCGCCCCCGCCATGCCGAACAGCAAAAGCCACACCGTGCATCCGCCTAAAATAGGCAGCATCAAAAGCCCTGGCTCAAGCTCCAGCACGCTGCCGATGGCCGCTGCCGCCGCAATCACAAACCAAAACCGAAATAGCCCTTCTAAAGGCAGCACGCGATTGATTCCCAAAAGCACAATCACAACTGCCAATGCTCCCCAACGGCGCACCAGCGCTGTAATTTTTGTTGTATCCAGTTTATCCGGCAAGGTTTAGCACCTCTTTTCGCTTGTAAAATGTTTACTGCCCAATGGTATACACAGGGCCGATGAACATATGCTGAAATACCAGCAGCCCGCTCAGCGCACCGTAGGCCGCAAACACAGCCAGGGCAATATTTTGATTTTTGGCGGCACTGCGGGGCTTTAAGCCCAGCGCCTCGGCCAGCGCCCAGAGCGCCAGCAGAAACACCGGCAGAAAATACCGCGCCTGCAGGCCAATCACACGGATCATGCCCACGGGGGTGTAGGTGATATACATAGCTGCCATGCAGCCCGCCGCATACACCACGCCCCAAACCGGCGCACCCGCACGGCACAAAACGCCCGTTTGCGGCTTTCGGCTTTCGCCCAGCACCGCGCCCAGCAGCAGCATGGCCCCGGCGGTGGTGTTGATAGCGCTCACCGGCAGATCAAGATTGCCGAAAAGCCCCAGCTGGCCGATAAAGAAATCGTTTTCATACAATGTGCCCAGCAGCACGGCTGCAAAGCGCAGCGGGTTGGAAAGCACGAATTTCAACTGTGGCACCTGGTCTACATCGTCCAGCATGCGGCCGATGGTGCCGTAGTTATAGCGGAAGGCGCTGCCGTACCACTCCACGAGGGCATTGATGCCCAGGGCCAGCACCAGGGCCAGTAGGGCAAACTGCCATTTTTTGATCGGCGCGCGCCAGTTTTCCCGCCGCAGCAGCAGCGGCAGCGCAAGCCACAAAAGGTTGATCCACGGCTTTGCCATGTTGGCCCAGCCGAACGCCACCAGGTAAAACAGCAGCTCGCTTTTGCCGAATTTTCCGCCCGCAAACAGCGCTGCCATCAGATAATAGCAGGCCAAAAGCTGGGCATCGTAGCTCATGGATGCCGCCATATACAGCGAGAGCGGGCAGAGCGCCACGGCCAGAAACAGCGGCCCATGCCCGCCGCACCGCCTGAGCGCCGCACGGCAAATAAGAGCATATACCAAAAGGTTGGCTATGCGCCCTGCGTAAAGGCAGGCAAGGGCGTTCAGGCCCAAAAGCCGCGCCAGCAAAATGCCCGCGGCCTGCGGCACAAACGGCAGCACCATAAACAAAACCGGCTCTTTCACGCTTTGCTTGGCGGGCTCGCCGTTCCGGTAGGCTGCAAAAGCATCGGCAATGCCGATCACGCGGCCGTTCTCGCCGTATTTTTTCAGCGCGTATCCCGTGGTATCGTACACCGATTCATCGCCGGTGTACGGCTCTACGGTAAGGCCCTTGCTCACATGGCCGTTGACCCATGCACCGGGGAAGCACTCTGTAAGCTTGGCCACATCGGCAGGGTATTCGCGCTCGGCATCAAAATCAAAGTGCCCCTGGCTGATGGAATAGGCGCGCAGATAGTGCTGCACTTCGTCCGGTGCCTGCAGCGGGGCCGAGACAAACACAAACACCAGCCCGCACAAAAATATACACGCCGCACCGCGCCCGGCAAAGGTTTTGAGCCTTTTTACCGCCGCCGCAGCCGCCACAGCCAGCAGCGCCAGGCCGCACAGCAGCACAGTAAGCTTTGCGCCCGAAACACCGCGGGCATCGAGATAATAAAATACGCGCCAGTAATAGCCAAGGCTCGATGCAGCGGCCAGCGCCGCCATCGTGCCCAGCCCCCACCAAAGCCAGTGCGGCAAGGGCTTTTTGCTTGTTTTTATCATAAAATTCCTCTGTTTATCGCAGGGCATACGGCGGTAAGCATACAAAAGGCAGCCCGCGGGGCGGCAGTGCCCCGGCGGTGCCAACCGCCTTTGCCCTATAAAACACCATGAGCCCGGCAAAGTGCCAAAGCTTCCCTGCGCACTGCCCAAAGGGGCCGCGCCGGGCAGGCACTCCGCCGGGCAGAAATTACATTGATTTACAGAATATACTGGCCCACCTTGTAGCTGTCCAGATTGTCGCGGATCCAGTTGATGGTTTCTGCCAGACCCTGCTCGAAGGTATACTCCGGCTTCCAGCCGGTGAGATTGCGCATCTTGGTGGAATCGCCCAGCAGGCGGTTCACCTCGCTCTTTTCGGGGCGCAGGCGCTCTTCCTCGCACACGATCTTGGCGCTGGGGTTGATCTGGGCGATCAGTTCGTTGGCAAGATCACCGATAGAATGCTCTTCACCTGTGGCGATGTTGAGCTCCTGCCCAATGGCAGCGGGGCAGTTGGCAATGGCCATAAAGCCGTGCGCGGTATCCTTTACAAAGTTAAAATCGCGCGTGGGGCTGAGCTTGCCCAGGTGGATTTCCTGCTGGCCTGCCAGCAGCTGGCTGATGATGGTGGGGATCACAGCGCGGCCGCTCTGGCGGGGGCCGTAGGTATTGAACGGGCGCACGATGGTAACGGGCAGATCAAAGCTGCGGTAGAAGCTTTCAGCCAGGCGGTCAGCGCCGATCTTGGTGGCCGAGTAGGGGCTCTGGCCCTGGAAGGGGTGCTTTTCGTCAATGGGCACATACTGCGCCGTGCCGTACACCTCGCTGGTGCTGGTGACCATCACACGCTCAGTGCCCAGCTCGCGGGCAGCGTTGAGCACATTCAGCGTGCCCTTGATGTTGGTATCCACATAGCTGTCGGGGCTGTGATAGCTGAACGGAATAGCGATGAGCGCTGCCAGGTGGTACACGCGCTGCTGGTTTCGCATAGCAGTGCGCACGCCGTTGGGGTCACGCACATCGCCGGTAAAGACCTCGATCTCGCTGCGGATCTCTTTGGGCAGGGTATCGATCCAGCCAAGCGTGCCAAATGAGTTATACAGGCAAAAAGCCGTGACCTTTTCACCGCTTTTGACCAGTTCTTCGGTAAGGTGGCTGCCGATAAAGCCGTCTGCGCCCGTGACCAGTACACGAT
>CAVGKH010000059.1:0-1265 GCA_963629755.1 Gemmiger sp.
CTGGGGCTGGCAAAGAAATACGATGCCACGCTTTTACAGTTTTCGACCAGCGAGGTATACGGCGACCCGGAGGTGCACCCCCAGGTAGAAACTTACCGCGGCTGTGTGAACCCAGTGGGCATTCGCAGCTGCTACGATGAGGGCAAGCGCTGTGCTGAGGCGCTGTGCTTTGACTATCACCGTGAGTTTGGTGTGAAGATCAAGGTGATCCGCATTTTTAATACCTACGGCCCCAATATGGACCCCGAGGACGGGCGCGTGGTGAGCAACTTTATCATGCAGGCGCTGCGCGGCGAAGACCTGACCGTTTACGGAGACGGCACACAGACCCGCAGCTTTCAGTATGTGGACGATCTGATCGAGGGCATTTGGCGCATGATGAACCAGTCGCGCGAGGACTTTTTGGGCCCGGTGAACCTGGGCAACCCCGGCGAATTTACCATGCTGGAGCTGGCCAAGAAGGTATTGCAGCACACCGGCAGCAAGAGCAAGCTGGTGTTTAAGCCCCTGCCCGGTGATGACCCCACCCGTCGCCGTGCGGATATCACGCTGGCAGGCCGCGAGCTGAATGGCTGGAAGCCCCGCATTGCTCTGGACGAAGGGCTGGAAAAGAGCATCGCCTATTTTCGCACATTGGTGTGAGAGTGCGGAAGTGAACGACAAGGCAAGGTGTATCGGAAACGAAAGAAACAGACTGTGGTTTCGGCTTTTCGGATACACCCCGAATAAAAAACGGGGCAAAACGGCCCGGACTGAACGAGGAATCAGAATCTATGAAAATTTCTATGGAAGATGTGACCCTTTCCATTGTGATCCCCTGCTACAACGAAAAAGCCAGCATCCGTGCGATCGTGGATAAGGTGCGCGAGGCACCGGTGGCTCACAAGGAGATCATTGTGGTGGACGACTGCTCGACCGACGGCACCAGCGCTGTGCTGGACAGTGAGATCGCGCCGCTGGTGAGCAAGGTGATCCACCAGAAGCAGAACGGCGGCAAGGGCGCAGCGCTGCGCACCGGCTTTGCAGCCGCTACCGGCGATATCGTGATCATTCAGGATGCCGATATGGAGTATGACCCCAACGAGTACGCCCAGGTGATCGAGCCGATCTGCAATGACGAGGCTGATGTGGTTTACGGCAGCCGTTTTGCCAAAACCAAGCACTATGATGCGGCCTACAAGCAGAACATTGCCGCCAACCTGTTTTTGACCCGGCTGAGCAATATTTTTACCGGCCTCAAGCTGACGGATATGGAGACCTGCTAT
>CAVGKH010000059.1:1275-12152 GCA_963629755.1 Gemmiger sp.
CATTCAGGCAGTGGACCTGAAAGAAAACCGCTTTGGCTTTGAGCCTGAGATCACGGCCAAGATCGCCCGCCAGAAGGTGCGCATTGCCGAGGTGCCCATTTCGTATTACCCCCGCAAGGTGGAAGAGGGCAAAAAGATCAACTGGAAAGACGGCGTGCGCGCGATTTACTGCATCGCAAAATATCATTGATAACGGCCCTGGGCGGAACACCCAGGGCATTTTTTGATAAGAAAATTTTACAAACAAGGCGCAGACCGGCCTTAAAAATAAAGGGGCTTGCAAAATAAGTGGCGGGCTTTTACCGCGCGGCTTTTGTGGCTCGTGGCTTTTAGGGCGGCCTGCATAGGGAGAAACAAAATTTATGCTCATTTCGTTTGTGTGCCTCTGGCTGCTGTGCGGCCGGAGAAAAACACCGCTACAGGGGCTGACCCATGCACTGATCTTATGGAACCTGGAGCTTACGGCCATCACAGAGCTTTTGAGCATGGCCGGGGCGCTGAAGCTGCCCGGCGTGGCGCTGTTTTGGCTGATCAGCGATGCCTGGCTGCTCACGCTTACCGTGCGCGCAGTGCGCCGGGGCGAGGTGCATTTGCCCGATGCGCACACGCTGGACGAGCTTTCGCCCCGCAGCCACAGCGTGGGCCTTTGGCTTTTGGCGGCGGTGAGCGCGGTGATGGTGTTTTTTGCGCTGTTCACCGTGACCTATAACTGGGATTCGATGACATACCACCTGCCGCGCATCTGCCAGTGGGCGCAGAACGGCACGGTAGACCACTATTCGACAAACTGCGTGCGGCAGATCTCGAGCCCGGTGCTGGCCGAGTATGTGATGCTGCATATTTATCTGCTCACGGGCAAGAGCGATGTGCTGATCAATCTGGTGCAGTGCGGCTCGGCCATTTTGTGCGCGGTGTACAGCTGGGGCATTGCCCGCAAGCTGGGCGTGAGCACGGCGTTCAGCCGCCTGGCCGCCATGATGACGCTGAGCCTGCCCATTTTGTTTGCCGAAGCCTTTACGGCCGAGGCAGATATTTACTCTTCGCTGTGGCTCATGCTGTTTGCCTGGCTGCTGCTGGATTTTGTAAAGGCGCAGACCCTGCGCTTTGAGCCGAAAACGGGCAGAGAGGTTTTGTACCTGGCGATCACGGTGAGCCTGGGATACCTTGCCAAGCCCAGCGTGGGCATCGGCATGCTGGTGCTGGCCGCCTGGATGGGCATTACCCGCCTGGTGAAGCGCGATAAGCTTTGGAACCTTGTGCGGCTGGCACTGCTGGCACTGCCGGCAGTGGTGCTGCCTTTGGTGCCCACGAGCCTGCGCAACCTGCACAGCTTTCACTCGCTGCAAAGTTCGAGCGTGAGCGATGAACTGATGGTGGGCACGCTGCAGCCCCGCTTTTTGCTGGCAAACCTGCTGAAGCACATTTTCGGCAACCTGCAGAACGGATACATTCCGGGTTCGGCGGCGCTTGTGAACCGCATTGTGGCCAACTTTGGCTGGGTGCTACAGTTGAACATGGACGACGATGCCATCAGCCTTTCGGGGGCGACCTTCGGCAACGGCGACTACTTTAAATTTGGCAATGACGATGCGACCAACCCCATTTTTATGCTGCTGATTTTGGCGGCGATGGGCTGGTGGCTGGTGCGCCTTGTGTGGGCCGCTGCCCGCCGCAAAAAAACGGGCGAGCCGGTGCTTACGCTGGCAAGGGTGTATATGCCGGTGTGCTTTATTGCGTTTTGCGCCATGGGCTGCACGCTGCGCTGGCAGTATTGGGGCGCGCGCCTTTTGATGCCATTTATGGTGCTGTGCATTCCGGGCATTGCGGCAGAGGCCGAGGATTTTGCCGGGGCTGTGCTTCGCCGCCGCAAAAACCTTGTGCTGGGGCTTTTGTGGGCGCTGTGCCTTATGGATATGGCTGTGATGATCGGCACCTTCCACGGCAAAAAGCTGTTTGCACACAGGCCCGAGGGCTACTTTAATGCCGAGCACTGCATTTACAGCGCCGAGGATTACGGCGCGGCCTGCGAGGTGATCTTGCAGAACGGGTGGAAGAATGTGGGCCTTTACACGGCCAACGATACCTATGAATACCCGGTGTGGGCCATGCTGAAAAGCGAGGACCCAGTGATCCGCCATGTATTTCCGGTGACGGACCCCTACGACCCGCCGTTTACGCCCGATGTGATCTTCTCGGTAGACCGAGACCTGAGCGATGGCGGCTTTGAGCGCGACGGCGTGTGGTATGCTGTGGTGTGGCAGCAGGGCAATGTTTCGCTGCTGCGGGCAGACTGAGCCTGAGGCGGTGCGGCGCAGGGGCTGCCCTGCCAGGCCCACTCTGGAATGCTGAGGCTCAGCTGAAAATCTGATACGGAACGATCTCCCGGCCTTTGGGGCGCAGCCCCGGGCCGGGAGATTTTTTGCTTTGCGGCGTGAGAAAAAGCAGGGAAGGTTTAAAAATACTTGAAAAAGTAATTTTGCACTTGACAAATTACTTGATAAAGTAGTATAATAGGCTTGTAAATACTGAATCAAGTAATTTTGGAATGAGCGGAGGAGCAATAGGATGACATACAAAGAAAAGGTGGACTGGCTGCTTTCGTACCGGCGGCAGCAGCAGAGAGTAGAGGAGCTGAGCCGGGAGATGCAAGAGATGGAGCAGGTGATGCAGAGCCAGCGCGAGCAGCTGGCCGTGGGGCGAAACGGCGACTGGAAGCGCGCCCGCCAGCAGCAGGAGGCAGAGACGATGCAGGAAAGGCGGCTGGTGCTGGCCAGCGAGCAGCGCCGCATGGCTGCGCTGGGCGATGCCGTGGAGGCTGCGATCGGCAGGCTGGAGGAGCCAAGGCAGCGGCGGGTGCTGCGGCAGATCTATTTAGCCGGAATGAGCCAGAACCAGGTGTGCGAGCAGTTTCACTACTGCAAGCGGCAGGTGAGCCGCAGCCATGCCGACGGTGTGAACGCGATGCTGCTGCGGGCGGAGGATCTGCAGGCAGGCGAGAGGGTAGGAAAAAGAGCAAAAGCATGATAGAATAAAAAGAATGGGATTTGAGGTGGGGTTTGTAAAGGGTGGCAAATGGAGGTGTGTGTGCATCGCTGTTCGGGCTGACCCCTTATACCTCGTCACAGGCCCGCCTTCGGCCAAGAGTTCCTAGGCACAAGAGGGTCAGCCCTTGTGTTATGCGTAAACCTTATAGGCGGGCAGGTAGGGGCCTGCAATGCAGGCCCGCCAGAGCGGTACTCATTATTTTATGGTTCTGCGGTGCTTTGCGAGCGGGCTTGCAATGCAAGCCCCTACAGGATACTTATAGAGCTGAATGTGGTTTACCTAAGAATGGACACTATGCGGTGAGGAACATTTGGCCGCAGCTGGGCCGTGACGAACCACATGGCGGCGATTTTGAAAAAATTGCACTCCGCAAGGGAAGAATGCCCTGTTCTGAGGAACTCTTGGGCGTAAGGTCAACCCGTGACGAAGAATAGGGCATTCTTCCCGAAGATAGTGTGCCAAACGCCAATTTATAAAATAAAAAGATTTTTTCAAAGAGATACGGGCCGGTTTAAACAAGGTTTGATTTAAAAAGAAGAGGGAGAACACGATGAAAATTATTGATGCGCATTTTCATGTATTTGGGGCAAAGCCCTGGGCTGACCGCATGGCGCAGCAGGTGGGGCACGATAATTCACCGGAGCATCTGGTGCAATTTTATGCTGAGCACGATTTTGTGCACGGCGTGGTGATGGGCAATGCGCCCCTGAACGAACAGACCTGCCAGGGGCTGCCGCCGCAGTTCAGCTATTGCATAGGGCTGGACAGCGGTGTGGTGAAGGATCTGCCTGGCAATGCGCCAGAGTTGGTGGAGTATCACCTGCAAAAATCGGCCTGCGTGGGCATAAAGCTGTATCCGGGGTACAATCGTTCGTATATTTACGACAAAATATACGAACCGTATTATGAATTGGCGGCAAAATACCACAAACCGGTAGCCGTGCATACCGGCGCAACGAACGGCAGCCGCGCCAAGCTGAAATATGCGCATCCGCTGACCCTGGACGAAGCCGCGGCGGACCACCCGGAGGTGCAGTTTGTGATGTGCCATTTCGGCAACCCGTTTTTGGCTGAGGCCGCGGCGGTGCTGGAAAAGAACCCCAATGTGGCGGCCGATCTTTCGGGGCTTTTGGGCGGCGCGTTTGAGACGGAGGTGCTGAACCGGGAGCAGGCGGGGTATATGCAGATCTTGAAGGCATGGCTTCGCTATGTGGGCGACTGGGATAAATTTATGTTTGGCACCGACTGGCCGCTGGTGAATTTGGCGGAGTATGCAAAATGGGTGCAGACCCTTGTGCCGGAGAGTGCATGGGAAAAGATCTTTTTTGAGAATGCGAACCGCATATACGGGCTGGGGCTGAAATAAAAAAGCCCTGCCGGTGAGGGCAGGGCGGAAGATTTTGCAGGATAGAGCGTTTATCTTTGGCAGAGCTCGGTAAATCGGAATTGCCAGGCAAGTGCGGCGGCAGGGATACCCCTATCCTTCGTCACGGTTGACCTGCGACCAAGAGCTCCTCAGGACAGGGGTATCCCTGCCGGATAAACGGCATCAGATTTGACATGACGGCTGTTTTGAATGCAGGGCAGGAAAGCATAGGGAAATTTTATTTTTTGCTGTAGTCGCGGGCGCCGTAGATGGCGGTGCCGATGCGCACGAGGGTGCTGCCCTCCAGGATGGCGTTTTCAAAGTCATCGCTCATGCCCATGGAAAGGATATTCATGGCGATGCGGTCATCGTGCAGGTCGGCGGCTTTTTCAAACAGGGTGCGCATGGCGGCCAGATGGCGGCGGTTTTCGGTGTCATCATCGTTTACGGGGGGAATGGCCATCAGGCCCTTTACATGCAGATGGGGCTGCAGGGCGGCGGTTTCCAGCAGGGGAAACAGGCCCTCGGCAGTAATGCCGCTCTTGCTGGCTTCATCGCCGATGTTGACCTCTAAAAGAATATCCTGCTGGATATCGGCTTTGGCAGCGGCGGCCTCGAGCGCGAGCAGCAGATGCTCACTGTCTACGCTTTGGATCAGCGCAGCGCGGCCCAGCACTTTTTTGATCTTGTTGGTCTGCAGGTGGCCGATGAAGTGGCCGGGCTTGCCCAGGTAGGCACCGGCATCGGTTTTTTCGACCAGTTCCTGCACATGGTTTTCGCCAAACAAGTCGATGGGCAGGCGGGCGCTTTCGCGCACGGTTTCTATGGTGCGGGTCTTGCAGGCAGCGCACAGCAGGATCTCGGCAGGGTCACGCCCGGCGGCCTGTGCAGCGCGGGCCATTTTTTCGCGGATCAGTTCGACATTTTCAGCCATGGATAAAGACATGTGGATCACCTCAGTTATTTACTATATAAGGCAAAGAAAATTTGAGCGTTTGCAGAATGGATTTTAAGAGCAGAAACTGCCGCTTTTATTTTAGCACAGGCTGCGGGCAGGGTAAAGAGGTGGGCAGTTGACGGATAAAAAATGTAATATTTTGATGGATTATACAAGGAGGATATATTTTATGGAGGATCAGTTTTCGCGCACGCGGCGGCTGCTGGGAGTCGAGGCTGTGCAGGTGCTGGCGGGCAGCCGTGTGGCGGTGTTTGGCGTAGGTGGTGTGGGCGGCTATGCGGCCGAGGCGTTGGCGCGCAGCGGCGTGGGCACGCTGGAGCTTTTTGACAAGGACACCGTGAGCCTGACCAATTTGAACCGACAGATCATTGCGCTGCATTCCACGCTGGAAATGCCCAAGGCTGAGGTGATGGCGCAGCGCATCCGCGACATCAACCCCGGCTGCCGGGTGAGCGCGCGCCAGATCTTTTATCTGCCCGAGAATGCTGATGAAATCGATTTGACGGCTTATGATTATGTGGTGGACTGCATTGACAATGTAAGGGCCAAGGTGGAGCTGATCACCCGGTGCGACAGGCTGGGTGTGCCGCTGATCAGCAGCATGGGGGCGGCCAACAAGCTGGACCCCACGGCGTTTCGCGTGGCCGACATCAGCAAGACCAGCGTTTGCCCGCTGGCAAAGGTGATACGGCTGGAATGCCGCCGCAGGCGCATTAAGAAATTAAAGGTGGTATATTCGACCGAGCAGCCTATTAAACCCCTGCCGCCGGAGGAGGGAGAGGAAAACTCGCCCGCCAGCGTGGCTTTTGTGCCGGGCGCGGCCGGGCTGGCCGTGGCCGGGGCAGTGGTTTTGGACCTTTTGGAAAAAGGCGGCGCACTGCGCACCCGCCCCAGAGCAGGCTGCTGAGGAAACGTTTTTCCATGTTTTTAGGGGCCTGAAACGGCTTTTTTGGCGGCGCGGGCTGTGGGCTTTGGGAGCAATTTATAAAAATGGCGGATTTTTAAAACAACGAAGCAACAGACACTTTCATAAAAGGAATAAGTTTATTTTATAAAACTGATAAATTATTCAAATTTGCACAAAAGGGGAGTTTGCACTCTGTTGGTTTTTACAAAGTTACAAAAGTGCAAAAAAGTTTTCTGTAGTTTTTTGTAGAAATCTGAATTCACGGCCTATACTGTAGGCATACGGAACGGACGCGGTTTATGAGAGCCGCGTTATAAAAAGCTAAGGAGGAAAACACCCTATGGAAATTGCAACCCTTGAACTGACTGCCTACCAGGCGGTTGCCGTTGCAGCCATTGTGCTGCTGCTGGGCCGCTTTTTGTGCAGTAAATTTCAATTTCTGAACACCTATTGCATTCCCGCCCCTGTGGTTGGCGGCCTGGTGTTCGCTATCGTGAACCTGATCGGCTATTCTACCGGCATTGGCTACATTACCTTTGACAGCACCTTCCAGACATTCTTTATGACCGTGTTCTTCTGCTCGGTCGGCTTTACGGCCTGCTTCCGTCTGCTGAAGACCGGCGGCATTCAGGTGATCATCTTCCTGGTGGTGGCCGTTGTGCTGGTGGTATTCCAGGATGTGATCGGCACTGTTCTGGCAGGCGTGTTTGGTTTGGATGCCCGTTTGGGCCTGTGCATGGGTTCTATTCCCCTGGTTGGCGGCCACGGAACCTCTGGTTCGTTCGGCCCCCTGCTGGAGAGCCTGGGTGTGGCTGACGCCAACGCTGTGGCTCTGGCAAGCGCTACCTTCGGCCTGGTGGCTGGCTCGATGATCGGCGGCCCCATTGCCCGTGCCCGCATTAAGCAGAAGGGCCTGCATTCTACCGACAGCGGCATTGGCTCTTCGGCAGATCAGGGCGAGGAAGCCCCCAAGAAGGCTATCGACAACACCAACTTCTTAAACGCTGCCCTGTACCTGGCCGTTGCAATCGGCGTTGGTACTTTGGTATACGACTTCTTTACCAGCATTCATATCACTTTCCCCACCTATATCGGCGCTATGCTGCTGGCTTGCATTCTGCGTAATGCCACCGATGTTATGCATATTGAAATGCCTCTGGAAGAGATCGACTGCCTGGGCAACCTTTCTTTGAGCCTGTTCCTGGCACTGGCCTTGATGAGCCTGAAGCTGTGGCAGCTGGCTGACCTGGCATTGCCGATGATCGTGATCTTGCTGCTGCAGACCGTGTTTATGGCTGCATTTGCTTACTTTGCCGTGTTCAAGATCATGGGCAGCGACTACGAGGCTTCCTGCTTTGCAGCTGCTACCTGCGGCTTTGGCATGGGCGCTACCCCCAACGCTATGGCAAACATTCAGGCTGTGAACAAGAGCTTTGGCCCCAGCCCCCGTGCACTGTTTGTGGTGCCCCTGGTAGGCAGTCTGTTTGTGGACTTCTTCAACTCGATGGTCATTACCGGTTTCCTCAACTTCCTGGGCTGACCGTGAGCCATACTTTTTAATTTCGATATCAACTCTTACTCTCTTTCCTTACTCTGCTGTTCGTGCCTGCTTTCTGCTTGGGATCTCCTTACCTTACTCCCCCGGGCGGAAAGCAGGCAAACGGCAAAACCTTGTATGATTTTTAAGGGGATCGGGCAGGCAAAAGGCGTGAAAGCCCGAAGCGGCCCGGTTTTTTGTTATTAAGCGGATATTGTAAATAATTTATACTGATTTTGCCGGTAACCTGTTAAATGAAATGGATTTTTCTTATTTCTCTTTTAATTTTTAGGTTTTTATGGCAAAGGCCTGGTGTCTGTTTATTTTATTTAACAAATTATGCACGAATCTTTAACAAATGATTGTAACTTTGGCTAGTTGGGCAATATATACAAAGAATTGCTTAAAATTTGGTAAATTTAATAATTGCAATTCGCTGGGCGAAAGACTATACTATAGCCAATGAAGCAGTTAAGCGCTGCTTTAATGGTTAAAGGATATTTGGAACGAATCAAACAAAAGTATTTGGAGGAAAAAACAATGAATGCTTACATTGAACGCGTTTTGAACCAAGTTCGCGCAAAGGACTCTCATGAGCCTGAATTCCTGCAGACTGTGGAAGAGGTTCTGACCTCTCTGGAGCCCGTTATCAACGCTCACCCCGAGTATGAGAAGGTTGGCCTGCTGGAGCGCATGGTCGAGCCCGAGCGTACCATCGAGTTCCGCGTGGTTTGGGAAGACGACAACCATGTATGGCAGACCAACCGCGGCTACCGCGTACAGTTCAACGCGGCCTTGGGACCCTTCAAGGGCGGCCTGCGCTTCGACCCCTCTGTAAACCTTTCTATCATCAAGTTCCTGGGCTTCGAACAGACCTTTAAGGATGCTCTGACCGGCCTGCCCATCGGCGGCGCTAAGGGCGGTTCTGACTTTGACCCCCGCGGCCGCAGCGAAGCTGAGGTCATGCGTTTCTGCCAGGCTTACATGACCGAGATGTATCGTCACATCGGCCAGGATCTGGACTGCCCCGCAGGCGACTTGGGCTGCGGCGGCCGTGAGATCAACTACCTGTATGGCCAGTATCGCCGTATCGTTGGCGGCGCTGAGTTCGGCGCACTGTCCGGCAAGAGCGTTGCTACCGGCGGTTCTATCCTGCGCCCCGAGGCTACCGGTTACGGCTCTGTGTACTACCTGGTTGAAGTGCTGAAGCACGACGGCGAGGACATCAAGGGCAAGAAGCTGGCAATCTCCGGCTACGGCAATGTGGGCTGGGGCATCATGAAGAAGGCTGCTGAGCTGGGTGCTGCTGTTACCTACTTTGCCGGCCCCGATGGCTACATCCATGATCCCGATGGCGTTGTTACCGAGGAGAAGCTGAACTACATCCTCGAGATGCGCGCTAATGATCCTAAGCACTGCAAGCCTTATGCTGACAAGTTCGGCTGCGAGTTCGTTCCCAACGAGAAGTGCTGGGGCGTTAAGGATGTAGATATCTACATGCCCGCTGCTACCCAGAACGATGTGAACATGGAATGGGCTAAGAAGATCGCTGAGTCTGGCGTGAAGTACTACATCGAAGTTGCCAACATGCCCACCACCAACGATGCTCTGGTATTCCTGAAGGGCCAGAAGCACATGGTAGTTGCTCCTTCTAAGGCAGTTAACGCCTGCGGCGTGGCTGTTTCTGAGCTGGAGATGGCACAGAACGCTGAGCGTCTGTACTGGACCGCTGAGGAAGTTGACACCAAGATGCATGCCATTATGACCAACATCTACAAGAGCAGCGTTGAGGCTGCTGAGCGTTACGGCCTGGGCTACGACCTGGTTGCCGGTGCTAACATCGTTGGCTTCCAGCGTGTTGCTGACGCTATGATGGCTCAGGGCATTTTCTAATTAAATTCGCTTAGGGCTTATTGCCTGCGGGAGACCGCAGGCAATAAGATTCTCCTCTGAATTCTTTTTTCCATCGCTTTGGCTGCGGGGCTTTTAAGGCTTCGCAGCCATTGCTAGTTTATGGGGGAACTCCCTCAAAGAGGGAGCCTTTGGGCGGTTAGATAAGGCTCTTTAGGAATATTTTTTTAAAGAGTGCTTGATTTTTTGGCGGGCGGAGCAAGAGCCCCGCCCCTACACACCTCTACAATAGAGAGCCTAAATTTGAGCATCTTTGTAGACTTTAAGCTTTTTAGAGAATGGACACTATGCGGTTAGGAACATTTGGCCGGAACAGACGAGCGTGACGAACCACATGGCGGCTATTTGACCTGGGGCACATAAAACCTTTATATAATTAAACAAAAAGGCGTATGCCGGGCCTTGGTGAGGGGCTGGGCATACGCCTTTTTTATTTAAGTTTATACTGGATTTAGTTTTGTTCGGCGCTCATGGTGAGCAGGCCGTCGAGGAAGCCGCGCAGGCGGATCTTGCCGCCGGTGGGGCTTTTGCCGCGGATCAGATTCATTTCGTGGCGGACATCTTCAAACGAAAAGAGCGTGCTGGAATAGCGCACAAAGATCTCGTTCATGAAATCTTCGCAGCCTAAATGCGCAAGGTTGCTCATGCCGGTTTGAATGGCGCGGCGCACGCGCTGCTCCATGGTTTTGGGGGAATCGCTGAGCGCGGCGCACAGGTTGCCGATGGAGACACCGGCCGAGGTGAGGCGGTTTTGCAGAAGATATTCGCAGATCTTGAGGATATCCTCGGTGCCTTTTTCGCCGCTCATGCCCAGCTGGTTTAAAATGGCCTGAATACGGTGAAGCTGCGGCGAAAAATCGGGGGCCGGGGCGGGCTGCCTGGCGCTGCCCTGTGCGGCAGCCGGGGCCGGGGCACTGAGGCCCTGCAGGCCAAACAGGCGGCCGATATCGTTGAGCTTGCGCTCGTTTTCCAGCTGGCTGGTGGCATTGTTGATGACGGTACACACTTCGATGACATTGATGGGCTTGTTGATGAAGAAATCGACCCCGGCCGAATAAGCCTGCGCAATCATTTCTTTATCGGATACCTGGCTGATCATGATGCAGCGGGCCTTGCAGCCAGCAGCGCGCAGCTGGCGCCGGGTGGTAACGCC